>JBOFBK010000703.1:0-2905 GCA_051645525.1 Dermatophilaceae bacterium | reverse complement strand
GACCATCGCCCGGTCGGCCGTGCATCCGGACATCGAGTCAGGCCGGCTGGTGCACACACCAGCGCAGGGATCCTACGACCGCGTCGAACAGCATGACGACGGCTTGCACGGGGGCCGCCTCGACATCGCCGCCGCTGAGGACGCTGAAGGTCAGCAGCGCCCAGTAGCCCGGCTCTTCGGGGTTCGACACGTAGTAGGAGACCCGGAGCGAGGGCTCCTTGCGACCGATCGACTTGCTGTCTATCGCGGCTGCGATCCGCACCGACGGCGCTCCGCCGATCTCCAGGTACGTGCCCTTGTCGCCCGCCTCGGCGAGGAGGGAGGACAGCAGCTGCTCCGCGTCGGTGTCCGGGTCGTCCTGAAGCACGGTGAGCAGGAGCGAGCCGGGCAGCAGCACGTCCCCGTAGCGCCGCACCGGGAGCAGCACCGACCGCGCGCCCTGCCGCGATGCTTCCGCGGTGGCCTCCTCGAGCCGCTTGCGAAGCTCGCGGCGCCAGGGCTCGGCGCTGTCTCGGGGCAGCGAGTCGGGGAGGTGCTCCTCCACCAGCCCTTCGATCACTCGGGCCCGCTCGCGCTCGGTACCTGGCACGGTCGGGAACTGCATCCACCCCTCTGGGATGACCATCTCGACGTCGATCACGGCGTGCTCCTCTCGGTGGTGATCAGGGTCAGTCGAGGCGCCACGCCGTCGGCTTCGGGCACGCAGTCGGCGGCCACCTGGTGCATCAGCAGCTCGACGCCCTGGCCGATCACGCCGAGCAGCCCGAGGTCGAAGATCCGGGTGGAGAACAGCACGTCCGCGGTCAGCGGGCTCTCGACGTGCGGAACCTCGATCCGCATAGCGGCGTCAAGACGACCGGCGGCCCGGCCGTACTCGCCGCGCAGCATGGCAGTCACCCGGACGCCGTCGCCGCGCGGTGTGGAGACGTAGTCGACAACCGGCTCGCGACCGTCGCCGGGCGGGCCCTGCGCCCCCACCTCATCCATGAGGTAATGCGACTCGGTCTGCCGGGGCTCTCGGAACTCCACGACCACCGGCACCGGTGCCCACCGGGGCATCTCGTCCACGAAGGCCGCCCCCCACGCGAGCCGGCTCCACGGCGGCAGCTGGTCGCGACGTGCCAGCAGCCACGCGGTCGTGCTTTGTCCCACCACGTCGTCGGTGATCGAGAACTCGGCCGGGGTCGGTGCGGTCTCCTGCTCCCGCTCCCACGCAGCCCGGACCGCCGTCAGCCCCTCGCGGGTCCAGCGAGCGAAGTCCGCCGACGTCCGCTCGGTCCACTCGGCATCAGCTCCCGGACCGAGACCCGGCCCGGGCACCCAGTCCCACAACCACGTGACTGAGATCGGGGCGAGGCCCGGTGTCATGTGGCTGTTCATGAGAACGGAGCCGCCGATGGCGCCGAACCTTCGGGCTGCGTAGCGCTACGAACCTGGTCGCTCGTGTACCCGATGTTGCCGAAGTTGAAGGCCTGGTTGGCAGCCCCGAACGCGTAGAAGGCAGGAGAGATCTTCTGGCCAGCGGCGGCCGCAACGCTGGCAAGTTCAGCAGCATCGCTGACGCCCGCGAGGACTATACCCATATTTAAAAGACCGCCAGGTTGACCGATGTTGGCTAGGGCGGTGATCCCCTTCGTCGCCTGCGCTATCGCAGAGGAACCGAAACCGACCTCCGGAACTACGAGACCGGACTTGCCGATCAGGAAGTTAATGAGGGGGTTGTTGAAAAAGTCCGACATTGGCTTGAAGTTGCTGGCTGCGTCCCCCGGTGGAGGCGGGAGGGGCTTGTTCGTCGGTGGAGGCGGGAGGGGCTTGTTCGTCGGTGGAGGCGGGAGGGGCTTGTTCGTCGGTGGAGGCGGGAGGGGCTTGTTCGTCGGTGGAGGTGGAGGCGGAGGCGGAGAGCCATCGCCCGTTGGCGAGCCGGGCCGCGGACTGGTCGGAGGCGTGTGGAAGGCATCGTCGGAGCTGGCCGTCGACCCGGGCCGCGGCGCGCCGGACACCGGTCCAAGCGGGATGTCGTCCGGGGCTCCGCTGGCTTGACCACCCCGGCCCGCTCGGGCCGCAGCGCCGACCTGCTTCCCGGCTTGCGCAAACCCCGCCCCGATGCCGGCAAGACCTAGGCCGACGGCACCGAGGATGACGTCGGTCAGGCTGCCCTCGCCCATGTCGTAGAGTTTGGCGCTGGCACCGAGGCTGACCGCTCCGGCCGCTATACCGGCCAGAGCCAATGCGTTGACACCTGGGATGAGGATGCTGACAGCGCCGAGCGCGAGCCCGATGACTGCGAACGCCAAAGAAATATCCTTCAAGGCTTCGGTGAGTCGCCAGGGATCCTTGTCCTTCAGGCCGTCGTCGCGGTATCTGCGTTCGGTGACGGCGTCGGCGAATCGAGTGCCGGCGACCTCGAGGTCGTCAAGCGTGGTCTGCAGCCGGTTCTTCGCGGCGGCGAGGGCGTCGTTGGCATCGGCTGCGGCGTCATCCTTGGCCTTGCCCTTCTGTCGCTCGTCGGTGGAGACAGCGCCATCCTGGTCGGGTTGCGGCTCGGGCATGGCGGCGGCCGATGCCTGTGCGTCCTCGGCGGCGCGGGCGTCCTCCAACGCCTTGGCGCTGCCGTCGAGGGCAGCCTCCAGGTCGGGCTCGTACTTGGCGATCTCGGCGGCGACGTCGCGGTAGCGCACCCCGGCCTTGCCGAGCTTGTCCTTAAGCTTGGTGGACTCCTCGCGCAACGCGTCGGCGTACTTGCCTTTGGACACGTCGATGGCTCCGGACGAGATCTTCTCCAAAGTCCGCACGGCGTCGTCGATGGTGGTCGAGATGTGCTGGTAGCGGTCCTGGGCCGCGGCGATCTTCTCCAGGTCGACGTCGACCGGGTCGGAGTCACGATCCAGCGGCGACCAGTCGCCGA
>JBOFBK010000702.1:0-1539 GCA_051645525.1 Dermatophilaceae bacterium | reverse complement strand
CGTGGACGACGTGGTGGTGGAGCGCGTGCTGCGGGCGGTGGAGCAGGTGCCGCGGGGGCGGGTCGTCGCCTACGGCGACATCGCGGCTCTGGTCGGCGTGGGGCCGCGCCTCGTCGGCCGGGTGATGAGCACCTACGGGTCGAACGTCACCTGGTGGCGGGTCACCCAGGCCGGTGGAGACCTCCCGGCCGAGCTCCTGGACGAGGCGCGCGAGCGCTGGGCCGCCGAGGGGATCCTGCTCAAGCCGAGTGGCCGCGGATGCCGCATCGGCGAGTACCGCGCCGACCTGGGCCGGCTCGCCGACGCCTACGAGCGGGCCACCGCCGACCTGAGGTGACCCTGCCGTCTCGGCCGAGACGCCCGAGCGGATGCCGGTCGCCGGTGCGGCCGGATGACGGTCCCGGTACGGCAGGAGGTGCGGCATCCGGTACGGCCGGATGCCGGTGCGGCCGGTGCGGCCGGTGCGGCATCCGGCACCTGGCCGATGTGGCGGCTCAGCTGCGGCGCCAGTCGAGCAGCACCCGGGCCAGCTCGGGCCCGGCATCCTCCTGCACGAAGTGCCCGGCCCCGGCGATCGTCGTGTGCGGCTGGCCCTGTGCACCCGGGATCCGGGCCTGGATGACACGGTCCATGCCGGCGGTGACCGGGTCGCCGTCGCTGAAGGCGCACAGGAAGGGTAGGTCGAGCTCACCGAGCACCGACCACGCCTGCACGTTGTCGCTCGCGCCGGGCGCGTCCGGCGACTGGGGCACCAGCCCGGGCAGCGCGCGGGGCCCGGCCTTGTGCTCGACGGTCGGAAACGGCGCGTCGTAGGCGGCGACCACCTCGGGCGGCGGTGGTGTGGCGCACCCGCCGGCCACCAGCCGGCCCACCGGCAGGTCGGGTGTGGCCTGCACGAACGCGTGGAACCGCTGCCACTCCTCGCCCATCGGCCGGCTGCCGTCGGGCAGGCCGGTGTTCGACGCGCACACCGCGGCGAACCGCTCCGGATGCTCGGCCACCAGCCGCAGACCGAACAGCCCGCCCCAGTCCTGGCAGAACAGGGTGACGTCGGCGAGGTCGAGACCGTCGAAGAGCACCGACCGCAACCACTCGACGTGCCCGGCGTAGGTGTGGGCCGCGTCGTCGACCGGCTTGTCCGACCGGCCGAACCCGATGAGGTCGGGAGCCACGACCCGCAGCCCGGCGTCCAGCAGCGCCGGCGCCATGGTGCGGTAGAGGTAGGACCAGGTCGGCTCGCCGTGCAGCAGCAGCACGACCGGCGCGTCGCGCGGGCCCGCGTCGACCACCGCCATGCGCAGCCCGTCGGCGGTCGGCACCATCGTCGGCGCGGGGAGCGCGGCGGGCAGGCCCGCGAAGCGCGTCTCGTCGGTCTGCAGCACGTCGGAGGTCGTCATCCGTGCAGGTATAGCCCACCGACCTGTGCGCCGCACGTTGGACAACCTCCGACCCCGGCCACCCGATCTGCCGCGGAGCGGGTGACGATGGAGTCATGACCGCACGTCATCCACGCTCCCGGCGGCACCGGCCGACTCGGTC
>JBOFBK010000701.1:0-1245 GCA_051645525.1 Dermatophilaceae bacterium | reverse complement strand
AGTTCTACGAGCCGACGTTGACGGAGTGGAAGAAGGCGGGTTGCTATGAGGAGTTCGATCGGCGCTTGGGGTACCGGTTCGAGCTGAAGAGCTCCTCGATCCAGGAGTCGGTCAAGGCAGGGGACGCGCTGTCGGCGTCGTTCGTGGTGCGCAACGTCGGGTACGCGGCACCGTTCAACCCGCGCGACCTGAACGTGGTGCTGCGGAACAAGGACACCGGCACCACGTATCCGATGGGCATCCTCAAGGAGCGCGATGCCGCGCTGGATCCGCGGATGTGGCTCCGTGAGGCCGGTGACATCACCGTCGCGGCAGCGCCGACGGTGCCGGCGGACGTCCCGGCGGGTACATACGACGTGCTGCTCGGCCTGCCCGACCCGGTGGCGGCACTGTCGACACGGCCGGAGTACAGCATCCGGCTGGCGAACCAGGGCGTGTGGGAGGAGTCCAGCGGCCTGAATCTGCTCGCCACCGGGCTCGTCGTCACCGGGTGAGCGGAGACGTGCGGCGGCGAGAACGACGTCGCGGCAGGAGCCGGTAGCGTCGCGCCATGAGCACGACGGACAGCGCCGACTGCCTCTTCTGCCGCATCGTCGCCGGTGAGGTTCCGGCCGACGTCGTCGCCGGCACCGAGGACTCGCTGGCGTTCCGGGACATCGACCCGAAGGCGCCGACGCACGTGCTCGTCATCCCTCGCCGCCACGTGCCGGACCTTGCCGCCCTGGCCGCGGCATCCGCCGTCGAGCTCGCCGACGCCGTCGGGCTCGCCGACGCCGTCGGGCTGGCGGCGTCGGTCGCGGATGCCGGGGGCCTGCCCGGCTACCGCCTCGTCGCGAACACCGGCGCCGCCGCCCAGCAGAGCGTGTTCCACGCACATTTACACGTGCTCGGCGGTCGCGAGCTCACCTGGCCTCCTGGATGACGGTCGGGATGACGCGGTGCCAGGAACGCGGGTGCCGCCCGTCGTGGCGGCTCCGTACACTTGGCCCACGATGAGTGACGCTCCTTCCGGCCATCCCGGGTCGGCCTCCGGCCAGCCCGCGGCATCCGCGCACCCCCACGTGCCCCAGCACACGGTGACGGTCCCGGCCGACGTCGCGATGGTCGCCCTCCTCGGTCCGCGCGACGAGCTGCTGCGCACGATGGAGCGGCAGTTCCCGAAGGTCGAGATCCACGTGCGCGGCAACGAGTTCCACATCGCAGGCCCCAGCGCCGAGGTTGCTCTCGTCGAGCGTCTCATCGACG
>JBOFBK010000700.1:0-15854 GCA_051645525.1 Dermatophilaceae bacterium | reverse complement strand
GCAGAGGTATCACGGGCGCTGCCGCGCCCTCCTTCATCGTGAGCGGCCAGACGGACTGGGGATCGGCCCGCCACGCTCGGAAGCGACATCCGATGACCACCAAGAAGAGGAAGAACACCAGCCTGCCCGCCAGCGTGCGGGACCACCTCGCCGAGGTCCTCGGCGCCCCCGCGTCCCCCGCGGGCAGCACCGAGACCCGACTGCCGACGGGCGACCGCGTCACGATCTACCACGGGGTCGCCGAGGGCGGCGGCAACACGGTGGCCAGCGCCGTCGTCACGGAGGACGGGACGATCACGCCGTACCGGGAGTTCGTTGCGACCCTCGGACACGACCCCTTCGTCCCGGTCTTCGACCCTCCGCTCGTCGCGACGCCGACCCCGCCTCGCGAGCCGGTGACGATCGACCCGTCGCGCAACGACTGGCGGCTCGACAAGTGCGACCGGCGGACCGAGACGATCACGGTCACGGTGCCGCCGAACGGCACCGCACCGAAGGCCGACGTGTACCTCCTCGCCGACACGACCGGGAGCATGACCTCGGTCATCGAGGCCGTCAAAGCCGGTGCGGGCGCCATCCTCGGCGACCCGGCGTTGGCCGCCTTCGACGTCGCCTGGGGCGTCGGCAACTACCGCGACTTCCCTGTCCCCGAGGTCAACTCCTACGCGTTCCAGCATCAGCTGGCCCCGACGACCGACCACACCGCGGTGAGCACCGCCATCGGGACCTGGGCAGCTGCCGAAGGCGGCGACACCTCCGAGGGACAGCTCTACGCGCTCCACGAGCTGGCCACGAACGGGTCCATCGGCTGGCGCCCGGACAGCAAGCGGATCGTCGTGTGGTTCGGGGACGCCCCCGCGCACGACCCGATCTGCACCGACCTCACCGGGCTGGCCACGGCGATCACGGAGGCGTCCACCACGGCCGACCTCACCGGCGCCGAGATCACGGTCGTCGCGGTGAGCACCACGACCGGTACCACCGGCGCGCTCGACGCTGACCCGAACATCAGCGCCGGCGACTACCCGACGTGTCCCGGTTCGGGTACCGCCGGCCAGGCCACCCGGATCACCGCGGCGACCGGCGGCACGCACGTCAGCGGCGTCGACCCCAGCAGCATCGTGGCGACCCTCTCCGCTCTCATCGCCGCCGCCGTCAAGAGCACCGGCAATGTGCACCTCGAGGCCACCGGCGACACCGCCCAGTTCGTCGAGTCGATCACGCCCGCAGGCGGTTACGGCCCGCTCGCCGGCGACGAGACACACGTCCTCACCTTCGAGGTCGTCTGGGTGGGAAGCCGGCCGTGCGCCGACCGCGACCAGGAGTTTGCCGGCACCATCGACGTCGTGGCCGACGGGGTCGTCGTCGCCGGCAAGAGGGTGCGTGTCGTCGTGCCGAAGTGCAGGTACCACTACGTGGTCGAGGTGGTCTGCGGCACGCGACCGCCGACCGACGGTGAGCACGACGGTCACGAGGAGCGCTCCGGGCCGTGCGCCGTCGTACCCGGGCGGTATGCGACCGCGGTGCTCATCGACAACCCCTCGACCTGCCCGGCGCAGCTGGAGAAGCGGTTCGCCCCGCTCGTGCTCGACGGCAGGACCATCGGTCGAGAGCCGGACGTCCAGCCGGTGAGGCTGTTCGCCAAGCTCGAGCTGCCGGCGGGCCACGCGACCATGGACGACTGCTGCGCCCTCGACGAGGCCGTCGACCGCCGCACCGGCCTGCTCGTCGGCGTGCTCGACATCGTCTCGGACCGTCCGCTCGAGGTCCGTGCGGTGCACACCGCGGACGGAGGCACCGGGTCGGTGGGCGCTCCGTCGATCACGACCAGGGCGGTCGAGGCTCGACGCGCTCCCTGACCGGCGGTATCCGGGTGACCGGGTGCCCCGAACGCGACCCGGCGGGCCACGCCGATCCAGGCCCGCCGGGTCGTCACGTGCGATCGCCCGCCGGGACCGATGTCTCAGTCGGGGCTGCCGGTGTCGAGCAGCCGGCGAAAGCCGGCCTCGTCGAGGATCGGCAGCCCGAGCTCGCGCGCCTTCGCCTCCTTGGTGCCGGCATTCTCGCCGACGACCACGTAGTCGGTCTTCTTCGACACCGAGCCCGACGCCTTTCCGCCGCGAGCGAGAATCGCCTCCTTGGCCTCGTCGCGGGAGAAGCCGTCGAGCGACCCGGTGACGACGATCGTCATCCCGGCGAGGGTCTGCTCGACGCTCTCGTCACGCTCGTCGACCATCCGCACGCCGGATGCCGCCCAGGCGTCGACGATCGCGACGTGCCAGTCGTTGCCGGGCCGGTCGAACCACTCCCGCACGGCCTCGGCGATGACCGGGCCGACGCCCTCGGCGCCCGCCAGCTCCTCCACGGATGCCGCGCGCACGGCATCCATGGACCCGAACCGCCGCGCGATGGCCCGCGCCGCCGTGGGGCCGACATGCCGGATGGACAAGGCCACGAGCACCCGCCACAACGGCTGCTCCTTGGCCCGCTCGATCTGCTCAAGCATCCGCTCGGTGTTCGCGCGAGGGACGCTCGGCTTCTTGGCGGTGGGCTTGGTGGAGAAGAACAGCTCCTTCGCCCACGGGCCGGGCTCGCCCTCGACCTTGCGCTGGCGCCACACCTCGACGCCGGCGAGCTGCTCGGGCCGCAGGTCGAACAGCCCGGCCTCGCTCTCGAGTACCGGCTCCTGCTCGGGCTCGGTGGCATCGGCCGGCCGGTTGTACTCGGGGTCGACGAGCGCGATGGCCGCCTCCCAGCCGAGCGCCTCGATGTCGAACGCACCACGCGAAGCGAGCGAGAAGAGCCGTTCGCGGAGCTGGCTGGGGCACGACCGGGCGTTGGGGCAGCGGATGTCCTTGTCGCCCTCCTTCTCGTGGGCGAGCTCGGTGCCGCACGACGGGCAGTGGGTGGGCATGACGAACTCGCGCTCGGTACCGTCGCGCAGGTCGACGACCGGCCCGAGGATCTCGGGGATGACGTCGCCCGCTTTGCGGAGCACCACCGTGTCGCCGATGAGCACGCCCTTGCGGGTGACCTCGTGCGCGTTGTGCAGCGTGGCCATCGACACGGTGGACCCGGCGACGGTGACCGGCTCCATGACGCCGAACGGGGTGACCCGGCCGGTGCGGCCCACGTTGACCTGGATGTCGAGGAGCCTGGTGTTGACCTCCTCCGGCGGGTACTTGAACGCGATCGCCCAGCGCGGCGCGCGCGACGTGGAGCCGAGCCGGCGCTGCACGGCGATCTCGTCGACCTTGACGACCACGCCGTCGATCTCGTGCTCGACACTGTGCCGCCGGTCGGCGTACCCGACGATGAACTCCTGGACCTCCTCGACGGTGTCGACCACCTGCGCACGCGTCGAGATGGGCAGGCCCCAGCGCGCGAAGAGGTCGTAGGCCTGCGACTGCCGAGTGAGCTCGAGGCCCTCACGAAAACCGATGCCGTGCACCAACATCCGCAGCTGGCGACTCGCCGTGACACGCGGGTCCTTCTGGCGGAGCGACCCTGCCGCGGTGTTGCGCGGGTTGGCGTAGGGCGCCTTGCCGGCCTCGACGAGCGAGGCGTTCAGCTCGGCGAACGCCTCGACCGGGAAGTACACCTCGCCGCGCACCTCGACCCGGGCAGGGTGGTCGGAGCCGGCGAGCCGGTGCGGGACGCCGTGGATGGTGCGCACGTTGAGCGTGACGTCCTCGCCGGTACGGCCGTCGCCACGGGTCAAGGCCCGAGTGAGTGTTCCCCGCTCGTAGAGGAGGTTGACCGCCAGGCCGTCGATCTTCAGCTCGCACAGCCAGTGCAGGTCGGCGCCGCCCGCGTCGCGCTCGACCCGGGCCGCCCAGGCGGCGAGCTCGTCGGGGCTGAAGGTGTTGTCGAGGCTGAGCATGCGCTCGAGATGGTCGACCGCGCGGAACTCGGTGGCGAACGCCGCGCCCCCGACCTGCTGCGTCGGGCTGTCGGGGATGCGCAGCGACGGATGGGCGTCCTCGAGGTCGTTCAGCCGGCGGATCAGCGCGTCGTACTCGCCGTCGCTGATCGTCGGTGCGTCCTTGACGTGGTAGGCGAACTGATGGCCGCGCACCTCGTCGGCCAGCGCCGTCCACTGCGCGCGGACGTCATCCGGCACCCCCGCAGCCGGCACGTCAGCTCTCGGGTCCTCCGGGATGCCGCTCGTCGTGTCGTCCACGGCGTCATCCTGCCGCAGCCCGCCGACGCCGCCCGAGCGATCTCGTCGATGTCCACCGCAGGCGCTCGGTGGACCGGCGCCCTGGCGCGCGGTGCTCGTCGAGGCGAGGATGGGCGGAGCCCGCCGACGCTGCCGGACAGGAGAGCCGTCCATGACCAATCTCGCCAGCACCCTCACCGCCACCGCCGCCGCCCACCCCGACCAGGACGCCCTGCGCGTGGGCGGACAGGGCGTGACCTACGCCCAGCTGCGCGAGATGGCGGCGACGACCGCAGGACAACTGCGCGCGAACGGAATCGCGCCCGGGGACCGGGTGGCGGTCATCCTGCCGAACGTGCCGGCGTACCCCGTCGTCTACTGGGCCATCCTGCTGGCCGGTGGCGTCGTCGTGCCGATGAACCCGCTGCTGAAGTCGGCCGAGATCGACTTCTTCTTCACGAACTCGGGCGCCAAGATCGCCTTCGTGTGGCCCGACTTCGTCGGCGAGGCCACGAAGGGCGCCGCGGCCAGCGGCACCCGCATCGTCGAGTGCGGGCCGATGGGCCCGGTCGAGGGCAGCCTCGACCCCGCCGGGCCGCTCACCGACCCCGCCGCCCCGACGACGAGCCCGGTGACCGCGCCCGTCGACCGCGCCGACGACGACACGGCCGTGATCCTCTACACCTCGGGCACGACCGGCCGGCCGAAGGGCGCCGAGCTCACGCACCGCAACATCCGGCTCAACGCCGGCCGGTCGGCCACCGTCATCCAGCAGCTCACCGGTGACGACGTGGTCATGGGCTGCCTGCCGCTCTTCCACGTCTTCGGGCTCGTCGTCGGACTGAACGCCGCGACCGCGGCCGGCGCGAGCCTCGCGCTCATCCCTCGCTTCGACCCCGAGGCCGCCATCGAGGTCATCGAGAAGGAGCGGGTGACGGTGATGCAGGGCGTGCCCACGATGTACGCCGCGATCCTCGCCCACCCGCGGTCCGACGGCATGGACGCCTCGTCGCTGCGCACCTGCGTCTCGGGCGGCTCGGCGATGCCGCTGGAGGTGATGCGGGCGTTCGAGGAGAAGCTCGGGTGCGTCATCCTCGAGGGGTACGGCCTGTCCGAGACGTCCCCAGTGGCCAGTTTCAACATGCCCGATCGCGAGCGGAAGCCCGGCACCATCGGCGTCGCAATCCCGGGCTGCGAGATGCGCGTCGTCGACGCCATCGGTGCCGACGTACCGACCGGCGAGGTGGGCGAGATCGCCATCCGCGGTGACAACGTGATGAAGGGCTACTGGCAGAACCCGGAGGCGACGGCCGAGGCGATCCCCGACGGCTGGTTCCGCACCGGCGACCTCGCCACGGTCGACGACGAGGGCTACTTCACCATCGTCGACCGCGCGAAGGACCTCATCATCCGCGGTGGCATGAACGTCTATCCGCGCGAGGTCGAGGAGGTCGTCTACCAGCACCCCGACGTGCTCGAGGTGGCGGTCGTCGGCATGCCCGACGAGCTGTACGGCGAGCAGGTGGGTGCCGCGGTCGCGCTGCGCGAGGGCTCGACCGCTACTCCGGAGGACGTTGTCGCGTTCACCAAGGAGCGCATCGCCGCCTACAAGTACCCGCGCCGGGTCTGGGTGGTCGACGCGCTGCCGAAGGGCCCGACCGGCAAGATCCTGCGCCGCGAGGTGCACCCGCCCGCCGACTGACCCACGTCGTCGCGTTCGCAGGTGTTGTGCCGCTCGCGGGTGGCACCGCATGCGGAGTGCTCGCACCGGTAGGGCGGCCTGAGCCCCTCGCCGCCGCCTCGGCGGACGCCGAGCCGCAGGTGCGATGATGGGGCCATGCTCACCGCACCGAGCACGCCGCGTCCCGACCTGCCGCTGCTCGTCTTCGACGGCGACTGCGGCATCTGCACCCGACTCGCCGGGGTGGCGGCGCGCTGGACACCACCGCGCGGCGGCACGGTGACCGCCTCGCAGTGGGTCGACCTCGGCCACTACGGCCTGACCGAGGAGCAGTGCCGGCTCGCGCTGCAGTACGTCGACACCGGCGGGCGAGTTCACGCGGCGCAGGATGCCGTGGCTCGCCTGCTCCTCGACTCGCACCCGTGGTGGCGGCCGGCGGGCGCAGTCCTGCGGCTTCCCGGGGTCAATCAGTTCGCCGGTCTCGTCTACCGCTGGGTGGCCCGCAACCGGTATCGACTCCCCGGGGGCACGCCGGCCTGTGGCCTCACGCCGCCGCGTTCGGGCTGACCGGTAGCCGCCGACAGCAACCACCAGCCGCCGGCGGTCGGTGCGGTCACACGCGATTCGCCGACCGCCGTCGACGGTTCACCGCCGGAGCGGCGTCGCTCCCCAGCCACCGACCGGGCGCGGCGGCGACGCCCCCATCCGGCCAGCCGGTCGCGGTACTCCTCGAGCGGGAGGAACGCCAGCATCATCACCAGATGCGGCCAGAACGCGATGGTGATCGTCGCGTACACCGAGGCGTGGAAGCCGAACCAGGCGTAGACCATCCGCCGTCGCCACCGCTCGCTGAGCAGGAAGATCACGGGTGAGAGCAGCTCCACGGTGAGGAGCACCCACTGGAACGCGTGGAGCGACCAGGGGATCGCCAGGAACTGCTCCCCGAGCCAGGTCCCCCGGCGGACCACCGCCCGGGCCATCGTCGCGGAGTTGACCCAGTCCGGGCCACCGAAGCGCAGCTTCGCCCAGGCCGAGAAGAAGTAGGTGGCGATCGCGGCCAGCTGGATCGCGCGGAGCACGAAGCCGGCCGACTCGCTGCGCCGCCGGTCGGTGAACGAGACCGCCAGCACCGTGGGGAGCAGGAACAGGGCCACCACGAAGTCGGCGCGGTCGTGGTCGACCTTCCCGTAGGAGAACGCGACGTACTGGTACCACGTCCAGCTGATCGCGACGACCAGGCCGGCCAGGCGCGGCATCCGGCCCGCGATGGCCAGCAGCGACGCGGCGACGCACGACCAGCGCAGCGCCTCGACCAGAACCACGGATGCCGCCGGCAGGGCGAGCAGCTCGCCCATGACCAGCGGCTGATACCAGACAGGATCGGCCCAGCCGTGGTAGTGCCCCGAGGTGTGCAGCAGCAGGACGTCGACGATGACGAAGGCGTAGACCAGCCGGGCGAGGACGGCCACCCGCGCGAGCGGCAGCGGCGGGAAGAGGAACCGGCGGACGGCGGTCACGGCACACTCGCCGACCAGGTGGCCAGCACGGTCCGGCGCACCTCACCGGTGGGCGCCCGGCCGTCGAGCACCGCGGCGTTGCGCACCAGCCGGACCCCCGACCATCGCGGGTCGTCGGGACGCAACCGGGCGTGCGCGCCGGCAAGTGTGCCGAGCATCGACGGGTCGGCGACGATCTGTAGGACACGGCCTTCGACCTCGGCCCGGTTCAGCCCGACCGTCTCCGGCGTGATGCCGGCGGGACGCCACGAGGAGTCGCGGTCGGTGCGCACCTCGATCGAGAGGTAGACCACTGCACCGCCGGGTGGGGTCGACGTCGAGAACATCCGCCACGGTGCGAACGGCCACCAGTGGTCGTCGCCGACGAGGCTCCCCGCGGTGAAGCCCACGGCCAGTGCCGCCACCACGAGCGTGCGCCATGCCCGCGCCACTGAGCCCAGACGCACGGTGTCGCCCTCACGCCGACGGTCGTCGACCGCGGGGCCCAGGTCGGTCACCGCGCCGCACTCCCCCGGATCGCCACGCGCCGGAGTCTACTGTCGCGGGCGGGCTTTGGGTCGTAGCTCGCGGGCCGCGTAGCTCGCGGGTCGGGTCGGTCAGCGGGATGCCGCGGCGACCGACTCGGCACCGGCCAGCGTTCGAGCACGCGGCCGGCGGTTGATGACGACCGCGGCCGACAGCACGACCGCGAAACCCGCCAGCTGGGCCGGCCCGAGCCGCTCGCCGAGGATCAGCACCCCGAGCAGCACCGAGACCACCGGGATGAGGTAGGTGACCGTGGTTGACACGATGGCGCCGGCACCGCGAGCGACGTCGTACTGGAGCATGTAGGCCAGACCGGTGCCCAGCACGCCGAGCACCACCGTGCACGCCAACGCCAGCCAGACCGGGTGCTCGGCCGCAGAGGCGCCTGGAGCCAGGGACCACGGCGCCGCGAACCGGTCGCGGTCGAGCCACCACCAGCCGAGCCACACCGGCAGCACCAGCACCGCGCCACAGACCAGCAGCGCGGTGGGCTGGCTCAGCCCGCCGAGGTCGGCGTCGGCGAGGAACCTCCGGTTCCAGATCCACCCAACGCCGTAGCACGACGCGGCGGCGAGGATGACTGCGAAGCCGAGCGGGTCGGGGCGACCCTCCAGGTTCCACGGCTCGGCGATGACGACCACCCCGACGAAGCCGGCCACCACCGCCCACAGCCTGGCGGCGGTGAGTCGTTCGGAGGGCAGCAGCACCAGCCCCACCAGCACGGCCACGATCGGCGTGGCCGCGTTGCCGATGCCGGCCAGTGCCGAGCTGACCCGGGTCTCCCCCACGACGAACCCGGTGAACGGCAGCACGGTGAGGAACAGCGAGCAGAACGCGAGGTGCCCCCACACCCGGCGCTGGCGCGGGAGGCGCGCACCCGTCATCCGCAGCAGGACCACGAGCACGGCCGCGCCGGCGAGGATGCGCAACGTGGAGATCTGGATCGGATGCAGCGCTGCGAGACCCACCTTCATCAGCAGGAAGCTCGACCCCCAGATCAGGGCGAGCGCCAGGTACTTGGCCTGCCACGGCACGCGTGGACCCCGCGTCATCAGGTCTCCTCGGTGAGCCGGCGCGCGGTGTCGAGCGCCTGACGTGAAACGTCCTGAGCCCTGCCGGGTGTGAGTGCGGCGAGTCCGCAGGCCGGGGTCACGACCAGACTCGCGAGCGCGTCGGCGCCCAGCCCGGCCCGCTCCAGGCCGTCGAGCACGGCGCGGTGTGCCACGGTGGCCGACCCCGAGCCGTCGGTGGGCAGCATCCCGGCCCACATCGCGGTACCCGACTCGACGGTCACGGCGACCGACTCCCAGCGCGCGGGCGAGGCGGCCGTGAGGTCGACCGAGACGGCGCTCGCCCCGGCCGAGCGCAGCAGCGCCAGCGGCGCCGCCGGGTGGCACGAGTGGATGACGGTGCGCCCGTCGTGCGCCCCGGTCACCTCGCGCAGTCCGGCCAGCACGACCGGCGGCTCGAGCGAGCGCATCCGGCCGTAGCCGGAGGCGGTGGGCAGCGAGCCCTCGAGCACCGCGACGACCGACGGCTCGTCGACCTGCAGCACGATGTCGGCACCCGGGACCAGGCGACGCACGTCGGCGACGTGGGCGCGCACGCCCTCGGCGAGTGACGCGACGAGCTCGGCCGTGGCGCCCCGGTCGGTGAGGACCCGCTCACCGCGCGGCAGCTGGAGCGTGGCCGCGAGCGTGAACGGCCCGCACACCTGCACCTTGAGGGGGCCCGTGTACCCGTCGTACGCCTCGGCGAGCTCGTCGAGGTCCTCGCGGAGCAGCGCGGCGGTGCGGCCGGCGTCGCGCCCCGGGCGGTCGACGAGCCGCCATCCGCTCGGCTGGAGGTCGACCGGCAGATCGAGCAGCAGCCCGGCCCCGCGTCCGACGATGTCGGCACCCGGCCCGCGGGCCGGGGTCTCCGGAAGGTACGGGATGCCGAGCCCCTCGCCGTCGGTCAGCAGGTCGCGCACGGTGCGCACCGCCTCGCGGCTCGACCTGCCCGGCCACGACCCGACCCCGGTGGCATGCACGACGCGCGTCGCGTCATCCGGCACGAGCGTCGTGAGGACGTCGCCGGCCGGCTCAGGCGCCGGCGTGACCTGGCCGTGGGTGCGAGGGTCAGCGGAGACGTCACCGGCGACCGGCGGACCGGTCACCGGCCCGACCTCGCGACGAGCGCGCGCACCGAGTCGGGCACCTCGATGCCGGCGTCGACGCTCCAGCCGGCCGGCTCCGGCTCGCCCGCGACGGTGCGCAGCGGCACCACGCCGCACCAGGCGTCGGTGGGTGCGTCGGGCGGCGTGGGCCCGCCGCTCCGCGTCTTGAGCAGCCACCGGCCGTCGGTGATGGGCAGCGCCATCGCCAAGGTGGCGGCGAGCTCCTTGCGAGTGGACTCGCCGACCTCGGCCACCCGGCCGGGGATGAGCCGGTCCGAGAGCACCTCGAGGGCGCGCGCCTGCTCCGCGTCGGACAGGGTGAGCAGCTCGCCGTACAGCACGGCCGAACGGTAGTTGGCCGAGGACTCGAACGTGGAGTGCGCCACGACCAGCCCGTCGAGGATCGTGACGGCGAAGGCGGCGGGGGCCCCGGCGGCGACCCGGCGCAGCGCACCGGCCCCGGTGGAGCCGTGCACGAGCACGCGGTCGCGGTCGCGCGCGAAGAACATCGGCACGACGAGCGGACGGCCGTCGACGACCGTGGCCAAGGTGCCGTGCATCGCCTCGTCGAGCACCGCGTCGAGGGCCGCGCGGTCGGGGACGCCGCGGTCGGTGTAGCGGGTGAGCCTCTCGACGACGGGCGCGGGACCGGCGGGTCCGCGCGCCACCGCGCCCACCTGGTCGGCGGGCAGATCGGCGTCGCCGCCGTCGCGGCCGAGCCGCGTCTCGAGTCCGCTCACGGCGTCATCCTCTCGTCCATGTCGCCCAGTGCACACCATCGAACTGGCCTGGGCCCAGGTCCAGTGTGGGTACTTTCGCGAGGACCAGTATCCTGGCCGGATGCCGCGCCCGGCCCCTCCCGTCGAGCTCGCTCTCGACGTGCCGCCCGGCTCGGCGCCACTGCGGCACCGACTCGCCGACGCTGTCGTCTCCGCGCTGCAGGCCGGCCGGCTCCGCCCCGGCGACACCCTGCCCTCGACCCGCTCGCACGCGGCTGCGCTCGGGCTGTCCCGGGGCCCGGTGGTCGCCGCCTACGACGAGCTCGCGGCCGCCGGGTTCGTCACCAGCCGGGCCGGCTCAGGGGTGGTCGTGGCTCCAGGGGCGGATGACGCGGCGCGCGCGGGTGCCGCCACCCACGTGGCGCCATGCGCCGACGTCACCGCCACCGCCCCGTCCGAGCAGCCTGCGCCACGCTGGGACCTGCGGCCCGGGCGCCCCGACACCACGCTCGTCGACACCGCCGCCTGGCGCCGCGCCTGGCGGGCCGCCGCGTCGGTGACGCCGGGCAACGACGCCGGAGCCGGGCCGCCGCACACCCGGCTGCGGCAGGTGCTGGCCGAGCACCTGAGGCGGGCACGCGGCGTGGTCGTGGACCCCGACGACATCCTGGTCGTGCCCGGCATCGGGGGCTCGCTGCACGCCGTTCCCGCGGCCCTCGGGTGGGTCGGTGAGGTGGTGGTCCTCGAGGACCCCGGCTACGTCGAGGCGTGGACCGCGTTCACGGCATCCGGGGTGCGGTGCGTCCCGGTGCCGGTCGACGACGACGGCCTCGACCCCGCGTTGCTCCCCCGCGGCGCCGCCGCCGTGTACGTGACCCCGTCGCACCAGTACCCCCTCGGTGCGCGGATGCCGGTGACCCGCCGCGTCGCGCTGCTCGAGCGCGCCCGACGCAGCGGCATGGTCGTGGTCGAGGACGACTACGACGGCGAGTTCCGCTACGACGTCTCGCCGTTGCCCGCGCTGCGTTCGCTACCCGGAGCCGACGAGCACGTCATCTACGTCGGCACCGCGTCCAAGCTCGTGGCGCCGTCGCTGCGCGTGGCATGGGTCGTGCCGCCGACCCGGCTCAGGGAACGACTACGAGTCGGGCTGGAGTCCCGCGGGCTGGTCGTCAACGAGGCCACCGGGCTCGCCCTCGCCGAGTTCGCCTCGTCCGGCGCGCTGGCCGCGCACCACGCCCGGGTGGCCCGCATCTACGCCGCGCGCCGGGCGGCGCTGGTCGCGGCGGTGGCGCGGCACCTGCCCGGTGCCGCGCTCTCGGGGGTCGAGGCCGGGCTGCACGTGGTGCTCCGGCTCGCCGACGGGGTCGACGATCTCGACGTCGCCTCGCGCTGCCTCGACACCGGGGTGGCGGTCAGCCCGCTGTCGGCGTACTCCGTGGAGTGCGCTGCCCGTGGGCTGGTGCTCTGCTACGCCGGGCTGCCCGAGACCGCCGCCGACCCCGCGGTACGAACCATGGCGCAGGTGCTCGGCCATCGCCGAGGGCGGCGCCATCGTCCGAACGGATGACGCTCGCCGATCCGTCTGCGGCGCCGCGCCGCCCACCCCTACGGTGGCGACGTCGTCGCGCGGGGAACAGCGGTCCACGAAAGGGACATCATCCACATGACCACCAGATCGACCCTCGTGGCGGCGCTCGCCGCCGTTGCCGTCGTCGTCGCCGGGCCGGCCACGGCCGCGTCCGCCGTACCGGCCAAGTGGAAGAACTGCACCACCGTCAACCAGAAGTACCCGCACGGGGTGGGCAAGAAGGCCGCCCGTGACAAGACCTCCAGTAGGCCGGTCACCACCTTCACGCGCAGCGACGCGCTCTACGCCCAGGCGATGCGGGCCAACCGGGGTCTCGACCGCGACAAGGACAACATCGCCTGCGAGAAGCGCTGAGCCATCACGCGACTCGCGAGCACCGACGTCACAGGACGTCGTGACCGGGGTGCGGCTCGGAGGGGATGGTGCCGAGCCGGCCGGCCTGGAAGTCCTCGAACGCCTGCACCAGCTCGGCCCGGGTGTTCATGACGAACGGGCCGTACGCCGCCACCGGCTCGCGGATCGGGCGTCCGCCGAGGAGGTAGAGGTCGAGGCTGGGGCTGCGGCTCTCCTGGCTGTCGTCGGCACCGACCTCGACGACGTCGCCGGCACCGAGCACGGCGAGCTGGCCCATCCGCAACGGCCGACGGTCCGGCCCGACAGTGCCCGTGCCGTTCAGCGAGTACACCAGCGCGTTGTACGCCGGGTCCCACGGCAGGCGCACCCGGGCCCCGGGCGCGATCGTCGCGTGCAGCACAGTGATCGGCGTGTGGGTGATGCCCGGTCCCTGGTGGCCGTCGAGCTCGCCGGCGATGACGCGCACGAGCGCGCCGCCGTCAGGGCTGGAGAGCAGCGCGACGTCACCGCCGCGGATGTCCTGGTAGCGCGGCGGCGCCATCTTCTGCTCGCGCGGGAGGTTGACCCACAGCTGCAGGCCGTGGAACAGGCCGCCACTCACGACCAGCTCCTCGGGCGGTACCTCGATGTGCAGCAGACCGGAGCCGGCCGTCATCCACTGGGTGTCGCCGTCGCTGATGACGCCGCCGCCGCCGTGGCTGTCGCGGTGCACGAAGGTGCCATCGATGATGTAGGTGACCGTCTCGAAGCCGCGGTGCGGGTGCCAGGCGGTGCCCTTGGGCTCGCCGGGCGCGTACTCGACCTCACCCATCTGGTCCATGTGGATGAACGGGTCGAGCGCGGTGAGGTCGACGCCGGCGAACGCACGGCGCACCGGGAAGCCCTCGCCCTCGAACCCCTGGGGCGCCGTGGTGACCGAGCGCACCGGGCGTGACACGACGGTGGCGTCCGGCTCGGCGACGCGGGGAAGAGTCAGGATGTTCGGCACGGTGACGGCGGGCACGGGTCCTCCTCGGGGTGATCCTGCGGTCTCGCGGATGTCGGCACAACGATAGTTGAAATCGCAACATTCCCGCCGCGGTTCCTTGCTCCAGACACACTCATAGGCCCCGAGGGGCTGCGAGGCTCGCCGGGCGGTTCAGCGACGTCGGCGGGAGGCGGGGTCGGCGCACCGCACACACGTGCGCGCCGTCGGCCGGGCCTCCAGCCGCTCCTGCGGGATCGGCTCGGCACACACCTCGCACCGGCCCCACGCCCCCTCGTCGAGTCGCGTCGCCGCCGCGTCGAGCTCGGCCAGCCGACCCCGCGCGCCGGTGATCAGCGCCGCGAGCTGGGAGCGCTCGTAGGCGACGGTCTGTCCCTCCGGGTCGTGCTCGTCGTCGGCGTTGGAGTCCCGGGATGCCGCGTGCAGACGCTCCATGTCGCGCTCCATCGCCACCAGCCGAGCCCGCAGGGCCGCCCGGTCCGCGGCCAGCCGGGCGGCCGGCGTGACGCCCGAACGGTCCCCCATCGGCTCAGCCGGCGCGGGAGGTAGCGGTGATCGTGGCCGACCCGACCACTCGGGTGCCGTCGTACAGGACCACCGACTGCCCGGGCGCCACGCCACGCACTCGCCGCCCCAACCGGACCACCACGGATGCCGCCCGCCCGGCGAGCGTCCCCGTCCCGGCATCCGCGCCGGTCCCGCTGGGCGGCGACCCATCCGTCGACAACTGGTGGCCGTCCGCTCGCGCGGAACACGGGGTCGGGAGGCTCGTCACCCGCGCGGTGGCGGGCACCTCCTCGCCGTGCGCGCGCACCTGGGCCCCCACCTCGACCTCACCGGCGGGCGCCGGGCCGCACCAGCGCAGGTGCGTGCCCTCGAGCACGTCGACGCCGAGCAGGTCGGCCGTGCCGATGAGCACCCGGTTCGCCGCGGCATCCACCTCGACCACGTAGCGCGGGTCCCCGTCGAGCGCGGACCGGTCCAGACCCAGCCCACGGCGCTGCCCCACCGTGAACCCGTGCGCGCCCGCGTGCCGCCCCACGACCGCGCCCGACACGGCGTCGACCAGCTCGCCGGGCCGCTCCCCCAGCCGCTCGGTCAGCCAGCCGCGCGTGTCGCCGTCGGGGATGAAGCAGATGTCGTGGCTGTCCGGCTTGCGGGCGACGGCGAACCCGCGCGCCGCAGCCTCCTCGCGCACCTGGCCCTTGGTCGACCCGCCGAGGGGGAACAGCGCCCGGGCGAGCTGGTCGGCGTCGAGCACACCGAGCACGTACGACTGGTCCTTGGCGGGGTCGAGCGCCCGATGCAGCTCGCGACCCGCCGGCCCGTCGACGACCTGGGCGTAGTGGCCGGTGGCGACCGCGTCGAAGCCCAGCGCCACCGCCTTGTCGAGCAGCGCCGCGAACTTGATCGTCTCGTTGCAGCGCAGGCACGGGTTGGGGGTGCGGCCCGCGGCGTATTCAGCGACGAAGTCGGCGACGACATCGCGCTCGAACCGGTCCGCGAGGTCCCACACGTAGAACGGGACACCGAGCCGGTCGGCGACCCGGCGAGCGTCACCGGCATCCTCGAGGGTGCAGCAGCCGCGCGCCGACTCGCGCAGCGTGGCGGCGGACCTCGACAGCGCGAGGTGCACCCCGACCACCTCGTGCCCGGCGTCGAGCACCCGGGCCGCGGCGACCGCCGAGTCGACCCCGCCGGACATCGCGGCGACGACGCGCATCAGCGGGCTCCCCCGGCCCTCCGCGCGCGCTGGACCACACCCGGCAGCGCGGCGAGCACCGCGTCGACATCGGCCTCGGTGGAGGTGTGCCCGAACGACAATCGGAGCGCCCCGCGGGCCTCGGTGTCGGTGTAGCCCATGGCGAGCA
Organism: Dermatophilaceae bacterium; assembly: GCA_051645525.1. GTDB lineage: Bacteria > Actinomycetota > Actinomycetes > Actinomycetales > Dermatophilaceae > JBOFLG01. The sequence continues at coordinate 291 of JBOFBK010000700.1, read as the reverse complement.
GCACGTGGCTCGGCTGCGGTACCCCGGCACGGCAGGCCGACCCGGTGCTGCACTCGATGCCCGCGGCGTCGAGCAGGTAGAGCAGCGAGTCGCCCTCACAGCCCGGGACGAGGAGATGGGCGTTGTTCGCGAGCCGGCTCTCGGCGTCGCCGGACCGCCAGCAGCCACTGACCGTGATGCCGAGATCGAGCGCCAGCGCGCCCTCGACCAGCCGGTCGCGCAGGCCGAGGATCCGCTTGCTCTCGACGTCACGCGCCGCGACCGTCTCCTCGAGAGCCACGGCGAACGCAC
>JBOFBK010000699.1:0-5684 GCA_051645525.1 Dermatophilaceae bacterium | reverse complement strand
CCGAGCGAGTCGCCGAGCCCGACGGTGTCCGGAAGCGAGTCGCCGAGCCCGACGGTGTCCGGAAGCGAGTCGCCGTCGATCACTCCCACGGTGAACCCCACGACGCCCGGCAGCGGCGGCGAGACCACCGGCCCCAGTTCGGGCGGGGGCAGCGGCGGCGCGCTCGCGGAGACAGGTAGCTCCCCGCTTCCGGCCCTGGGTCTGGCCGCAGCGCTCATCGCCGCAGGTGCCGGCCTCGTGGTCGCCACTCGCCGCGGCATCGTCCGCCGCCACTGACCGGAGCTGATCGCCTCCACCGAGTGCCGACCGCGCAGCACGACGCGGTCGGCACTCGGTGCGTAGGCGGCGTCATCCGCCGTCGTCCGGTTTGCGACAATCGAGGTCATGACCATCCCGCCCGCCGGCGCTACTCCGGCCGCCGATCCGGTGCGGACCGTCATCCATCTCCTGCGGCACGGTGAGGTCGAGAATCCCGGGCGCATCCTCTACGGCCGGCTTCCCGGCTACCGCCTCTCGGCGCTCGGCGTCCGGATGGCCGAGCTCGCCGCCGGACACCTCGCCGACCACGACGTGGTGCATGTCGTGTCCAGCCCGCTCGAGCGGGCCCGCGAGACGGCCGCGCCGGTGGCCGCGGCGCACCGCCTCGACGTGGTCGTCGACGAGCGGCTGCTCGAGGCGCGCAACGACTTCGAGGGCCTGCCGGTGGCGGGTGGCGCCGGTCTGCTGCGGCAGCCGCGGCTGCTGCGACGGCTGGTCAACCCGTTCCGGCCGTCGTGGGGGGAGCCCTACCTCGACCTCGTCGAGCGGATGCGTGGCGCCATCGTCGACGCCCGGGCAGTCGCCCGCGGTCACGAGGCCGTCCTCGTCGGTCATCAGGCTCCGATCTGGCTGATCCGCCGGGCCACCGAGGGCCGGTCGCTGGTGCACCATCCGGCCCGGCGCGAGTGCGCGCTCGCCTCGCTGACCACGCTCACGTTCCTCGACGACGAGCTGCTGTCGCTGTCGTACAGCGCACCGGCCGCCGCCCTGCTGCCGCAGGCCCAGCCGGGGGCCGGTGCATGACCGGCGGGCCCACTCGTCGCACCGTCCTTGCGCTTGCCTCGACCGCGCTCGTCGGTGCCGCGGCCTGCACCAGCGACCCGAACTCGGTGTCCGAGCAGGCCCGCCGCGGCGACCAGAAGGGATACGTGTCCGGCGACGGCAGCGTCGAGACTGTTCCCCGGGCCGAGCGCGGCGAGCCGGTGGAGCTGTCCGGCAAGCTGCTCGGTGGCGGGGAGTTCCGCAGCGCGGAGGCGCGGGGCGAGATCCTGCTGCTCAACGTCTGGGCGTCGTGGTGCGGGCCGTGTGTCGCCGAGATGCCCGTGCTCCAGCAGGTCTGGGAGGAGCAGCAGAAGGCCGGCGCACCGGTGCGGTTCGTCGGGATCAACTTCCGGGACAACGCCGCCGGAGGGGCTGCCTTCGCGAAGCGCGCCGGGGTCACCTTCCCGAACATCGGTGACGAGTCGGGCACCACGATCCTCGCCCTGCAGGGCAAGGCGCCCACCGTGCCCACCACGCTCGTGCTCGACCGCGAGGGCCGCATCGCCGCGCGGGTCAACGGGCCGGTCACCGCGGGCACCCTCAGAGGGCTGCTCGAGGACGCCGTGGCCGGCACGTGAGCGAGGTCGTCGCCGGGGCACCGTGGTCGGCGGCCGGAGAGGCAGCAGCCACGGGGGCACTCCCGCTCGCCGTGGGTGTCGCGCTGGTCGCCGGGCTGGTTTCGTTCGCGAGCCCGTGCGTCCTTCCCCTCGTCCCGGGCTTCCTCGGTTACGTCAGCGGCCTCACCGGCGACGCCGGCGCTCGTCGGGCGGGGGTCCGCACCACGCTCGGAGCGCTGCTGTTCGTCGCCGGGTTCACCACGGTGTTCGTCCTCGGCTCGATCTTCGTCACCACGGCCGGCCGGGCCCTCGTGGAGCAGCGCCCGCTGCTGATGCGGATGGGTGGCGTCCTCGTCATCCTCATGGGCCTGCTCTTCCTCGGGGCGGGCGCCCAGCGGGAGGTGCGGGTGCGGTGGCGTCCGCGGGCTGGCCTGCTCGGCGCCCCGCTGCTCGGTGCGGTGTTCGCCCTCGGCTGGGCGCCGTGCACCGGGCCGACCCTCGGCGCGGTGCTGGCCATCGCGACGGCCACCACCGAGCCCGACGTCGCGCGGGGCGTGCTGCTGGCCGGGTGCTACGGCCTCGGGCTCGGGTTGCCCTTCGTCGCGGTCGCCGGTGGCCTGGATCGCGCCGGCCGGGTGAGCGGGTGGCTGCGCCGGCATCGGCGCGGGATCCGCCGGTTCGGGGGAGGGATGCTCGTGGTGGTCGGTGTGCTCCTCGTCACCGGCGTATGGGAGGGCCTCAACCGGTGGCTTCAGGCCGAGCTCGTACTCGGATTCGAGGTGCCGTTATGAGCACCGCCACCTCGCCGCCGCCGGTCACCCAACCCCGGCTCGGCCCGCTCGGGTGGGCACGGTTCGCGTGGCGGCAGCTCACCAGCATGCGCACGGCGCTGCTCCTGCTGCTCCTACTCGCGCTCGCCGCGATCCCGGGCTCGACCTTTCCGCAGCGCCGCATCGACGCTGCTGAGACGGCCCGCTTCATTGCCGACAACCCGACGCTCGGCCGATGGCTCGACCGGCTGGGGATGTTCGACGTCTACAGCACCCCGTGGTTCGCGGCGATCTACCTGCTGCTGTTCGTGTCCCTGGTCGGCTGCGTCGTCCCCCGAGCGCGGTTGCACTGGGGCCAGCTGCGGGCCCGGCCGCCCCGCGCACCACGACGCCTCGACCGGCTCGCCGCGCACCGGCAGACCGTGGTCGACGGGCCGCCCGAGGAAGTGCGCGACCGGCTCCGCTCGGTACTGAGCGGTCGCCGCTACCGCGTGCACGCCCACGACGACACCACGCTCTCGGCCGAGAAGGGCTACCTCAAGGAGACCGGGAACCTGGTGTTCCACCTGGCCCTGCTCGGCGTGCTCGTCGGCGTGGCCTGGGGGCAGCTGTTCGGCTGGCGGGCCGACGTCATCGTCCCCGACGGGCAGACCGTGGCGAACACGCTCTCGCGCTACGACACCTTCAACCCGGGCGCGCTGGTCGACGTCAATGACCGCGACCCGTGGACGCTGCGACTGGACCGGTTCTCGGCCGAGTTCGAGAGCCGGACCCGCGGCCGCGGCCAGTTCGGGCAGCCCCGCGACTTCGAGGCGCGCACCACGTTCACCGACCCGTCCGGCGCGAGCCGCGAACGCGTCATCCGGGTCAACCAGCCACTCGAGACCGGCGACGGCACGGTGTATCTGCTCGGCAACGGGTACGCCCCGCGGATCACGGTGCGTGACGCCCAGGGCACGGTCGTCTACTCGGCGGCCACGCCGTTCCTCCCCCAGGACAGCTTCTACACCTCGGTCGGGGCGGTCAAGGTGCCCGGTGCGGCGCCACGCCAGCTGGGGTTCGCCGGGTTCTTCCTTCCCACCGGCGAGATCGACGACGAGCTCGGGCCGAGGTCGGTCTTTCCCGACACGCTCGACCCGCAGCTGGCCCTCACCGCGTTCGAGGGGGAGCTGTTCACCGACGGGCAGCCACAGTCGGTCTACTCCCTCGACACGTCGCGGATGACGCCCGTGCCCGGCCCCGATGGTGCCGACCAGCTGCGCATCCTGCTCCGTCCGGGTCAGACCTACGCGCTGCCGGGCGGACGCGGGTCGATCAGCTTCGACGGGGTGGACCGGTTCGCCGGCTTCTCCGTGCGCACCGACCCGGGCAAGACCCTCGTACTCGGGTCGGCGATCGCCTCGCTCACCGGGCTGGTCGTGAGCCTGGTGGTGCGCCGTCGAAGGGTGTTCGTGCGAGTTGCCCGTTCCGACTCCGACGGACGTACCGTGGTGTCGGTCGGCGCCCTCGCGAAGGACGACGACGAGGGGATGGCCGGCGAGGTCTCGGCCGTCCTCGACGGACTGGAAGGACGACGATGAACCCCACCACGCTCGCCGAGCTGTCCAACACCGCTGTGTACTCGGCGGCGCTGGTACTCACGTTCGCGATGGTCGCGCACGCGCTCTACCTCGCCCGGGTGGCCCCCGAGCGTTCGGCCGCCGAGGCGCCGTCGCGGTCGGCGGTCGCGGACCGCGAGCTCGTCGCGGTCTCCGGTGCCTCGGCATCCGGCGGGCCGGTGACGGTCGACGCGGCATCCGGCCCGATGACGGCCGACCCAGGATCGACGGGCTCGGATGACGACCCGGTGGCCCCAGGTGCCGAGCCCGTCGGCGCCTCGCCGACCGGGGCGGAGGGCGAGTCGCGGATGGCGCGCCAGAGCGCCGGCGTCGCGCGGACGCTCACGCTGCTCGGCACCGCGCTGCTCGTCGTGGGAGTGGTGCTGCGTGCCGCCGAGGTGGGCCGCTGGCCGCTCGGCAACATGTACGAGTTCGCCCTGGTCGGCTCCATGTCGGTGCTCGTCGTGTACTCGGCGTGGGCCACCCGGCGCGACCTGCGCTGGCTCGGCCTGTTCGTCGTCGGGCCCGTCCTGGTGAACCTCGGCCTGGCCATCGCGGTCTGGTACACCGACGCCAGCGAGCTGGTGCCGTCGCTGCGCTCGGTGTGGCTGGCCATCCACGTCAGCGTCGCGGTGGTGGCGGTGGCGCTGTTCACCATCGGCTTCTCGCTCGGCATCCTCTACCTCGTGCAGGAACGCCTCGAGTCGCGCGGCGGCACGTCGTCGTTCATGGGCCGGCTCCCCGGCTCTCGAGCTCTCGAGCGGCTCACCTACAGCGCGCACGTCGTGGCCTTCCCGCTGTGGACCTTCACCGTCATCGCCGGGGCCATCTGGGCTCGTCAGGCGTGGGGCGCCTACTGGAACTGGGACCCGAAGGAGGTCTGGAGCTTCGTCATCTGGGTCGTGTACGCGGCCTACCTGCACGCCCGCGCCACCACGGGGATGAGGCGCAGCACCGCGGTGTGGATCGCCCTGGCGGGCTTCGGGTGCGTCATCGTCAACTTCACCGTCGTCAACGTCTTCCTCGTCGGCATGCACTCGTACTCGGGGCTCTGAGCCACGTGCTTCGCTACACGCTGCTGCGGCTGCTGGTGTTCCTCGCCTGCCTGGCGCTGCTGTGGCTGGTCGGACTGCGCGGTGAGGACGACGTCGTGTTGCTGGTGGTCGGCGCCGCCCTGCTCTCGGCCGTCGTCTCGTTCGTCGGGTTGCGCCGGTTCCGCGAGGACTACTCCGCGCAGCTGGCCGAGCGGCTCGACCGCCGGTCGCAGCAGCGCCGCCAGCGTGCCGTCGTGGCGCAGCGCGACGAGGATGCCGAGGACGCCGAGATCGCCCGCGACGACAGCGAGTACCGCTGAGCGACCGCTGGTGCGGCTGTGCGGGTCAGGCCGAGAGCAGGACGCCGAGGGCCACCAGCGCCGCATAGGCGATCTCGTAGCCGCCGGTCGCGGCGAGCACCGGCACCAGACCACGCCCGGTCGTACCGGCACCGACCACGCGGAGGCCGCGCCAGGCGAGCGGCAGGGAGAGGGCGCCCAGCCAGGCCCAGGGCTCGATCGCGCCCATGGCGAGCAGCGCGGCCACCGAGCTGCCGATCAGGCCGTCGTACAGCCATCGGGTGCGGCGGTCGCCGAGGCGCACCGCGAGGGTCCGCTTGTCGTGCTCGGCGTCGGTGGGGATGTC
>JBOFBK010000698.1:0-1007 GCA_051645525.1 Dermatophilaceae bacterium | reverse complement strand
CCACCGTGTCGTCCGGGCGCGCCTGCGCCACGGCCAGGCGCTGGCTCTCGTAGGTCTGCACTGCCGTGGCACGGGGGTCGACCCGCATGAGGTCGGGGTGCAGCAGCGGCTCGAGCTGGAACCGGAACAGGTAGATGAGCCCGGTCACGGCGAGCACGAGCAGCACCGGGATGACGACGACGGAGGCATAGAAGTGCCACCGCCAGAAGGCGCGGAGCAGGCCGCCACCGCGACGGTTCGGCGAGCGATCAGACTGGTCGCCGGGCGACGCGGATGACGCGGTGGAGACGGATGACGCGGACGGGGTGGGTGGTGGGTGGGCGGGGTCGTCGACGACGGACATGGGTGGGCTCCTCGAGGAGAGATGGCGACAGCGGAGTGCGGCTCGACCCGTGACGGACCGGGGAGCCGGGAGACGTGCAGGCGAGATCAGGAGGCGGCGACGAGCGGCGGGCCGCGACGCACGTGGACCGGGGAGCGCCACACGTCCCGCGGGACCGGGACGGGACGCCACTCGGCCCCGGCCCGGATGCGCGCCCACGCCCCGTCGACGACCAGAGCCACCGGTGTGACGACCGTGCGACGCGCGAGGCGGAGCAGGGTCGGCACGACCGAGGCGAGCTCGCCGAGCACGGCGGTGCGCCGGCCCCACGACTCCTCGACGCCGCGGAGCACCGCCACGACGAGCGCGGCCGCGAGCAGGTGCGCGGCGGCCATCCGCGGCGTCAGGTCCAGCAGCGGTGCCGTGCCGGCCCGGCCGGCCGCACCCGAGACCGCGTCGTGGTGGGCCGCGCCCGCGGGCAAAGTCGACCCGGAGATGACCGACACCGGGCCGGCGGATGCCGTGAGCACCAGGTGGGTCAGCAGTTGGGTGGCGAGCACGACGAGCACCGCCCGCGGCCGGGCGAGCCGGCGGGCGAACAGCGGTGCGGCGCCGACGCCGACGACCGCCACGAGCGCAGCGACCGGCGCGGCGTCCGGCGCATGACCTCCGGCCGTGCCGTGCG
>JBOFBK010000697.1:0-6118 GCA_051645525.1 Dermatophilaceae bacterium | reverse complement strand
AGGTCGGCCGGAAGGCCGGTGGGGATGACGGTCAGCGGCGCCGACTCGCCGCCGACGATCTGGCCGCCGTCCTCGGTGAGCCCGCCCTCGGCAGCCCAGTGCAGCCGGTAGGTGACGCCGTCGCGGGCGTCCGGGAGGTCCCAGGCGATGGTGCCGGTGCGCAGCCAGTGCGCGGCCGCGCCGGCGATGAGCGGCTTGGCGGCGTCGTCGCTCACGACGTGCGTGCGGTGGTCGTAGGTGAAGGTGACCGGCTCGCCGGTCGCGGTGATCGGGATGTTCGCGCCGTTCAACGCCCCTCCTGCACCGTAGTTCTCGTCCCAGCCGCCGTTCAGGGCCACCTTGTACTCGTAGCTGCCGGCAGGTGGGGTGACGGTGGCGCGGAACAGCTGCGGCTCACCGGCCACCGGCTCCAGGCGGGTGGCCGGGCAGGTGGGCTGCCAGTCGCCGGGACAGCCGAGCTCTTGCTGGAGCGAGCCCACCAGGGTGACCACGCTCGGGGTCGGCGTGTGGTCCGCGGATGCCGGTGTGGCCGGCAGTGCCACCAGCGCCAGCCCGAGGACGGCGAGCGCGGCGGCCCAGCGGAGACGGATGCGGCGGATGCGGGTGCGCGTCATGGCCCTCGACCTCGTCGTCGTGTGATGCGGGTGTCGGTGCCGAGCCTGCCGCAGGTCGGCCGCCGGCGCGCGTCGAGCGGCGACCGCGGTCGAGGGAGCGACCGACCGGCCGACAGGACATGCCCGGTCGGCTGTGGCGTTCGACGAACTGATCTCGGCGCTACGGGGGCTGAGGCGGAAGATGTCAAGCAGTCTGAGACACGTGCGGTTACGCGGTCTGTATGAGGGCCTCCGGTGAGGGTTGGTTGATCCAGGCGGCGTTGGGCAGTTTCGGGGCCTGGGGTCGGCGGTTGCCGAACCGCGTGGGGTGGGCGGTGTGGGCTGCGTCGAGCGTGCTCTGGCGTTGGGCGCGGATCTCGGTCGCGGTGCCGTGGTGGACCGACGCGGGGGTGTGGAGCCCGATCCCGAAGTAGCGGTGTTCGTGGTTGTAGTAGCCGAAGAACTGCTCGCAGAACGCGCGGGCGTCGGCCAGGGACCCGAAGGCATCGGGGAAGATCGGGGCGTACTTCAGGGTCTTGAACGCGGCCTCGCTGAACGGGTTGTCGTTGGACACCCGCGGCCGGGAGTGGGACCGGTCGACGCCGAGGTCGAGCAGCAGCTCCGCGACGGGTTTGGAGGTCATCGAGGTACCCCCAGGGCCTCGGCAAAGTCGGGTTTCAGCAGGTCATGAGCAGTTTGAGGGCCCTGGTGGGGTCGGCAGCTTGATGTCGTAGGGCTTTGGCGATGCTGGTTTCGCCGGCCAACCGCAGCAGGCTGATGGCGGTGTTGCGCAGGGTCGCTATGACTTGCGGCGCGTTGCCGGTGCGGACCTGTGAGCGGTCCTCGTCGAAGGTGACGTCACGGATCCAGTGGAGCCGGTTCTCGACGCCCCAGTGGCCTTGGACCCACGCCGCGAGGGTCGCCGGTGGCGCGCTCGTGTGGTCGGCGGAGGTGATGACGTAGACGACCTCCACCGTCTTCTTGCCGTTCTTGGTGACGGTGCGGCGCAGCTGCGCGATCTGCGCCGCGCCGGCGAAGGTGACCCAGGCCGGCGCGGTGACGACCTTGATCGTGCGCCGCGCTCGTCGGCCGCGGCGGCTGGTGAGCACGGAGTGTGCCGGCACCTGGTTCCAGGGCAGGTTCTTGCAGTCGCGGTACAGGCCCGGCTGGTTCTTCTTCACGGTGAGCACGTAGTCCCCGCCGCGGGAGATGATCGCCCGCGCGGTGTCGGTCTGGGTGTGCATCGCATCCAGGGTGACGACCGTGTTCACCAGGTCGAACAGGCCGAGCAGGGTTCGTACGCAGGGGATCTCGTTGCTCTTGGCCGCCACAGCCAGCTGGCCCAGGACGACGCCGAGGGCGTGGTCGAGGACGGCGACCAGGTGAGGTGCGGTGCCACCGCGGATCTTGGCGCCGCGGACGGTCTTGTTGTCGATCGCGATGACTCGACGCCCCTGGATGACACCGATCCGGGTCCACATCCACGCCGCCAGGACCCGGTCGAGGTGGTCCGCGTCGATGCGGGCGAACACCCGCCGGATGGTGGACTCCGTCGGCCGCGCGGTGCCGGTGACACCGAGCCCGGACAGCACGTCCTCACTCGCCCGGCTGACCCATTCACCGATCACGGTGAATGACCGCGCCCCGGCCAGCACCGCCGCGAGCCCCACCGCGAGGATGGCCGGCAGCGGGTGTCGAACCCCGCGCGGATCCCGCGGATCGGGCACCATCGCGAGCAGATCCAGCAGCCGATCTGAGGCCGGTGACGTGGCGGACTGGGCAGTCAGGGCGTGTGTGGGTGAAGATGGCATCGACGGGTGTGACTTCGGTGTGGGTGGCGGCGTGAGAACTTCCATCCAAGCCACACAGGTCACACCCGTCACTCACGCCACCCGGCGTGTCACGCCACAAACTGCAGGTCAAGCTGCCATCAACCGACTTTGCCGGGGCCCTGGGTGTCGAGCGCCGCTCCGACGGTCGAGGACTCATCCGGGTCTGAACGCCACTTGGTTTCGCAGGTCCAGTAGAGAGGGAGGCGTCGTGCTTACGCTCGCCCCGCCGCGATCGATGTTGATGCGGGTCCTGCTGCAACCGACGGCTCGGAAGGGCCGGCGTCACTGAGGCGAGGATGGCGCAGGGCGGTGAGTCCGGCTCGTTCCATGAATCGTTCCTGCATATAGGAGCGGATGGCGTTGCACTCCTGGGCGCCATGATGCTGGGGATCGATGACGATCCGGAAGGGGCGCTGCCCAGCCGGGGCGGCAATGACCTCGGCGATCGCGTCGGCGATCTCACCGATGTCGGTCCGTGCCCCGGGCTCGGCCAGCGAGTCGAGATTCGCCGCCAACTGGTCGACCATCTCGGCGATCTCATCGTACTGGGCCCGGCGGTCGGGGTCGGCAGGATACTGTGCCCCGGGGAAGTGGTTGGTGCCGGTGGTGTAGGCGCCGGGCTGGACGATAACGGCGTCGATGCCGTAGGGGGTGTTCTCGTAGAACGTCGTCTCCGCGAGTCGATCTTCGGCGGCTTTGGCGGCGACATAAGGCCCTTGAAACGGCGAGATGATGTCAGAGGTCACCGATCCAACCCAGACGATGAGACCGGCACGGCGGGAGCGGAAGTGCGGCAGGACCGCGCGGTTGACCCTCAAAGGACCAACAGTATTGGTGTCGAAGCAGTGCAAGACCTGCTCGGGGGTGAACGCTTCGGTGGGTCCGACCAGGAGCATCCCCGCGTTGTTCACCACGACGTCCAGCTGGCCGGTGTCATCGAGGATCTGCTGGATGGCGCGATCGCAGCTGTCCTGGGAAAGGACGTCGAGCTCGAGTGGGTGAAGCTCCACGGCCTGCTCGCGCGCCCAAGCGGTGATCGTGGCTGCGCGGGCGGCGTTGTTGCCGGCGAGGTCACGCATGGAGGCGTACACGGTGTACCCGACAAGGGCGCACGCTTGGGCGGTCGCCAGTCCGAAGCCGGTACCTGCGCCCGTCACGAGCACCGTTGATCTTTCCGTCATTGCCTACACTCCTGTCGAGGTCGTCGCAGACACCGGTCGGGACGTGGTTCGTCATGGGGCTGCAGGACCGGTTGCCGAGGCGCCCGATCCCGGCGGTCGAGTACCGGCGCTCCGTGGTCCGGTGCCTTCTCGTGGGGCACCGATGGCCACGACGCGGACGCCGGTGCCATCCGGCAGCAGCCTTGGTCAGTTGATGGTGGAGACGATGCCGCCATTGACGTACACGGTCTGAGCGGTGGTCCAGCGGGCCTCGGGCAGCACGAGGAATCGGGCCATCGGCAGCACGTCGTCGGCCCGTCCGATCTGGCCGTTGATGCTCATCGACTCCAGCCAGGCGATGTTGGCGTCGCTCTCAGCTGGATAGAAGAAGCTGGTTTGCAATGGTCCAGGGGCGATGCAGTTCACGGTGATCCCGCGCCCACCCAGCTCTTTGGCCAGCGACTTCGTGAAGTGCTCAACCGGAGCTTTGGATCCGGCGTAGGCACTGTAGGTCGGCGCCAATGCCCCAACCATGGTGGTAACAAAACTGAGGATGCGGCCGTCGTCGCTCATCCGGCCCGCGGCCTCGCGCATCATGAAGAAGACGGTCTTGGCGTTCGCAGCGAACATGGCGTCATACTCGGCTTCAGTGAACTCCGCCAACGGCTTCCGGACGATCATGCCGGCGGTGTTGACCAGGATGTCCCAACGACCGAACTCAGCCAACGCGCGATCAGCCAGAGCGGTGCACTGCTCCGGAATCGACAGGTCACCCTGATGAACGACCGCCTTGCCGCCGGCCGCGGCGACGGTGGCCGCGACGTCCTCCGCCTGGGACTTCTTGGCGTCGCTGCGGTAGTGCACCACCACGCTCGCGCCGTCGTGTGCGAGTGTCTTGGCCAGCGCAGCGCCCACGTTGGCCGAGGCGCCGGTGATGATCGCGACCTTGCCGGCCAGAGATCCGGCGCTCGGTACGTACGGCTCGACGGCCGGCATCGTGTTGGGTAGATCGACCACGGTAGGTACTCCTCGTTGTTGGCGGTAACGTCATTGAGGATGCGGGTCGCAGCAGGTGCCCGTCCAACACGTACATCCGGTGGCCCTACAGGCGCTGCCTGACCTCGCGGCTGGGACCCGGACCGAAGGGCTGCTCGTGAACCTGATCCGTCTGCGCTACTTCTGCGCACTGGTCGAGGAACAGTCCTTCACGCGCGCGGCCCGCCGTCTGCACATAGCGCAGCAGTCCTTGTCTCAGGCCATCGCCAAGTTGGAACAGGAGCTGCGAGTGACTCTGGTGGTCCGCGGCGGAGCTAGAGGAGGCGTCGAGACCACGGACGCTGGCCGCATGCTCTACGTCAACGGTATCGACCTGTTGCAGCAGGCCGAACTGCTTCTCGAACACGTCCGTGACGTGGCTGAGCAGCGCCCGGGCCGCCTCTCCGTCGGCGTACTCGGTTCTGGCGCGGCCGAGTTGACCCCGGTCATCCTCGGGGCGTTTCGGGTTGCCTGGCCTCGCGTCGCTCTCACCGTCCGGTCTCTGGACTTCGGCGGGTTCGCCCCCGCGCTGGTCGAGGGTGACGTCGATGTCGCGCTCATCACCACACCGCTGGTCGACGACGGCTTCATCGCCACGCCTCTGTTTCAGGAGCCGCGTGCGGTGACCATCGCTTCTAGTCATCCCCTCGCCGAGGCGGCAGCGCTGCCCATGGCCGCTGTTCTCGACGAACCGTTCTTCGACATCAGCGAGGCTCCCCGGCGCTGGGCGGACTATTGGACGGCCCGGGACGAACGAGGCGGCCTACCTCCGCGTCCCGTCGCCAGCAGCTACGGCAGCAAGCTCGAGATGCTCATGGCCGCAGCCGCGGGCGAGGGCGTGATCACCGCGCCCCTCTCGACCGCCCGGTTCTTTCCCTACCCCGGCCTACGTCTGGTCCCCCTCACGGATACCAGCCCGGCCACGATCGCCGCCGTCGCCCGACGAGGTGCCACCAACCCCCTTGTCGAGTCCTTCCGTGACATCGCCGCACGGTGCAGCCAAGGCGTACCTGGTCTTGTTCCCCACGCTACCCTTCCCACCCGTCCCGGTTGACAATCGTTCGCAAGATGGCCCGGGGATCGAGCCCGGCCCAGGGCCGTCGCGGTACGGATCGTGCCGCCGGCACTCACCCCATCTGAGTCTCCGCGCTATCTGCCGCCGCAGCACGGCGCACGCTATCGCTATGGAGCAGCGGTCGATCGGCCTGGTGCCGCATGGCTCGCCGTGTCCTACGCAGCGTGGTTGTCGCCTACATTCGGTTCGATCGCGTGCGCCGATCTGGAGCCGGATCGCGACGGTGCTTGGTGTCGAGGCAGCGAAGGCCTGTGACGTCGGCCGACTAGGGCAGTTTACCGGTGCGGAGGCGGTCGAGGGCGGCGCCGGACGACAGCTCGGCGCGCTCGCGCTCGTGGGTGCGGTAGAACTCGAGGAGCCGGACGACGAGCGCCGCATCGGAGCGCAGCTCGACGACGGGGGACGGTGCTCTGGTGCCGCCGG
>JBOFBK010000696.1:0-2811 GCA_051645525.1 Dermatophilaceae bacterium | reverse complement strand
TGGAACTCCCCGGCCGTACCGCTGACGGTGACGAGGTCGCCCACGGCGACGCGGTCGTCATCGGCACCGAAGACGAAGACGCCGTCGCTGGTGGCGGGGTCGCCGTCGCCGGCGTCCTGGACGTAGAAGCCGCGCAGTGCGGGACTCGGGCCCTCGTAGTCGCCGACGACCGTGCCGCGCACGGTGACCGGGCCGGTGAGCGCCGCCGTCTCGCCGCTGCCCTGCACCGCACCCACCGACGTAACGGCGGCGTCGCATGCCGGGTCGGCGGCCGCAGCGGTGGGGGCGAGCGCGACCGGCGCGGCCAGCACCAGAGCGGTCACGGCGACCCGCGCAGCGAGGCGGCGGGGCGGCATCCGGGTCATGGGTTCTCCTGAGATCGAGGATGACGGGAACGCCGGCTGGGGTGGGCCGTGCGATCGCCATGGTGCGGTCGGAACGTAGCAGCAGCCACCGACCCCGGCCACCGCTCCGCCCGGTGCAGCCCTGGCGAACCTTCGGTAAACGGACGGCGCCGGCCCGGAGCCCGCTGCGATCCGACGTCGCGTCAGCGGGCCGACCAGCCGCCGTCCGAGGCGATGACCTGGCCGGTCACCCAGGCCGCCTCGGCACTGCTCAGCCACGCCACCAGCCGCGCGGTGTCCGCCGGGGTGCCCCATCGGCGGCCCGGGTTCGCCGCCGAGACCGCGGCGCGCGTCGCGTCATCCGCATATCCGGTGTCGTTCGGCCCAGGGTCGACGCAGTTGACGGTGATGCCACGCGGCATCAGGTGCGCCGCGACGCTGCGGGTGAGCTGGTGCAGCGCGCCCTTGGAGGCGATGTACGGCAGCTCGGCCGGCATCGCACCGTGGTACTGCCCGGAGGTGAAGAACAGCAGCCGCCCGCCCGGCCGGCCGTCGTGCTGTGCTGAGAATGCCTGGGCCAGTAGCAGGCTCGCGCGGGTGTTGACGGCGTACGAGAGGTCGAGCTCGTCGGCGGTCAGCTGCTCGAGCGACTGTCCGCTGCTGCGGGCGTGGTTCGCGACCACGATGTCGACGTGGCCGTACGCCTCGGCCGCGGCCTCGACGAGCCGTCTCGGCGCCTCGGGGTCCGCGAGGTCGGTGCTCACGTGTGTCGCGGAGCCACCGGCGGCGGTGATGGCGGCGACCACCGACTCGGGGCCGCCGGGGTCGGCGCCCCACGGCTGCTCGGCATCGTGCGGCGACCACGAGTGGATGACGACCGCGGCACCGTCGGCGGCCAGCCGGGTGGCGATGGCGGCGCCGATGGCGACCCGGCGGCTCACGCCCGTGACGACGGCGACTCGACCTCGGAGGGGAAGCGTCATGCGCCGAGTGTCGCGCCTACACCCGGTCCGGGTCGCGGAGCACGACGACTTCGGCGTCGTAGCCGGCGTCACAACGTCACGAGTCCCCGGACGGAAAGCGGCTCGCACGCCCGAGACGCCGGTGTCAGACGCCGCACGATGTGGCTGGCCGACCGACTCGACCCGCTGTCCAGGAGCAACGGTGCGCGCCGGGTGGCGATCGGTCGGCGAGAGGCTGCTCGTCCAGCTGACCAACCCCACGGCCGCGGCGGGTCGTCCCGGCCGGGCCGAACCCGTGCGTGCCGGGTCAGCTGCGTTGACCGATGGCGCGCATGAGCATCTCGTTGATTCCGTGGCGGCGATGCCGGGTGAGCATGAAGAGGATGCTGTCGGCGATGTCGGTGGCCTGCAGGGCGTCGAGCTCGCCGAACTCGCGGCCCTCGGTGGCGGTCATCTCGGTGACCACGAACCCGGGCTCGACCAGCCCGACCCGCACCTGCTGCGGGCCGAGCTCCTGGCGCAGCGCCTCGCTGAACGCGCACACCGCGTGCTTGGTGGCGGCGTAGACGTTGCTCTCGGGCTTCGGGACCCGCCGGCCGCTGGCCGAACTGACGGTGACCAGGTCGGCGACGCCGTGCTCCGCCGCCGTGGCGACCAGGTGGCGCAGTGCGGCATGGGTAGTGCCCAGCACCCCGCCCAGGTTGACGTCGACCATGGTGCGCCAGTCCGTGAGGTCGGCGTCGGCCGCGAGTGTCGACCGCGCGACGCCGGCGTTGTTGACGAGCACGTCGAGGCGGCCGTGACGCTCGGCGATGTCGTCGATCGCCATCCGGACGGCCGCGGCGTCGGTGACGTCGACCTCGACCGGTTCGGCCGAGCCCGGGCCGCCGGCGAGGTCGCCGGCCAGCGCCCGGAGCCGATCGCCGCGCCGGGCGAGCAACGCCACCGTGGCACCCTGACCCGCCAGTGCGCGGGCGGTCGCCTCGCCGATGCCGCTCGAGGCGCCGGTGACGACAGCCACCGTGCCGGCGAGATCGCGATGCCTGGTCGAGTTCGTGTCCATGCTGCACACCCTTCCTCACGGCGGCCCGCTCGCGCCTCCTGGCTGGCTACGCTTGCCCGGTGCGGGTGGGCATGTACATCGATGGATACAACCTTTACTACGGCGCCAGAGGGCTATGCGGTCGAGGGACTTCCGGATGGCGGTGGTTGGACGTGCGGGCGCTGGCGGTCTCGCTCGTCGATCCGTTGTTCTGGCCCGGGGCCGCCGTCGAACGGGTGGTGTACTGCACTGCGCCGATCCAGGGACAGGCCAATGCCTCCGGGGCTCAGGACCAGGACGTGTACCTGAAGGCACTCGTGGCGAGCGGCTCAGTCGACCGGATCGAGCTCGGTAAGTACATCGAGAAGGTGAAGTACGCTCCGCTCGCCACCCGGGACGCCAAGGGCCGTCCGGTACTGCAGCGGCCGGCATGGCCGGTGATGGTCAAGGATGGCGCCGGCGA
>JBOFBK010000695.1:0-3137 GCA_051645525.1 Dermatophilaceae bacterium | reverse complement strand
CGGTCGCCGTGGCGCCGCGGCCCTTGTCGAGGTTGGCCTCGATCGCGACACCACGGGCGTCGCGGTCGGGGTTGGCGCGCAGGTCGAGCGCCGCGTCGGCGGTGAGCAGCACCGCCTCGAGGAGGCTGTCGATGTTCTGACCCTGTTTGGCGGACACGTCGACGAACATCGTCTCGCCGCCGTACTCCTCGGCGACGAGGTTGTACTCGGTGAGCTGTTGGCGGATCTTCGCCGGGTTCGCACCGTCGACGTCGATCTTGTTCACCGCGACGACGATCGGCACATCGGCAGCCTGCATGTGGTTCAGCGCCTCGATCGTCTGTGGCATGACGCCGTCGTCGGCCGCCACCACGAGGATCGCGATGTCGGTGACCTTGGCACCACGGGCGCGCATGGCGGTGAACGCCTCGTGGCCGGGGGTGTCGATGAAGGTGATCGGCCGGTCCTTGCCGTCGTGGTCGCGATGCACCTGGTAGGCACCGATGTGCTGGGTGATGCCGCCGGTCTCGCCGCCGGCGACATCGGCATTCCGGATGGCGTCGAGCAGGCGGGTCTTGCCGTGGTCGACGTGCCCCACGACCGTGACCACCGGCGGGCGTGCCTCGAGGTCGTCGTCGTCCTCGGCGTCGATCCCGAACTCGAGGTCGATGTTGAAGGAGTCGAACAGCTCGCGCTCCTCCTCCTCGGGCGACACCATCCGGATGTCGTAGCCGAGCTCGGCACCGAGAGCCGTGAACGTGTCCTCGTCGAGGCTCTGCGTGGCCGTGGCCATCTCCCCGAGATGGAACAGCACGGTGACGAGCGACGCCGGGTTGGCGTTGATCTTGTCGGCGAAGTCGGTGAGGCTCGCGCCTTGACGCACCTGGACGATGGTGGTGCCGTCGCCGCGAGGGACGGTCACGCCACCGATGGTCGGTGCCTGCATCTGCTCGAACTCCTGGCGCTTCGCGCGCCGGGACTTTCGACCGCGAGCCGGTCGGCCGCCACCGCGACCGAAGGCGCCGGCGGTGCCACCCCGTCCGGTGAAGCCACCACGGCCACCAGGGCCGCCACCGGGGCGGCCACCGAAGCCGCCACCGCCCGGACGGCCGGCGCCGGCACCCGCGCCGGGACGGCCTGCACCACCACGAGCCGGCCGGTCACCGGGGCGCGAGACCGCGCTGCGGTCGGGCATCATGCCGGGGCTCGGCCGTGACCCTCCGGGGCGCGGACCGGCCCCACCCGGACCGCCGGGTCGGGCACCTGGACGGCTCTGCGGTCGCGGCATGCCCTGGCTGGGAGCGAAGGGATTGTTCCCCGGACGAGGCGGGGTCTCGCGCGTCCGGCCCATGCCCTGGGTCGATGCGTAGGGGTTGTTTCCCGGACGGGGTGCGCCTGGCCGGGGCGCGGGACGGGGCGCCGTAGGGGCAGGAGTGCTCTCGCGGGCCGCCGGAGCGGTCGGTGCACTCTCGGCAGGCTCGGACGCCGCGGGCGCGACCGGGGGTGCCGCGGGCGTCGGCGGGGTGGGTGCGACGGGCAACGGCGCTGGCACGGGCGAAGCGGGCGTGGAGGGAGCGGCGGGCGTAGCCGCGGCGGGCGTAGCGGCGGCCCCCGTGTTCTTGGACGTGGTGTTCTTGGACGTGGCCGGCTTCGCGACCGCGGGGGCAGATGGAGCCGGAGCCCTCCCAGCCACCTTCTGAGCCGCCGCGGGGAACCGCTCGTTGTACCTGCGCACGACGGGGGCCTCGATGGTGGAGCTGGCGCTCTTGACGTACTCGCCCATGGCGTTCAGGCGCTCGAGGACGACCTTGCTGGTCTCCCCGCGCTCCTTGGCGAGGGCGCTCACACGGACTTTCGACACTTCTCTCCTGTCCAGGTCCGTGCCGGGCGGCGCAGACCGTCGTTAGTACTGGGGGGTGCTCATCGCTGAGTACTCATCGGGTGCTCATCGCGTTCAAACCCGCTTCCGGTGCTGGTGATGATGTGACGGTTCACGCTGCGCGAGGCTCTCGACCCATGCCGCCAGCGACGAGACGTCCGGCGCGACGCCGCTGCGGAGAGCACGGCCGAACGCACGACGGCGAACCGCCAGGTCGAGACACGAGACGTCCGGGTGCAACCATGCGCCACGACCCGGGCGACAGCGCCCGGGGTCGGGAACCGCGGTCGGGCCGCGCTCCCCCTGCCCGAGAACCACTCGCAGGAGAACCGACCGTTCGTCCGCCTGCCGGCATCCGACGCACGTACGCGCTGGAGTGCCGGGCCGAAGTTCGATCCGGTCGGTCGGCACGGAGTCTACCGCCTATGCGGGGTGGGTGGGATCGGCGGCTCCGCCCGGCCCGCCCCGTCCCAGCTCGGTGTCCGGCCGGATGTCGATGCGCCATCCGGTGAGCTTGGCCGCCAGGCGTGCGTTCTGCCCCTCGCGACCGATGGCCAGGGAGAGCTGATAGTCCGGCACCACGACGCGCGCCGCCCGGGCGACCGGGTCGACGATCTCGACCGACGACACCCGGGCCGGTGAGAGGGCCGCCGCGAGGAACTCGGCGGCATCCGGGGACCAGTCGACGATGTCGATCTTCTCGCCCTGCAGCTCACTCGTCACCGCCCGGACGCGCGCACCCATCGGCCCGATACACGCGCCCTTGGCGTTGAGCCCGCGAACCGTGGTGTGCACGGCCATCTTCGTGCGGTGGCCGGCCTCACGGGCCAGCGCCGCGATCTCGACACTCCCGTCGGCGATCTCGGGCACCTCCAGCGCGAAGAGCTTGCGCACCAGGTTGGGGTGCGTTCGGGACAGCCCGATCTGCGGACCGCGAAGCCCTCGCTTGACCGACACCACGAAGCAGCGCAGGCGCTGACCGTGGGCATACGTCTCGCCCGGAACCTGCTCGGCGGCGGGCAGGATGCCCTCGACCGAGCCGAAGTCGACCGTGACATGACCGGGGCTCGGGCTTTGTTGCACCACACCCGCGACGATGTCGCCCTCACGACCCTTGAAGTCGCCGAGGATCGCATCGTCCTCGATGTCGCGGAGCCGTTGGACGATGACCTGGCGTGCCGTGGCTGCCGCCACCCGCCCGAAGCCGCGAGGGGTGTCGTCGAACTCCGGTCCGAGCACTCGACGTGGGCGGGCAGGCTCGCCGCTCGAGTCCGAGTCG
>JBOFBK010000694.1:0-7273 GCA_051645525.1 Dermatophilaceae bacterium | reverse complement strand
TGGCCAGCGACGCGTGGCGCGCCTTCGACGGCAGTGCCGAGACGGCATGGCGTTCCGCCGGATACGACCCCGAGGGGGAGTGGGTCGAGCTCCAGTGGGCGGAACGGACCGACCTGCCGGACCAGGTCACCGTCATCCTCGACACCACGCTCGGAGTGAACGTCGCGGCACTGTCGGTCGTCACCGATGCGGGCTCGGAGCGGACGCCAGTGACGAGTCCCGACCTTGCCGGCGACGTCGACCCCGCCCGCTACCCGGTGACCGTCGACGTGCCGGCGGGGGCGACCCGAACCTTCCGGCTCGTCGTCGCGGCCGTACGTGACAGCCGTCCGACGGTGAGGATCCTCGACGTCGGCGCGGGAGACCTACGACGGGTCGAGCCGTGGGTGCGACTGCCGGTGACCGGACCGGTGCCCGACCGGGTGGCGCTGCGGGCCGGGAACGACGACCGGCGGGCGTGCTACCCGCTGTCGAGCGGTGTTCTCACCTGCTCACCGGACCGAGACCGGGTGGGCGAGGAGGCTACCGGGCTGCGTCGTGAGCTGACCCTCGACGAGCCCCGGGCGTACCGGGTCTCCGGCACGGCCGTGGCGTCCGGAGTGGGCGCGGACGCCTTGCTCCGCAGACTCGATGGCGTGCGTGCCTCGGCATCCTCCCGCTGGCTGCCCGAGCCAGGGGTGTCGCCCGAGCTCACCGTCGACGGCGACCCCAGGACGTTCTGGGCGGCCGACCCGGAGGACACCGCTCCGCGGCTGTCCGTGCGGTGGCCCGGAACGCGCCGGGTCGAAGGCCTGCGACTGGTCGTGGATCCCGATGTCGCCGGCCGGCGTCCCACCGAGGTCGAGGTCACCATGGGCGGTCGGACCGTGAGCCGCACGCTGGACCAGGACGGCGTCGTCCGGTTGCCCGCGGCGGAGGTGCGCGGGCTGGCCATCACGGTCACGGCAACCACGGACCAGCGCAGCCTCACGATGACCGGCACTCGCGACATGCCGGTGGTCATCGGCGACGTCGAGCTGATCGGCGAGCCCTGGCGCGCGCTTAGCGCAGCCGATGCCGCGGTCGTCGCCCCCTGCGGTCTCGGCCCGACGGTCCAGCTCGACGGTGCGACCCTGCGTACGACGGTGTCGACGATCCGGGCCAGGGTCGTCGCGGGAGCCGAGGCCACCCTGCGCGCCTGCGGTGGACCGGTGGAGGTGGGTGCAGGCACGGCCCGGCTCCAGGCCCTGTCGTCCGGTGAGTTCGCCGTGCGGTCGCTGCTCCTCGACACCCCGACCCGCGACCGCGCTCCCGCCTCCGCATCGGGTCCGGTCCAGGTGCGCCCGACGGCCTGGGGGGCCACGGAGCGCACCGTCGACATCGGTCCCGCCGCCGAGGTGGACACCCTGCTCGTGGTCCGTGAGAACTCGAACCCGGGGTGGGTCGCCACGTCGGACGGGACTCCGCTGCGCTCCGTCGAGACGGACGGATGGGCGCAGGCGTGGGTGGTTCCGGCCGGGACGACCGGGACGGTGGAGCTGAGGTTCACACCGCAGCGCGCGTTCGTCCTGACTCTCGTCGTGGGTGCGGTGCTCGCGGCGGTCCTGCTGCTGTCGTCCGCGGCGAGCCCGACGCGGCGGTCGGCCGCCGTCCTGCCCGAGGTCGGCGGTCGAGCTGTGCGCAGCCTCGCCGCGCTCACGGTGACCGCGGTCGGCGGTGTCACCGGAGCGGTGGCTGTGGCGCTTGCCCTGGTCCTACGACGGGTGGGCTCTCGTGTGGTGGGCGCGGTCGGATCCACGACCGCAGTGGCCTGGGTGGGATGGGCGATCGTCGATCCGTGGCCGGCCCGGTCCGCCACCAACCGCGATGTGGCCTCAGGCGCCCTGGCGCTGGTCCTCGTCGCGCTGGCCACTCTCGGGCGAGGTGATCGCCGGATCGGCGACCCTGGTGCGACGCCTGGCCCAGGCCTGGATCGGCGCCTCGAGGAGATGCCAGCTGAGCGCGGAGACCACGACGGCCGCCGCGAAGGTGAGGACGACGGTTACCCAGAACCCGTACGCGAACACCTCGAGCCCCAGGGCCGAGCGGACGGCGAACATCAGCGGCAGGTGCCAGAGGAAGATCCCGTAGCTGATCGTGCCCAGAGCGGTGAGGGCCGGTGAGGAGAGCACCCGCGCGATCATCGTGCGCGCCCCCAGGACCGAGGGGGCCACGACCAGCCCGGCGACGACGGCGTACCCGAGGTGCTTCACGGTGGCCTGGGCAGGCGTGGGCGGTGTGAGGTCGTAGGGCCCGGCCGCTCGCGTCGTGACCACCCAGAAGACGCACGCCGCCATGCCGTAGAGGTGCCACGGGGCGGCTCGGACGGCGGCGGCGACCGGCGCGCGGAGGTGCTCGTCCGTGGTGACCAGGGCCAGGAGCATCCCGACGGCGAACCAGTCGCCTGTCGCAGGCAGGGTCCGGATCCACGAGAACCCCTCGGGTAGCGCCCCGAGCCCGTCGAGGGCGCGGAACACCCAGGTGCCCACGACGAGCCCACCGAGGGCGGCGAGGTGCCTCATCCGCCCCGCCCGGCGGGCGGCGCGGGCAGCCATCGCCGCGACGAACGGCAGGGCGACGTAGAACGCCACCTCCGTCGAGAGACTCCACAGCTGCGCCAGCCCGGGCAGGTCCCAGTCCAGGCGTAGGCTCTGCAGCTGAAGAAGGTTCGCAACCCACGCGTCGAGGTCCGCGGATCGTGACTCGGGAACGAGCACGAGCGTGCCGAGGAGGACGGCCAGCCACGCCGGGAGCAGGCGGGCCGCGCGGCGGATGGCGTAGGACCGTGGGTCCACGGCGCGAGCACCCAGCACGATGTGCCGCGCGTGCGGCCGGTAGAGCAGGTAGCCGCTGAGGACGAAGAAGACGGCGACGCCGATGTCCATCCGAGCGAGGAAACCGGGCAGGATCTCGCGGCCGGTCGCGCCGGAGAGGAACCCGGCATGGGTCAGCAGGACGGCGACAGCGGCAATGGCACGCAGGCCCTCGAGCTCGCGGAGGTGGTGGTGTCCCGTCGGCTCCGACCTCGTGACGGGGACGGGCCGGTGAGAAGCGCCGCGGGTCGCGCTCACGAGGACGGCCGCACGACGGACACCTGGGCCGAGGTGACGCAGACGCCGTCGGTGTTGGTGGACTCGACCTCGACGGTGATGCTGCGCACGGCCGTGCCGTGTGGCACGGTCGCAATGATCCGGTGCGGCCCGCGCAGCAGCTCGGGCGGATCCTGCACGAGCGGCCCGGACGTGCGACCGTCCTGGTCCGTGACGCGGATGTTCAGTCGTTCGGCGTCGCCGACGAGGATGCCGAGGACGACGGCCGAGCCGCGGTAGTACGGTGCGTCATCCGTGAGGACGAAGGTCGCGCTCCGCACTCCCACGTCGAGTACCCGCCCGCAGAAGCCTTCGGGAACGTCGGCTCCGGCGACCCGGCCGAGCGCCGCGGGAACGAGATTCCCCTGTGGGCCGACCACCGTGGGCGCCTCGGACAGCTCCGCCGAGAGTGCGGCGGGGTTGACCAGCTCGATGAGTGGTGCGGTCGTGAACGCGGCATCGACCCAGCCCGGGACCACCTCGGGGGGCACCGGGGTCGGCAGCACCTGACCGGTGGTGGAGCGGACGTCGGCGCTCATCGCGGTGAGGAACGCCGGCACCGGGGTGACGTGCCAGCGCGCTCCGAAGCCGAGCCAGGAGACGGCACCCAGGACGGCCGATGCTGCCACTCCGACGACGAGGACGCGGCGGCGGCTGCGTCGCGAGCTCAGGCGGACCGGCCGCGACCGCCGCTCGAGGACGGCTCCGACGAGTGCGGCTGCCGCCATCGAGGTCGCTACGCTCACGTCGGGCAGCAGCCGGAGGTCGTCCGCCGCGGTGATGTCGTCGACTTGGGCGAGCCGGCCGACGTAGATCATCGTCAGGACCGGGACGCTGTACGCGAGGGCGACGCACGCGGCGGGGGCGGTCGCACGCATGCTTCCCGGGGTGCGCAGCGCGACGACGACGCCGAGGACCAGGAGGACGGCCGCGACGACGACCAGCACGAGCGGGGTGTCGGCGAAGGAGTAGGCGCCGTTTCCAGGGCGCCATCGCACCGGTCCGCCGACGAAGGACGGCAGTAGGTCGACGACTGCCCAGCGGCCGAGCTTGACGACCGCGTCGGCGACCGACGGGCGCGAGCCTTCCGCCGTGTCGAAGTCTCCTTGCGAGTAGGCGAACAGGAAGCCGACGTTGAGCAGGGCGAAGGGCGCAAGCGTGCCCGCGGAACGCGACCACCGACGCCGTCGGTCATGAGCTGGTCGGCAGGTGGCGAGGACGGCGGCGACCACGAACGGCACGGCGAGCGCGCGCTCGGTGAGGGTCAGCGCGAGGGCGTGGGTCGCGACGGCGGCAACCCAGGGCCGGCGAGCGCGGGTGCGGGCGTGGTCGATGACCAGGCTGGTCGTCAGGAGAAGGAGGGCGATCGGCAGCATCGTCGTCAGGGCCTGACGAAACCACGCGTAGGTCGGGATGGCCGACGCGGCGAGCAGGACCCACGCCACGGCGAGGACGCGGGCCCACGGGTGCCGGATGGCGCGATACGCGAGCATCGTCGTGGCCGCCGCGAGCAGCGCGGCGATCGCCACCGTGATGACGACCGCGGGCCAGTGCTCGAGCGGTGCGTACCGCGCCATGAACCAGTCGACGGTCCTGGCGCCGGGAGCCAGGTGCGTCCGGTTGCTCTCGACGACGAAGGGCCACCAGGAGCGACCCGCTGCGTAGGCCTGGGCTCGGATGTCGTCGATGTACAGACCTCCGCCGGCGACCAGCCATGCGACCGCGAGCACGTGGACGACACCGAGGCCGGTGGTCACGACCCGGTCCGCCGGCACGGTCACGGTGGGCGGCCAGGCGACCGCGCGACGAGCGGTGGTCTCCACCCCGGCTACCTGCACGTCCCGTCTCGCTTCCCTGGTGCGGCCGCGCTCGGCGCGTGGTCTCCGCCGGTCGAGTGTACGGATCGGCGGGCACGCGGAGCGATGGTTCGGCCGCGGTGGGTGAGTCACGCGACGAGCCGGACTACTCACTGGTACAGTCCACCGACTTCATCGTGGAAGGAACAGCCATGCGTCGGACGCTGGGCATCATCCTCGTCGTGCTGGGGGCATTGCTCGTCGGGGTCGGCTTCCTCGCCAATCCGTACCTCTACGAGCGTCTGGCAACCGTTCCGCTCGACCAGAACTCGACCTCGGTGTCCGAGGGCAAGGGCATGTCGGTGCTCTGGCCGCACCTCGACGACCAGGGGGAGGCCGTCATTGAGCAGCTCGACGGCGTGCGGGTGGTCAGCACCCGCCGGATCGTCGGCATCCCGGGCGTCGTGGAGGACTACGACCTCACCGACACCACGGCGTTCTGGCAGACGACGGTCAAGTCCCAGGCCGAGACGAACGGCGAGCTGGTCGACCTCAGCTACAGCGACGAGGGGGTCTCGGTCGACCGGGTCAGCGGTGCGGCGACGAACTGCTGCGGCGACTACCGCTCGATCGGCGACCTGACCGATTCCAAGGCCACCGAGCCGGTCACCCACGAGGGCCAGTTCTTCAAGTTCCCGTTCGACGTGCAGAAGCGGACCTACGAGTGGTGGGACGGCACGATCGGCCGGGCCGAGCCGATCGAGTTCGTCGAGGAGGACGAGCTGTTCGGTACATCCGTGTACGTGTTCCGCCAGGAGATCCCCGAGCAGGTCGTTGGCACGGTCGACGTGCCGTTGTCGGCGTTCGGCTCGACCGAGCCGGGCACCACCCCCGCGGACGCCTCGTACTCGAACACTCGAACGTTGTGGGTCGAGCCGGTGACCGGGGTGCTCGTCAAGGGGGAGGAGCAGGTCCGCAGCCTGCTCGTGGCGCAAGGGTTCGACCCGCTGGAGCGGACCGTCGGGACGATCGGTTTCGACGAGAAGACCGTCCGGGCGAACGCCGAGGAGTGGGGTGGCACGGCGTTCCTGCTCAAGTTCATCCGCGACCTGCTGCGGCCGGTCGGTCTGATGCTCGGTCTGCTCCTCGTGGTCCTCGGTGCCGTGTTGACGTTCCGTCCCGGGCCGAGCCGGCCGGCACCGGCTGTCACCGACGTGTCCCTGGAGGAGATCCGCACGAGCCGCCGTCCGTGACGCGGGCCGGCTCGTCAGCCGGCACCGGCTGAGCGCCGTGGCCGGCCGCTCGGCCGCTCGGCGACGATGATCGCCGTGCCGGGCAGCATCCGTCCGCGCAGTGGTGACCAGCCACCCCAGGTCCGGGTGTTCCACGCCGGCCACTCCGGCTCGACGAGGTCGGTGAGCACCAGCCCGGCCGCGACCACCTGCCGCACGAGGTCGCCGAGTGTCCGGTGGTGCTCGGCGTAGATGAGCATCCCGGCCTCGCTCTCCACGTACGGCGTGCGGTCGAAGTACGAGTGCGTCGCCGTCAGCCCCTCCGGTCCGGGGACGTCGGGGAACGCCCACCGCACCGGGTGCGATGTCGAAAAGACGAACCGGCCGCCCGGGCGGAGCACGCGCGCGGCCTCGGTCAGCACCGTGCCGCTGTCGGCGACGAACGGGATGACGCCGTAGGCGGTGAACACCCGGTCCACCGACGCGTCGCCGAGCGGCAGGGCGGCACCGTCGCACTGCAGCAACGGCACCGGCGTGCGGGTCTCCTGCATGCCGGATGACGCCGCCTCGCCGGATCCCGACCTGTTGCGGGAGGCGACGTGTCTCGCACCTCGGTCCGCTGCGTCCGCATCGATCCGCTGGGCGGTGCGCAGCATCCCCCGCGAGAGGTCCGACGCGACCACCTGCACGTCGTGGTGTGCTGCCAGCCAGCGTGAGCACTGGGCGGCACCGGCCCCGATCTCGAGCACCGTCATCCCCGGTCGGATCTCGAGGAGGTCGAGCTCGGCCTCGGTCCGACCTTCCGGACCCCAGACGAAACCGGTGTCGCCGAGGAAGTCGCCATGGCGGTCGTGGTAGCCGCCGGCCTCGGTGTCCCACCACGCCCGGTTCGCGGCCCGGGTCTCGGCGTCGCCGATCGGCCGCCGTCCGGCCGCCGCGTTCGGTTCGTCGGCGGGCGTCATCCGCCGGCCGGCCCGCTTTGCCGCACCGGCGTGGGCCCCGGTAGGGTGCGGGTGCGCCCGTGTGTCATCGGTGGCTCACGCGTGCGTCCGCATCGTCCCACCGAGCCCATCTGTCCACATCGGAGTTCCTACTACATGACTGCCAGCACGGTCGACACGACCGCCCCTCAGGTTGC
>JBOFBK010000693.1:0-2363 GCA_051645525.1 Dermatophilaceae bacterium | reverse complement strand
CCCCCCGCGCGCGGTCGGCGCTGTCGTCATCACGACGCTTTCGACTGTGCCGCAACGGTGGTCAGCGTCGCGGCAGAGTCCTAGACGGCGGCGGTGAGCCGGTCGTCGTCGTCGTCGCTCAGGACGAGGTCGGCAGCGGCGACGTTCTCCTCAAGATGGGCGACCGAGGAGGTGCCGGGGATGGGCAGCACGACGGGAGAACGACGCAGCAGCCAGGCGAGCGCCAGCTGGGCCGGAGTGGTGCCGGGATGATGGGACAGCACCTCCCCGAGCGGGCCGCCGGGACGAGCCAGGTCGCCTGCGGCGACCGGGAACCACGGGATGAAGGCGATCCCGTGCTCGGTGCAGTAGTCGAGCACTGCCTCGGACTGCCGGTTGGCCAGGTTGTAGAGGTTCTGCACGCTCGCCACGACGAGCCCGGCCGCCTGCGCCGCCTCGATCTCCTCGACGGTGACCTCGGACAGGCCGACATGCTTGGCCAGACCCTCGTCGACGAACTGCTTCATCACGCCGAACTGCTCCTCCCGCGGCACCTTCGCGTCGATGCGGTGCAGCTGCCAGAGCGGGACCTGCTCGAGACCGAGCCGGCGCAGCGACATCACGATGCACTGCCGCAGGTACTCCGGACGGCCGACCGGCGGCCAGGCGTCCGGACCGTGCCGGGTCAGCCCGCCCTTGGTCGCGACCACGACGTCGCCGTACCCGGAGCCGTCGTGCAGCGCCTCACGGATGAGGTCCTCACTGATGTACGGCCCGTACGAGTCGGCGGTGTCGATGAACGTGACGCCGAGCTCACGGACTCGCCGGAGCACGCGGATCGCCTCGTCGTGATTCTGCGGCGGGCCCCAGATTCCCGGGCCGGTGATCCGCATCGCGCCGTAGCCGAGCCGGTTGACCACGGTGTCGCCACCGAGGGTGAAGGTTCGTGTCACGAAGGTTCCTCTCGTCGAGTCCAGGACGTGGTGCGCCAGTGGGCAACCGGGCGGAT
Source organism: Dermatophilaceae bacterium (assembly GCA_051645525.1). Taxonomy (GTDB): domain Bacteria; phylum Actinomycetota; class Actinomycetes; order Actinomycetales; family Dermatophilaceae; genus JBOFLG01. The sequence goes on along the minus strand of JBOFBK010000693.1, from coordinate 1,375 downwards.
CGGTGCACCATTCCGTCGGGCCGACGTCCTCGGTCGGAGCGCCGCACGGACGAGGTGCGCGGTCCGCGTCCGGCCGCGGAGCCGGTGGTGCGGTCGGGTCGGGTCGCGGAGCCGGTGGTCCGGTCGGGTCGACCTGCTGGAGTAGCGATGAACTGACCGGATGGCGGCGCCACAGCACCGCCATCCGGCGAGATCGACCCGGTTCGCGCGGACCGGCGCGAGTCGGGCGGACCGGCGCGAGCCGTTGGAGCTGCGGAGACCTGCCGTCGGGCCGGCCGGCGCTCAGCGGCGCCGCCAGGTGTCGCGCGCCGGAGGTTCGGGCGACGGCGAGAGGTCGTCATCCGCGACGCTGAACGGGCCGGCGCCAGGGTGTCGGCGAGCCAGGTCCGGCCAGGAGAGCACGCCGGTCGGCAGCACCGCCGAGGCGGCGGCCCGGCGCAGCCCGTACAGGTCGAGCGAGCCGGTCGACGCCACGAGCACCGCGTTGCCGAACCGCTTGCTCTTGAGCACCTCGTGCAGACCTACGACCGCGACGGTCCCCAGCGCCTCACGCGCACCGGCCGCGACCCGCGCCACGTACCGCAGACCCGGCTCGTCGGCGAGGTTGGCGAGCGCCAGGCCGCCCGGCGCCAGCACCCGGCGGAGCTGCCCGAGCCACTCCACCGTGGTCAGCTCGGCGGGCACCCGGCCGTCGGCGTAGGCGTCGACGACCACGACGTCGGCCGAGTCGTCGCGCAGGTCGCACACGCCCACCTCGCCGGACACCGCTCGTACCCGGATGCGGTGCCCACGCGGCAGCGGCAGCTCGGCGCGCACGAGGTCGGTGAGCGCGGCATCCGGCTCGAGCGCCACCTGCGGCGACCTCGGCCGGGTGTGGGCGACCCACCGGGCCAGCGTCAGCCCGGCGCCACCCACATGGGTGACCCGGATGACGCCCGGCGGCGCGAGGGCGTCGACGCACATCGCCAGGTGCTGCACGTACTCGAACTCGAGACGGCTCGGGTCGCCGAGGTCGACCGCCGACTGCGGCTGACCGTCGACGACCACCGTGACGAGCGACCCGTCCCGCTCGAACACGACGTCGGCCATCTGTCCATCCTGCCCGGTCGGTCGCTCGTGGAGAGAGCCACCGGCGTCGTCAACGACCTCGGGGTGTCCCGCCCGCGCGTGGTCGGCGACCGGGACCGCTTCGTTACGGCCACGGCGCCACCCGCTGGCCGACGTGCTCCCACACCGCGCCGGTGGTCGCACCCGAGCACGGGGCGTCAGGTGGTGACGGGCACGTGCATCCACACCTCCGGCGGCCGGTGGATGATGTCGCGATGACCGCACTGATGATCCTCACCTACGACGTGACCGACGCCGATCGGCTAGG
>JBOFBK010000692.1:0-5395 GCA_051645525.1 Dermatophilaceae bacterium | reverse complement strand
CCCACTCCCACGTGCGCCGGCTGCACGCGGCGGGCAGAACGGCACTGGTCCAGCCGCTGCTGGGGTCGGTGGCCGAGCACGGAGAGTGGCCGCTGGTGTTCCTCGCCGGCCGGTACAGCCATGCGGCAGGCAAGCGGGTCGCGCTGCCCCGGGCCGGCGAGGTCGCCGACCTCTTCGCCGCCGAGACCGTCACCCACTCCACCGCGGATGCCGCGCAGGTCGCGCTCGCCCGGACCGCGGTCGATCTCGTGGTGAGCCGCTTCGGCATCCCGACCTATGCCCGGGTCGACCTGGTGCGCGACGACGACGGCCGGCCGTGCGTGCTCGAGCTGGAGCTGGTCGAGCCGTCGCTGTTCCTCGCGCAGGGCGGCCCCGCGGCGGTGCGGTCACTGGTGGACGCGCTCAGCACCTGACTCGGGCGGCGCTCAACCCTGCCGGCCGCCGACGGTGGTCGTGGCACGAGACAGGGGTCGTGGCAAGATCGGCCGGATGACGCGCCCCCTGGACTGGCTCCGTGAGGCCGCCGACGACCGCGACGCCGCGGGCCTCACCCGGCGGCTCACGGTCACCGGCGGCGACGTGCTCGACCTCGCCGGCAACGACTATCTCGGCCTGCGGCGTCATCCGGCCGTGGTGGCGGGAGCGGTCGAGGCGGCCCAGATGTACGGCAGCGGCGCAGGGGCATCGCGCTTGGTCACCGGCACGCTCGACGTGCACGCCCAGCTCGAGACCGCCCTCACCGCGCTCACCGGCGCACCGTCCGCACTCGTGCTGTCCACCGGATACGCCGCCAACCTGGCCGTGCTCACAGCGCTCGCCGACGCCGGCACCCTCGTGGTGAGCGACGAGCACGCGCACGCCTCCCTCATCGACGGCTGCCGGCTGGCGCGCGCCGCGGTGTCGGTGAACCGGCACAACGACCTCGAGCACGTGGCCGAGCTGCTCTCGCGCCGTGAGAACCCCCGGGCGGTGGTCGTCGCGGAGTCGGTGTACTCGGTGCTCGGCGACGCCGCGCCGGTGGCCGACCTCGTGGCGCTCACCGCCGACGCCGGGGCCCTGCTCGTCGTCGACGAGGCACACGCGCTCGGCGTGGTCGGGCCCGGCGGCAGCGGCCTGGTCGCCGCCGCGGGGGCTGCGCAGGCCGAGCACGTCGTCGTCACCGCCACGCTCTCGAAGTCGTTCGCCGCCCAGGGCGGTGCGGTCCTCGCGTCACCGGTGGTGCGCGAGCACCTGGTCAACACCGCGCGGCCATTCGTCTACGACACCGGGCTCGCGCCCGCCTCGGCCGGTGCCGCGCTCGCCGCTGTCGCCGTGCTGCGCGACCATCCCGAGCTGCTGGTGCGGGTGCACGCGGGCGCCACCCGCCTCGCCGACGCCTGCGGCATCCACCCGCCGGCCGGCGCGGTGATGTCGGTGCCGATGCCCGGGCCGTTCGAGGCGGTGGCTGCGGTCGAACGGGCGCGCGTGGCCGGCATCCGAGTGGGGTGCTTCCGCCCGCCCTCGACTCCCGACGGATCGTCCCGACTGCGGCTCACCGCGCACGCCGACCACACCTCCGACGACCTCGACCGCGCCACCGCGGTGCTCGCCGAGCTCGTCGGCACGCCGGTCTCCGTCGGTGGCTGACCCGCGCGCCCTGCCGTCGGTGCTGCTCGTCACCGGCACCGGCACCGGCGTGGGCAAGACCGTGGTGACGGCCGCACTGGCGGTGCTCGTCCGCTCGCGCGGCAGCGACGTCGCGATCATCAAGCCCACCCAGACCGGGGTGGCCGCGGGGGACTCCGGCGACGTCGACGTCATCCGCCACCTCGCCGGCGACGTGCCCGCCCACGAGACGGTGCGGCTGCGCGACCCGCTCTCCCCGGAGGCTGCGGCCCGGCGAGAGAGGGTCGAGCTGCCGCCGGTGGCCGCGCACGCCCGGCGAGTCCGCGAGCTCACTGCCGAGGCCCACGTGGTGCTCGTCGAAGGCGCCGGCGGTCTGCTCGTGCGGCTCGACTCCCGCGGCGGCACGCTCGCCGACCTCGGGGTGGCGCTGCGCTACACCGGCACCTCGTGCGGGGTGGTGCTCGTGGCGTCGGCAGGGCTGGGGGTGCTGAGCACAGCCGCGCTGACCGCCGAGGCGCTGGCGGCACGGTCGGTGCCGCTGCTCGGCGTGGTGGTCGGGTCCTACCCGGCCGAGCCCGGCCTGGCCGAGACCGAGAACCTGCACGACCTGCCGCGGGTCACCGGCGCGCCGCTGTGGGGCGTGCTGCCCGACGGTGCCGGCCGGATGACGCCCGCCGCCTTTGCCGCAGCCGTGCCGGGATGGTTCGCCATCACCTGACCCGTCCGACCGGACGATCCTCCCCCGACGTCTCGTCGTGACTAGCATCGCCGAGGTGCGGGTTGGGGTATATGTCGACGGTTACAACCTCTACTACGGCGGGCGCTCATGCTGCGGAAGAGGCTCGCCCGGGTGGCGGTGGCTCGACGTGCGCGGTCTCGTCGAGGACGTCATCCACACGCAGGGCTCCTGGTCCGGAGTCACGCTCAAGCACGTGGTCTACTGCACGGCGCGTGTGGACGCCGTGACGAACCCCTCGGCTGCGGCCGACCAAGACGTGTATCTCAAGGCACTGGTCGCCAGCGGCTCCGTGGACTGGATCGAGTACGGCAACTACGTAGCGCGCACCAAGCGGGCGCTCCTCGCGGTCGACCGTCCGCAATCGAGGAGGCCTGAGATCCTCACGTCGCAATGGCCGCTCATGGTCCAGGACCGTTTGGGCGCCGCTGTTCGCGATGCCAGGTTCATGGTGTCGTACCTCCACCTGGAGGAGAAGGGGAGCGACGTCAACGTCGCTTCCCATCTCCTGATCGACGTGCTCGACCAACGAGTGGATGCCGCCGTGGTGGTCTCCAACGACAGTGACCTGGCATACCCGCTGAAAGAGGCGCGTGGTCGTGTACCCGTCGGTCTCGTCAACCCTCGTGATGCCCCCACCGCGGGCTCGCTGCGCGGCACTCAGTCAGACGGCGCCGGGCAACACTGGTGGTGGAAGCTCCATGCGTCGGCATACACGTCGAACCAGCTCAGCGACTCGGCCGGAGGACAGACCAAGCCACCCGGTTGGTGATTCCCACCGGACGACCGGTGTGCAGCAGAGGACATGTACAGTGAGAGCCACTTACTCACCCGGCCCCTTGTGGGCCGGGTCTTTTCATGACCCTCCCGAAACGGTCGACAGCTTCGGCTCCTGTGGCGCGATCCCGGACGACCGCGTCCTCACCCGCTGGGCGACCGCTAGCGGGCCAGCAAGGAGAATGGGCGGATGACGTCCGCTCACCGTCCGTACCGCGTCACCGTCGTCTGCTGGGGCAACATCTGCCGGTCGCCGATGGCGGAGTTCATGATCCGCGACGCCGTCGCCGAGGCCGGGCTCGCCCAGCGGGTCGAGGTCGACTCGGCCGGCACCTCCGACGAGGAGGCCGGCAACGGCATCCACCCGCGCACCGCGGCCGTGCTGCGCCGCAACGGACACGACGAGATCGGCTGGAGCGCCCACCGGGCGCGGCGGTTCGAGCAGGACTGGTTCGACCGGTCCGACCTCGTGCTGGCGGCCGACCACGTGCACGTCCGGATGCTCGAGCGGCTCGCCCGGGACGACGCCGACCGTGCCACGGTGCGCCTGCTGCGCTCGTTCGACCCCGAGGCCGTCGCGGCCGGCGAGCTGGGCATGGACGACCCGTGGTACGGCACCGACCCCGCCTACGACCAGACCTACGCCGAGGTCGCCGGGGCACTGCCCGGCATCCTCGACCACGTACGCGCCGACCTCGCCCGCCGCGACACCGCGCGAGACGCCGATCGGTAGCGCCAGGGCCGGCATCCGGACCGGTTCTGCCGGTCCCCCGCCCCCGGCGTGCGGGTACGGGCGGACGTGACCGGGCGTCATCCGGGCGCTCTGGGAGGATGACGGGCATGTCCCTTCCCGCCGACGCCACCAGCCTGGCCGGGCTCGAGCCGCCGGTCGCGCTCGGCGCCCTCGACGGCCGATACCGCAGCGCCGTCGCACCGCTGGTCGACCACCTCTCCGAACCCGCGCTCAACCGGGCCCGCGTGCACGTCGAGGTGGAGTGGCTGATCCACCTCACCGAGCGCCAGGTCGTGCCCGGCGTGCGCCGGCTCAGCGCCGACGAGCGGTCCGCGTTGCGCAAGGTCGTCAGCACCTTCGGAGCCGCCGAGATCGCCGAGATCGCCGAGACCGAGCGCGTGACGCAGCACGACGTCAAGGCGGTCGAGTACCTGCTCAAACGCCGCCTTGCCGAGATCGCTCCGCGGCCCGAGGACGGTGGCCTCGCCGAGCTCGTGCACTTCTGCTGCACCAGCGAGGACGTCAACAACCTCTCGTACGCGCTGATGGTGCAGGGGGCGGTGCGTCAGGTCTGGATGCCGCGGGCGCGCGCTCTGCTCGACCGGCTCGCCGCGATGGCCACCGGTTTGCGCGACGTGCCGATGCTGGCGCACACGCACGGCCAGCCGGCCACGCCGACGACGATGGGCAAGGAGCTCGCCGTGCTGGCCTGGCGGATGCGGCGCCAGCTCGACCGGGTCGAGGACGCCGAGTACCTCGGCAAGCTCAACGGCGCCACCGGCACGTACGGCGCGCACCTGGCCGCGGTGCCGGGCGCGGACTGGCAGCAGGTGAGCCGCTCCTTCGTCGAGCACCTCGGGCTCACGTGGAACCCGCTCACCACCCAGATCGAGAGCCACGACTGGCAGGCCGAGCTGTACGCCGACCTCGCCCGGTTCAACCGTGTGCTGCACAACATGTGCACCGACGTGTGGAGCTACATCTCCATGGGCTACTTCGCCCAGGTGCGTGGCCAGGGCACCGTGGGGTCGAGCACGATGCCGCACAAGGTCAACCCGATCCGCTTCGAGAACGCCGAGGCCAACCTCGAGGTCAGCAACGCGCTCCTCGACGTGCTCTCGGCGACCCTCGTGCAGAGCCGCCTCCAGCGGGATCTCACCGACTCCTCGATGCAGCGCAACATCGGTGTCGCGGTGGGCCATTCGGTGCTCGCCATCGACAACGCCGCCCGCGGGCTCGAGGGTCTGGATGCCGTGCCCGAGGCGATGGCCGCCGACCTCGACGCCAACTGGGAGGTGCTCGGCGAGGCCGTGCAGTCGGCGATGCGCGCGCTCGGCGCCCGGGGCGTGCCCGGCATGGAGGAGCCCTACGAGCGCCTCAAGGAGCTCACCCGCGGCCGGCGGATCGGCCGCGACGACCTCGTCGCCTTCGTCCGCGGCCTCGGCCTTCCTCCCGAGGTGGAGGACCGGCTCTCCCGGATGACGCCCGCCACCTACGTGGGCCTCGCCTCCGAGCTCGTCGACCACCTGCCGTGACCGGTGCCC
>JBOFBK010000691.1:0-4592 GCA_051645525.1 Dermatophilaceae bacterium | reverse complement strand
TGCACGGACCGGGCCGGGTGCAGGCCTGGGTGGTCGGGCCCGGGCTCGACGTGCGCTCCCGCGCCGCCGGCGCGAGGGCGCAGTTGGATGCCGCGCGCGCGGCGTTGCGCGGCGCCGAGCCGGTGGTGGTCGACGCCGGCGGGCTCGACCTCGTGGACGACGACGTCATCCGGGCTCGCGAGGGCCGGGCGACCCTCCTGACGCCGCACGCCGTGGAGTGCGCGCGGCTGCTCACCCGGCTCGGCGACCACGGACTCGGCGAGGTGAGCGTCGAGTCGGTCGCCGCCGGGCGGCTCCGGGCGGGTCGCGCGCTCGCGGCCCGCACCCGGATGACGGTGCTGCTCAAGGGATCCACGACGCTCGTGGTGCCGCCGGATGCCGGGGCGCCGGTGTGGAGCCAGGCCGACGCGCCGCCGTGGCTGGCCACCGCGGGAGCCGGTGACGTGCTGGCCGGGCTCCTCGGCGCACTGCTCGCCGGCGGGATGCCGGCGGCCGAGGCCGGGGCCCTGGGCGCGCTCGTGCATGGGGTAGCGGCCGACCGCGCGAACCCCGGCGGACCGGTGCGTGCGCGTGCGGTCGTCGACGCGATCCCGTCGACCGTGGCGGCGCTGCTCGCCCGTTGACGGGCGATCGGTCGATGGGCGAGCGGTAGTGCGGTCGGCCGACGGGTCGAGGGTAGTGGCGTCGCCGGCGGGTCGACGCGCGAGCAGCGGCGCGCGGTCGAGCGACCGACACGGGGATTCGGAGTGCCGCAATCGGTACTTCCCCTGATGTGCTGGGCCCAAGGGGCACCCAGCATGGTCGACGACCACTGTCTCCTCGCCGACCGATCGGAGCGTCCCATCATGACCGCCGGAGCCAGCTCGACCGAGCTGTCCAGCCCGACCACCGCGCCGGAGGGGCCGCCGAGCGGCCCGACCAGCGACCGCGAACGATCGCAGGCGCCGGACCTCGCGCGGGGCTGCGTCCTGCTGTTCATCGCTCTGGCCAACGTGTCGACGTACTTCTACGGACGTGAAGTCGAGGCCGCCTTCCGGCTCGTCGGCGGCTCCGCGCTCGACGACGTGCTCGACTTCGTCGTCGCCACCGTGGTCGACCGGCGGTCCTACCCGATGTTCGCCATGTTGTTCGGCTACGGCACCTGGCACATGCTGCGCAGGCAGCAGGCGTTCGGGGCGACCCGGTCGGCGGCCCGATCGGCGGCCCGGCGGCTGGTGATGCGCCGCAACCTCTGGCTGGTCGTGTTCGGTCTGCTGCACGCCGGCCTGCTGTTCCACGGCGACATCCTCGGCGCGTACGGGGTCTCCGGCCTGATCGCGGTGCTGCTCATCGAGCGGCGTCGGTGGATCCAGCTGGTCGTCGGCGGCATCAGCGTCACGGTGCTTGCCGTCCTGATCGGCGGCGCCGACAGCGCGGGCGACTTCGTGCCCGACGGCGACACCGGCGGCTACCTGTCGGAGCTACTGCCTCGCGTCACCGAATGGGCGATCGGCGTCGGCGTCATCGGAGTCAGCCTGGCTCTGGTGGGGCCGTTCCTCATCGGCGCGGCGGTGGCGCGCGCCGGGCTGCTGGACCGGCCCTGGGAACACGTGGCCCTGCTGCGCCGGTTGGCGCTCGGTTGCGTGACGGTGGGCATCCTGGGCGGGATGCCGCTCGGCGCGGTGGCGGCCGGGTGGTGGGACGACCCGGCATCACCGGTGCGCTTCCTGGTCGGTGCCCTGCACGTCGTCACCGGCATCGCCGGCGGCCTCGGGTACCTCGCCCTGTTCGGGTGGTGGGCGGCCCGCCGGCACGGCTCCGGCCGGCCGGCCGGCAGCGGCGGCATCGCGAGTGCGGTGGCCGCCACCGGCAAGCGCTCGCTCAGCTGCTACCTCGCGCAGTCGATCGTGCTCGCCCCGGTGATGTCCGGATGGGGCCTGGCCTGGGGCGGCCGGATCGGTGCGACCACCGCCTACCTGCTCGCGGCCGGCACCTGGCTGGCGACCGTCGTCCTCGCCGTGCTCATGGAGCGAGCCGGCAGCCGCGGGCCGGCCGAGGTGCTGCTCCGGCGCCTGGTCTACCGGCGGCGGGTGACCTGAGCGGATGTCGATCCTCGGATAGAAACGACCGTTGATACCTTGCCGCGACGGGCCTACCGCGGTGCTCGTCGGCCCGTCCGCGCTCATCGGCATCCTCGAGGACGAACGCGGAGCCTGCGCGGGGCCCGAGGCCGCGGTGGATGTGCCGTGTCGGATGTCGGCGGCCTCCCGGGTCGAGGCCAGCATCGTCGCCGACGCCCGGTCGACCGCTCGGGCCGCCGGATGGAGGCAAGAGTTCCGATCCTCGGGAACTCGACCCCACCCCCGTCGACCTACGTCGCCCGGCGACCGCCCTCATCCCACACCCAGCGGTGAAGAGCCGCTGATACCGAGACCGCGAGTGCTGTTGACTGTGGTCATGAGCGCCGGTCACCCCGACGAGCCCAGAGCTGACCACGACAGGCGGGCGCGGGCGGCCCGCGCTGCGGTCGACGCGTACGCAGCTGAGCCCGAAAGCAAAGAGCGCGAGATCCGCACTGCAGAGGATCTCTACGATCTCAAGACTGGCCTGCCTGTGTGATCGGCGCCGTTATTGGCCTCATCGGCGGGGTACCCCTGCGGCCAGCTCATGCGGAAGTCGTCTGCGGCGGCTCGTGTCGTGAACTCCAGAACGGACACGTCGTGCTCCGTCAGCGCAGCGAGGACTTGCGCCGGGCTGGCGCGGAAGAACTCACGACGCGTGTTGACCTTGTTGATGCGTCGGTCAGCGAACTGGCGATGCAGCATGGCCTCGATGGTCACAGCGTCGTCGCTGAAAAACAGGGCGTGAACGTCGAATGTGAACGGCACCGAGGCGTCGCCGAGTTCGCGAATGCGATCCATAGGCTCGAGGCGTCGGGTCATGCCGATCTTGACGACGCCGTCGCCGAATGCACCAAGATTGGAGATGACGTAGACATATCCAGCTCTGACGTTCGCGGCTCGGTAGTCGGCCTGGGCGATCTCGGCGTCGATTCGCTCTAGCTGCGCAGCAAGGGCGTCAGCAGCGCTCGTGTCGCCGGTTTCTCGGAGTCGCTGGATCGAGTTGAGGTAGTGCGTGCGTTCCTTCTCGAGCCGTTCCTTCTCACGCTTGATCTCGGCCTCGAGTACACGTTGCTCACGGAGTTCTGCGCGGTGCTCCCGTTCGCGCTCTCGCTCCGCCGCCTTGGCCTGCTCGTGGCGCGCCGCCAACTCGAGTTCGCGCAGGCGGAGCCGGTGGTAGTGCTCGGCCACCGAGAGGTCGATCATCCGGCCCTGCTTGGCGATCTGCTCCCGCGCCGTCGACAGTCGTTTCTGCGCGGCGGCAAGGTTTCCTGCCTTGACGGTCTTGATCGCGTTCTCGGCCTCGGCGTTGTAGGCGCGGAGCATGATCCGGCTCATCTGGTTCACGAACGTCTGGCCCTTCGAGGTGGACCCGTTGAAGGTGAAACCCATCGTCGCCGTAATCGCCGTTCCGAGCTTGTTGGACTGGCGAATTTCTGAGCGAAGCATCTCGAGGTCGGTTGCCAAGGAGGCGGATACTTCTGCGGGGTGCTCGAAGTCGAACAGGCCCACCTCTTCGAGAACGAGGCGGTCCCGATTGACGATGATCATCTGGTCCAGCTCGCTGATGTGGCGCCGGAGCCCTGCGACACGATGGTCCAGCTGATCCTCGACATCGCGCAGGTCTCGTATCCGGCGCTCGCGCGCCGCCATGTCGAGCGCCCCCATCTCGGCGAGGAGCCTGTCGCGATCCGCCACCTCCGCGCGCAGTCGCCCGACTTCGGCCTGGAGCTCCAACGCGACCCGCTTGGCGTTGAATGCCGTCACCTTCTCGTCCGGCGGCGTGGCCGATACACGGCGAGTTGATGTCGTGGCGGCGTCGATGGTCGTCCCCGCGCCCGGCGCGGTCGCTGCCTCTGATCTCGGAGATGGTCCAGACGTGACCGCTGGAGTCGCACCGACGAGGTCGACGCTCTGGGAACCGGCGGTACTGACGTGCTCCGTCCAACGGCTCCCGTCCCAGAAGCGGTGCTCGAAGCGGCCCGTCGGATCCGAGTGCCACCCGGACGGTGCGCTGCCAACCAAGACGTCCCCTCTCGTTGTGAGGAGGCTAGTCAAGATCCGAGGACGAGAAGGTGGCTTCGGAGAAGTCCGACGCTCGGTCGACTGGAGGTGTCGCGATGGTTTGCGGGTGTGAGGCACGTCGGGACGTGCCGTTCCCACGAGGGAAGCCGTGGTTTCGCACGACACCGGTCGCGCACTCCCGTCAGGGGCTGACACCGTCTGGCCACTCCCGGCCGCATAAACTCAGACGGCTCATGACGACCAGCGACCCCGACTCCTCGCCCCCCGCGGCCGCCACGCCGCCCGCGGGTGCGTCGGCGTGGGTCGAGATCGACCTCGCCGCCATCCGCGACAACGTCGCCGAGCTCGACCGCCGGTCCGGCTCCGCCGAGGTGATGGCGGTGGTCAAGGGCGACGCCTACGGTCACGGCCTCGTGCCCGCAGCCCGGGCCGCGCTCGCCGGCGGCGCCACCTGGCTCGGGGTGGCCC
>JBOFBK010000690.1:0-8425 GCA_051645525.1 Dermatophilaceae bacterium | reverse complement strand
CAGGAGTTCCTCGACGAGCCGGAGCAGCGCCCGGACACCACCTGCATCGCGGCGACGACGCGGGGCGAGTCATGACCGGCCGCCGGATCCGCCTGCTCTACGTGGCTGGCATCGTCGTGGCCGGGATCGCCTCGGCGCTCCTCCTCGGTTCCGGGCCGGCTGATACCGGCGACCTGTCCGATGCCCAGCGTCCGGCGCTGGCCTGGCTCGGGGTGGCGCTGACCGTGGTGGCGGCCGTGCCGGCGCTCGTGGCCTGGGTGGCGGCACTGGTCGCGGCGGCCCGCGCAGCACGGTGGCCGTGGTTCGTCGCGCTGCTGGTGCTGGCCGGCGTCGCGATGCTCGTGCTGATCGTGCTGCTCCCCGACTGGCTCGACCGGCCGGCTCGCCAGGCGCCCGGCGCGGTCCCCCGGGGCGGTTGACCGGACGGCGTTCAGGTCCACGGACGGCACCACGCACACCGCCTCGGCGCGCGGTATGCGTGGTGCCGTCTCTCGACCGGATGACGCACCGCCGGTAGCGTCTGCCGGCAGTGATGACGACCGCCACCCGTTCGGATGCCGCGCCCGCCGGGCCGCGGACCGCGCTGTCGACCATGGCGGGTCGCGCTCGCGGGCACGGGCCGGCGCTGGTGCTCGGCATGATCGCGGCGCTGCTCGCGGCCACGTCGATGCCGGTGGTGTGGGGTGCCGGGCCCGACTTCGGCCTGATCCTGGACATCGTGCCGCGGCCGGCGGAGCAGCCGGCCGTGGCGGTCCTCTGCGTGCTGCTGGCGTCGCTCCCGGTGGCGGCGGTGTGGCGGGCGCCGGTGCTCGCGCTCGCCACGACGATCGGTGGCGTCGTCGTCCTGAAGGCTCAAGCCCTCGACTCCGTCCCGGCCGACCTCAGCCCGATGCTCGTCGTCGCCGGGGTGAGCACGCTGCGTCCACCTCGGGTCAGCGTGCCGGTGGTGGCGACCGCCGTGCTCACGGCGTCGTGGCTGCTCTCGCTGGCGCCACCGTTCGACCAGCCGGGCCTCGGCGCCGACCTGCTCGGGGCGGCGACCCTTCTCCTCCCCGGTGCTGTCACCGGATGGGTCATCCGCTGGTTCCGTCAGCGAAACGCTCACCTGGAGAGCGAGGTCGGGCGGTTGCGTGCCGCAGTCGACGCTGCCGACTCGCCGGTCAAGGCCGCGGACGCCCCGGCCGAGAGCGCGGACGCCGCGGACGGCTCGGCGCGGCCCCGCGGCGGCAGTGCCGTCCTCGAACGCGGCACCGCGGAGTCCCCCTCAGCGCGGCGGCCGTCGTCGGATGACGACCCGCTCCGGCTGCTCACGCCGCGTGAGCGCGAGGTGCTGGACCTCGTCGGGCAGGGCCGGTCGAACGCCGAGATCGCCGACACGCTCGGCCTGAGCGTGGAGACCGTGAAGAAGCACGTCGGCCAGGTGCTCGCCAAGCTCGGCGTCCGGGACCGCACCCAGGCCGCGCTGGTGGTGCGCGGCATCCCTCCGCCGTCGTACCCACCTCCGAAGGGGTAGCCGGGACGGCTGCCACCTGCGAGTGATGTGCGGGGCACTCGGCCCGACCTAGCGTCACCGACGTCCCCGGGGGCACCGGCCCTCGACCTGACCGGAGGTGACCCATGTCCCGTATGTCCGCGACCCGATGGCGACGCGCCGTCGGCGGCCTGCTCGCGCCCGCCACGGTGGCCGCCGCTGCCGCGCTCGGAGCGTCGTCGCTCACCTCGTCGGAGGCGCCGGCGGCAGCGAGCGGCACGGCCGCAGCGGTAGCGAGCGGCGCGTCATCCGCCCAGGCCGGCGGCTGGCGCGGCATCGTCCGCAAGGAGCTGCAGATCCCGCTCTCCGGCGGGTGGACCGCCGGCGCCGAGCTCGACTACCCGCGGAACGCGAAGGGCCCGCTGCCCGTGGTGGTGCTCCTGCACGGCAGCGGCAGCAACGACCTCGACCAGAGCCTGCCCGGGCCCGACGGCACCACGCCGAAGACCTTCCCGTCGATCGCGCAGGCGCTCGCACGGCAGGGGGTGGCCGTGCTCCGCTACAACAAGCGCGGTGTGGTCGAGGTGGGGCCGAAGCTCAGCGACGACCCGAAGTTCACGAACCTGGCCAAGCCCTACACCCAGTACCTCCAGGACGCCGCCGGCGTGGTGAAGTTCGCCACCGGCCTGACGCAGGTGGACCCCGAGCGCGTCTACCTGCTCGGCCACAGCGAGGGGACGGTGGTCGCCAGTCAGCTGGCCGCCGAGCCCGCGAAGTACGGCATCCCCACACCGTCGGGAGTCGTGACCCTCGGCATCGTCGGGATCCCGATGACGACGATCGGTGCGTACCAGATCTTCAACCGCGACCTGGTGCAGCTGCACGAGGAGTACGACGTCGACGGCGACGGCAGCCTGACCGCACGAGAGGTCGTCGACGGCCTCGCCGGCCGTGGAGCGGAGGAGGCCGAGGCGGTGCGCGGACTGCTGCTCAGCGGGGAGCGGGTGTCGCCCAAGCTCGACGCGGACAAGGACGGCCGGCTCGCCATCGACACCGAGATCCAGCCGGTCATCGCGCCGCCGGACCAGGTCGCGGCGTTTCCCGAGGTCGACGCGCTCGACGAGAAGAACAAGCGGTACTTCCGCGACATCGGCAGCTACCCGGACGCGTCGGAGAACCTGCCCCGTTTCGCCGGTCCGACGCTGATCCTCCAGGGAGAGAACGACATCCAGACCCCGGTGCGTGGCGCCTACATCACCGATGCCGCGCTCGAGAAGGCCGGCAACCCCGACCACACGCTCAAGGTCTACCCGGGCATCGGGCACGGCATGAACCTCATCCCGAAGTACCAGGGCGACTTCGGCGACCCCGACCCGGCCGTGGTCCGCGACATCGCCTCCTGGTTCGCCGAGCGCACCCGCTGACCTCGGTTCACCGCCTCGCGGCGGGCCGGTCGCCCGCTTCATGGGCGACCGGCCCGGCGTCATCCCCGACTCGACGGCGGCCACCACCGCACGCGGTCCTCCGCGACCCGGCGGGCCGGTGTCATCCTCCGCTCGACGGCGGACACCGTCGCGGATAGCTCTCCGCGCTCTGGCGGCCGAAGCTCGCGTTGTGGTCGGTGTGGTGTGACCCCGATACTCGGGTCGTGGAGCGCGCCGGGGAGTGGTGGCGCCGCCGGTGGTCGGCGTGGCTGGCTCCCGTGTTTACCGCCGTGCTGGTGGCCACATCGCTGCCGGTGGCCTGGGATGCCGGTCCAGAGCTCGGGCTCGTGCTCGGCCAGCCCCAGCCGGTCGAGCGTCCGTGGCTGGCGGTGCTCGGGGTGCTGCTCACCGCGCTGCCGCTGCTCGGCGTCCGTCGGATGCCGGTCGCGGCCCTCGCCGTCTCGATGCTCGGCGTCGTCGTGCTCAAGGCGCCGCCGCTGGTTCCGACGCCCGCCGAGTTCGCTCCGCTGCTGATCGTGGTCGGGATCGGCGCCGCCCACCGGCGTCGGGTGAGTGTGCCGGTGGTGCTCGTGGCGTCGCTGGTGTCGGCCTGGCTGTTACGCACCGTCCCACCGTTCGACGCACGCGCGGTCCACGACGCCGTGATCGCCTCCGCGCTCTCCTTTCTGCCGTGTCTCGCGGTCGGAGTCGCGGTGCGGTCCCTGATGGCGCGCACCCGCAGCCTGAGCCGTGACGTCGCTCGACTCCAGGCGGAGATCGACAGCGCGAGCGCATCGGCTCCGTCGAGCAGCTCGGTCCCGGGCGGGCCCGGCAGCGTGGTGCAGCCCGGAGACCTCACCCGGCTCACCCCACGGGAACGCGAGGTGCTCGAGCACCTGGCCTCCGGACGTTCGAACGCCGAGATCGCGGCGGAGCTGGTCGTGAGCGTCGAGACGGTCAGGAAGCACGTGAGCCAGGTCCTCGCCAAGCTCGGGGTGCGGGATCGCACCCAGGCGGCCCTGGTCGCCCGGGGCGCACCTCCGCAGGACTACCTACCCCCTGCGGGGAGTCCGCCCTCGGATACCACCTTCGGGTGATGTCGCCGGCCTCGCCGGCTTCCTAGCGTCACTGGCGTCTCGGGGGCACCGGCCCTCGACCCGACCGGAGGTACCCCATGTCCCGTCTGTCTCCCGCTCGCTGGCGTCGTGCCGTCGGCGCGGTGCTCGCCCCGGCGAGTGTCGCCGCCGCCGCGACTCTCGGAGTGTCCACCCTGACGGCATCCGAGCCACCGGATGCCGGGACGGCCGCCTCGGCGGCAGAGCGGTCCGGATGGCAGGGGGTCAAGCGGGTGCCGCTGCAGATCCCGCTCTCCGGCGGGTGGACCGCCGGCGCCGAGCTCGACCTGCCGGCACGCGCCAAGGGCCCCGTGCCGGTGGTGGTGCTCTTCCACGGCAGCGGGAGGAACGACCTCGACCAGACCCTGCCCGGGCCGGACGGCACCACGGTGCGCACATTCCCCTCCATCGCCCAGGCCCTCGCCCGCAAAGGCGTCGCCGTGCTGCGTTTCAACAAGCGCGGGGTGGTCGGCGTCGGCCCGAAGCTCAGTGACGACCCGCGCTTCACCGACCTGGCCAAGCCCTACACGCAGTACCTGGAGGACGCCGCCGGCGTCGTGAAGTACGCCACCGGGCTGAAGCACGTCGACCCGAAGCGCATTTACCTGCTCGGGCACAGCGAAGGCACCAACATCGCCAGCGAGCTCGCCGCCGACCCGGGCAGGTACGGCATCCGCGTTCCGGCCGGCGTGGTGACCATGGGGATCATCGGAGTCCCGGCCGTGGTGAGCGGCGCCTTCCAGACCCTCGGCAGCAACCTCGCCGTGCTGCACGAGGAGTTCGACGTCGACGCCAACGGACTGCTCACGCCTCGGGAGGTCACCGACGGGCTCGCCGGTCGCGAGCGGGATGAGGCGGACGAGGTGCGCTCACTCCTGCTGAGCGGCGAGCAGGTGTCACCCGAGCTCGACACCGACCGCGACGGACGGCTGGCGATCGACACCGAGGTCAAGGCACTGCTGGCGCCGCAGGAGCTGTTCGACGCCTATCCGGAGGTCGACGTCGTGAGCGAGGACGCCAAACGCTACGGCCGGGACGTCGGCTCCTACCCCGACGTCTCGCAGAACCTGCCGAAGTACCGCGGCCCGGCCCTGCTGCTCAACGGCGAGAACGACATCCAGACCCCGGTGCGCGGGGCGTATGTCGCCGATGACGCCCTCGAGCGCGCCGGCAACCCCGACCACACCCTCAAGGTCTACCCGGGCATCGGCCACGCGATGAACTACACCCTCAAGTGGAAGGGCGACTTCGGCGACCCCGACCGGGCCGTGGTCCGCGACATCGTGGACTGGGTCACCGAACGCGCTCGCTGATCCCGGTGCGCCGCCTCGCGGCACGGCCGGTCGTCTCCCGTGGGCGACCGGGCCCGTCGCGCCGACCGACTGGCCGGCCGGGCCATGGCCCGGCCGGTCGCGCCGTGGCAGGCTGGTGACGAACCGACGGGGGAGGACCCATGGACCAGCCGCACAAGATGGCCCCGCGCAGCCCGCGGACGTGGATGGTGGTGGCGCTGACACTCGGCGTGGTCGCGTTCGTCATCCTCGCGTTCGTCGGCGGCCTGGTCACCGGCGTCGCGATCAGCGGTACCGATGAGGCGAGCAGTGTCCGGGATGCCGGGTCGACCGGCCAGGCGCCCGGGACCTCGAGACCACGCAGCGGCGGAGCGGTCGACCCGTGCCTCGTCGGCACCTGGCGAACGGTCGAGCACTCCGAGAGCGCCGACACCGACCAGGGCAAGGTCACCATCACCGGCGTCGACCGCACCCTGGAGATCACCGCCGACGGCACGGAGACCGTCACGTACGGGTCCGGCCCCGCCACGGTGACCACCGACCAGGGGGAGGGCACCGCCACCTACACCGGAACAGTCGTCTATGACATCACCGCGGAGAACGGGACGATGTCGTTCGGGCTGCGATCGGCCGAGGGAACCCTCGCGGTCGCCACCGACGGCAAGGAGCCGCAGGAGCAGGAGCTCAAGCCCGGCACCGGGTCCGTCACGTACACCTGCTCCGGTGACCGGATCACCCAGAAGGCCACGGGCTTCCGCTCGGTGTTGCAGCGCATCCCGTGAGCCCGACGACCGCCGGGCACCGCAGCACACTGGCGGATGGTCGACGCGACAGGGTCGATGGAGAGGGGCCGGCTGGGTGCCAGTCGATATCTCTTTCCGTCGGGCACCGACCGCTATCCTCGCGCCATGAGCCGACGGGGGAACGAGCCGGCGATATTGCGCACTGCGGCAAGGCTGCTGTCCGGCGTCACCATGGGGGCCCTGGTCGCCACCGCCACGGCATGCACGGGGGACGAGCCATTCGCCGGTTCCGACATCGCCCCCACCGGCACGCCGTCGGCATCCCCGACCCCGGTGTCGGACCCGCCCGTGGGCAGCAGGGTCATCGACGGATCGGGTTGGTCCATCGCCGTGCCCGCGCAGTGGGAGGAACGACGCCGCGCGCTTGGTGACAACGGCGAGATCACCCGATGGAGCGAGCCGTCACCGTCCGGGCCGAGCCGGTCAGCCGTGTCGGTGGTCGTCGAACGCACTCCTCCCGAGCCGATGCTCGACCAGAGCTACCACCTCGAGCAGCGGCTGCGCGAGCGCCAGATCGTCCCGGTGCGGTCGGCGGTGAGTCGACCGGATGCCGCGGCGCCCGGCATCCTCGTGCAGTGGACCGAGAACTCGAGAGGCGACGAGGCCCGTCGTGAGGTCTGGCAGCTGTTCGTGCAGGGTCCAGGCGACACCATCGTCAACGTCGTCGGCTACGCGCCCGCCGACGGATTCGCGGCCTCTCAGGTCCCCGATGTCATGGGCACCTTCGCCCTGGCCGGATGATGGACCGCCGGGGCGGGGTCGGGAGCGCGCGGAGCGGGTGACCGGCCGGCCGGCGCCGGCTGGGCCCGTGGGCCCTCGTGGCGCCGGTTCGCTGCGGGAGACGATGCCCACGTGCTCCGTCCCAGCGTCGCTAGCGTGCCGTCGCCTCGACGCGACGAGGCCGGCATCTCCTCGCTTGAGGTCATCGGCACGATGCTCGTGGTCGGGACCGTGATCGGCGCCATCGCCTTCACCGTCAACGGCAAGCGAACCTCCGAGCAGATGAGCCAGGCATTCTGCGGGATCACCGGCGGTCAGGCCTGCGGGCCGGGGTCCGATGGTTCTGCAGAGAGCGCCGCCGCGACGACCGAGCGATGTGTCGGCGCACCGGCGGGTGCTGCCGGACCGGTGCGCGGGTCGGTGCCGGTTCCTGGCTCGGGCACGACGGACGCCGACAAGCCCGACGCGGCCGACGCGGCCGAAGACGCAGGCGAGTCCGGCAGGCCTGGACCGTCCGGTAGCTCCGCGCTCACGGTCGCGGTCATGGGCGACGGGACCTACCAGGTGTCCAGAGCCGCGCCCGCGCTCGGCGCCGGCACATCCGAGAACGCCGCGGCGTCCCCGAGCTGGGTCGACGACGCCTTCGGCACGGCGTCAGCGGGCGCTGAGACCTTCCTGCGCAGCGGCGGTTCGAGCGAGGTCTACACAGTCGGCTCCACCGCCGCGCTCGCGGAGGTGCTGGCCGCCGACCGCGAAGAGGCATGGTCCGGCGCTGTCGTCGGCGATGACGGACCGCTCGCGCGGCTCGCCGGAGCGGCGTTCGGCGTCACCGACAGCGTCGAGCAGTCTGAGCCGGATGCAGTCTTCACCGATCTCAGCACGCGAATCGGCCTCTCCCTCAACGCCTACGAGCAGACGCTGGCCCTCGACGCCGGTGGAGAGGCGGTCGGGCTCCTTACCCGCGACGACGGCTCGACCACCGAGTATGTCGGGGTCCGCGAGCGTACCGAGGGCGTCGACCGCGCCGACGATGTGGTGCCGATGCTCCTTCAGCTCGACCGCGATCCGAGCGGGAATCTGCTCGCGGTCCGCACCGTCACAGACCGCGAGATCACCGCCGACGGCGTGGCGGCGCCATCTGGTGACCTGTTCGTCACCCACCTCGACGTCGCCGCCGGCAGTACCGCGGCCGGCGACCTCGCGGCGTCGATCGGCTCGACAGCGGTGCCTGGGGCGGAAACCTCCGAGACCGGTTCTGCCACAGTGTCATTCGTCGATGCGGGCACTGCGTTCCGCGATGCGGCCGTGATCGGCGGCTACGTGACGAGACAGCGCCCTGCCGGCACCGTCGACACGGCCGACCCGAACGCCGACCCGGTAGAGGCCGGCCTCGCACAGGTGATGCGTGCGCCGGCCCCCCAGATCTGGAACGGTGCGACGTGGACTGAACGACGCACCGGATGCTCGTGACCACCGCAGCCCTCGGCGCGTTCGGTGCTCTCGCCGGTCTCCTCGCCGGTCTCCTTCTCACCCGGGCACTGGTGCGCCACGCGTACCGCTACGAGGACGAGCAGCACCTACCTACTCGCTCGGTGCGCTG
>JBOFBK010000689.1:0-2266 GCA_051645525.1 Dermatophilaceae bacterium | reverse complement strand
CCAGGAGAAGGCGGTTCGCGAGCCGGGCCGGTCCGATGGTGGTGCCGGTGCGGCTGCCGACGGGGAAGCCCCGGCGGGCGCGGAGCTGCTGCACGGCATCCCGCCGACGCTGCCGGTCGAGCTCACTGCGGCCAAGGTGCTCGCGCGGGCCCACCGCCGCGGCCTCGAGCCGGATGACGCCGCGATCGCCCGGCTCGACGCCGCCCGTGCCGCGCTGGCCGCGGCCGAGGCGGACGCCCGCGCGGCGGTCGACGAGGTCGCATGGTCGGTCGGGCACGACCGCATCCGATGACACCGGTGCGCGCCGTCGTCGCCGTCGGGCCTGCGGACGCCCGGGCCGGGCGGGTCGGGTGCGGCGTTCTCCCCGCGCCCGGCGAGGTGGTCGCGCCGTAGGCTGTGTCGGGCCGATCTCCACGCCGAGAGAGGAGTTCCGCGATGTCGTACCCGCCGGTCCGTTACCTCGGTTCCGGTGGTTCCGTGGAGACCGAGTTCCGGCCCGCGAACCACCCGGCTGAGCTGCCCGGCGCGCCCGGCGGCGATCTCCACTACGTCGTCAGGAGCGCCGAGGTCGGCCTCTACCGCTGGGACTTCGGCCCCGAGCCGAGCGGGCCGGCGCCGCACTTCCACCGGACGTTCTCGGAGTCCTTCTATGTCGTGTCGGGCGCGATGCGCCTCTACGACGGACGAGGTTGGCGCGATGCCGGCCCGGACGACGTGCTTCATGCCCCGGCCGGTTCGGTGCACGGATTCCGCAACGAGTCGGGCGCCTGCGCGCGGATGCTCGTGGTGTTCGCCCCCGGTGCTCCACGTGAGTCGTTCTTCGAGGAGCTCGCCGGTCTGGCCAGCTCGGGGCGCGATGTCGGGCGGGAAGAGTGGGGCGAGCTGTACGCGCGCCACGACCAGTACATGGTCTGAGCGGCTCAGTCTCGCCCGGATGCCGTGCCGCCGGTCCACGGGTTTGCGTGCCGGACCCGGCGGTTGGCCGGTTCGAGATGACGGCCCAAGGCCGCGGTACGGACCAGCATCTCCCGTCCCGCACGTAGTCGGTCGTCCTCCCACGTCTGCAGTGCGCTGTCGATGTCGGCCGTCGACAGCTCGTGATGCAGGGCTGCGGCGTCGACCGCTGCCTTGGTCGTGGCCGATCCGGCGTGTGGCCGGACGGTGAACGCTGCGTCTCCACTGAGCAGCACGGCCCCGTTGCGCATCGCATCGACGCGTCCCTGGCTGACCACCTGCAGGAACGGGCGTGGGGTGCCCCGGACGATGTCGAGGAACGGCTGCGGCAGGCACTCCTCGGCGTGGGTGAGCAGGCTGGTCATCACGTCCGGTGCGAGCATCCCGACGGGGACGGCGAGGCCGTTGCTCTTGCCGACGCGGTCGATGGTCACCAGCGCCAGCAGGTCGGCATCGACCGGCTCGTACCACACCCAGTTGAGCAGCCGGACCTCCGCCGCGTCGGCTCGCGAACGGGTTGAGCCGGGGATCGCGTAGCAAAGAAACTGCGTGCCCTGCGAGTCGTAGACGGTGAAGCGACCGATCAGGCGGCGCGCGAGCGCGCTTCCGAGATCTGACTCGGGAAGCGTCCCGCGCAGCGCCACGTACCCGGCGTACTCGAACGACGCGGCCGGCGACACGAGCCCTCGGAAACCAGACCGACTTCCATCGGCGACGACCACGAGATCGACGACATCGGACCCGGACGTCGTGTTCACCTCGACTCCATCGCCGGGCCGGTCCACGACCCCGAGAACCGGCACGCCGTCGCGGTAGCAGTCTGCCGGGAGCCGGTCGCTCAGCAGATGATGGAGCACCGACCACGAGGTCGCCAGCTGGCGTCGGGGGCGGAGACTGGCCCGACCGTTCCGGTCGACGACCTGGCGAGCGGTGATGGGGACACCGATCCTGGCGGCCGGAAACCCACAGAAGTCAGCGACGAACGAGAGCAGCTCGCGCTGCGCGACGATCCCGGCGCCGGGATGCGAGCCACGCTGAGGTATGCGCTCCCACACCGTGACCTCGGCACCCAGTTGCTGAAGCACCACTGCTTGGCACAGCCCTGCGATCGAGCCGCCGACGACCCCACAGTGATACCCGGTGAGCGCTCCGTCGCGCGGAAGTGCCCATCCTGTGCTTGCCCCAGGGTCGCCTGGCACGATCACGACGCTAGCTGCGGTATGCCGCGACGGCAACGCGTAGCCGTCGCCCCCGGCTGCTCGAGACCAGCACCCGCTGCTCAGCGGACGCGCGAGCGAGTACCTCGACGTGG
>JBOFBK010000688.1:0-4413 GCA_051645525.1 Dermatophilaceae bacterium | reverse complement strand
ACGGCAAGGCGGCACCTGAGACCCGGCGTCTCGCGCGACAGGCCGTACGGGTGCCGCGCGGCCGTCGTCTCGACCGGGTCATGGAGACCTATCTCGACCTCGCGTCCCGCCGGCGCGACGAGCTGACCGCTCTGGTCACGGTGGCGAGCCCGCTCACCGAGGAGCAGTCCCGTCGACTGGGAGCCGCCCTGGAACGTCTCTACCGCAAGCGGGTCCTGCTCCAGGTTGTCCTCGACCCCCGGGTCATCGGCGGCATCCGGGTGCAGGTCGGCGACGAGGTCGTCGACGGCACTGTCCTCCGCCGGCTCGACGAGGCCCGCCGGCACGTGACCGGCGGCTGAGCGGCATCCCGATCACGCCCATGACATCCACACGACCACCCGGCCCACGACGCCGGCGATGCGAGGAGAAGAACTGAGATGACGGAGCTCTCGATCCGTCCGGAGGAGATCCGGGACGCCCTGGACAGCTACGTCAGGTCCTATGAGCCTGGCGCCGCGGCTCGCGAGGAGGTCGGCCGCGTCACCGATGCGGGCGACGGCATCGCCCATGTCGAAGGACTGCCCTCGGCGATGACCAACGAGCTGCTGCTGTTCGAGGACGGCACCCGTGGCCTCGCCCTCAACCTCGACGTGCACGAGATCGGCGTCGTCATCCTCGGCGAGTTCTCCGGCATCGAGGAGGGCCAGGAGGTCAAACGCACCGGCGAGGTCCTCTCGGTGCCGGTGGGCGACGCCTTCCTCGGCCGGGTCATCGACCCGCTCGGCACGCCGATCGACGGCCTCGGCGACATCGCCTCCGACGAGCGTCGTGCGCTCGAGCTGCAGGCCCCCACCGTGGTGCAGCGCAAGTCGGTGCACGAGCCGCTGCAGACCGGGCTGAAGTCGGTCGACGCGATGACGCCGATCGGGCGCGGCCAGCGCCAGCTGATCATCGGCGACCGCCAGACCGGCAAGACCACGGTCGCGGTCGACACGATCATCAACCAGAAGGAGTTCTGGGAGACCGGTGACCCCGCCAAGCAGGTGCGATGCATCTACGTCGCCATCGGCCAGAAGGGCTCGACGATCGCGTCGGTCAAGGGAACCCTCGAGGAGGCCGGCGCGATGGAGTACACGACCATCGTCGCTGCTCCGGCGTCGGACTCGGCGGGCTTCAAGTACCTCGCCCCGTATACCGGCTCGGCCATCGGCCAGCACTGGATGTACCAGGGCAAGCACGTGCTCATCGTCTTCGACGACCTGAGCAAGCAGGCCGAGGCCTACCGCGCGGTGTCGCTGCTGCTGCGCCGCCCGCCGGGCCGCGAGGCCTACCCCGGCGACGTGTTCTACCTGCACAGCCGGCTCCTCGAGCGCTGCGCCAAGCTCTCCGACGACCTCGGCGCCGGGTCGATGACCGGCCTGCCGATCATCGAGACCAAGGCCGGTGACGTCTCGGCGTACATCCCGACCAACGTCATCTCCATCACCGACGGCCAGATCTACCTCCAGGCCGACCTCTTCAACGCCAACGTCCGCCCGGCGATCGACGTCGGCGTCTCGGTGTCCCGCGTCGGTGGAGCCGCGCAGATCAAGGCGATGAAGTCGGTCGCCGGCCGGCTCAAGCTCGACCTGGCCCAGTACCGGGCCCTGGAGGCGTTCGCGATGTTCGCCTCCGACCTCGACCCGGCCTCGCGTGCCCAGCTCGCCAAGGGTGCCCGCCTCGTCGAGCTGCTCAAGCAGCCGCAGGCCGCGCCGTACCCGGTCGAGGAGCAGGTCGTCTCGATCTGGCTCGGCACCACCGGCAAGCTCGACGACGTCGCGGTCGAGGACGTGCGCCGCTTCGAGGCCGAGTTCCTCGACCACCTCCGCCGCACCAAGGGCGACCTGCTCGCGGCCATCCGGGAGAGCGGGAAGTTCGAGGAGGAGACCGAGCACGCGCTCGAGTCCGAGGTGTCGACGTTCAAGGGGAAGCTGTTCGAAGGCCACGGGGCCGACGGCCTGCGGGCCGGTCAGGAGGCCGAGGACGACGCGGCGGCGAAGGCCCAGGAAGCCGAGCAGGAGCAGATCGTCCGGCAGAAGCGCTGACCACACGGGTTTCGCCCCCGGTAAACCCCGAAAGGCATCACACGGGGCGCCCGCCCGGAGCGTGGAACAGGCACCCCGTAGACCCCGAAAGACACAGCTCGACCAGGAAGGCGGAAACGCATGGGAGCGCAGATCCGGGAGTACCGGCAGCGCATCCGGTCCGTCAGCGCGACCAAGAAGATCACCAGGGCCATGGAGCTGATGGCCGCCTCCCGCGTCGTCAAGGCGCAGCAGGCGGTGCGTGAGTCCAGCCCCTACGCCCGGGCGCTGACCCGCGCGGTGTCCGCCGTCGCGACATTCTCCAACGAGGACCACCCGCTCACCACGGAGAAGACCGACGTCACCCGGGCGGCGGTCGTCATCATGACCTCCGACCGTGGCCTGGCCGGTGCCTACAGCTCCTCGGTCATCAAGGAGAGCGAACGGCTCATCGCCAAGCTGCGCGATGAGGGCAAGGAGGTGGTCCCCTACCTGCTCGGACGCAAGGTCATCGGCTTCTACACCTTCCGTCAGCGCGAGTACGCCGCAGAGTGGAGCGGCGCCTCCGAGAAGCCGAGCTTCGAGGTGGCCCGCGAGGTGGGCGAGCGGATCATCGCCGACTTCACCACCGCCACCGACGAGGGCGGCGTCGACGAGGTCTACGTGGTGTTCACGCGCTTCCGCACGATGGTCACCCAGGAGCCGGACGTCATCCGCCTGCTGCCCCTGGAGGTGGTCGAGGGCGCCGAGCCGCCGGACCCGGACGACATCCTGCCGCTGTATTCCTTCGAGCCCAGTGCCGAGCAGGTGCTCGAC
Organism: Dermatophilaceae bacterium; assembly: GCA_051645525.1. Taxonomy (GTDB): domain Bacteria; phylum Actinomycetota; class Actinomycetes; order Actinomycetales; family Dermatophilaceae; genus JBOFLG01. The sequence goes on along the minus strand of JBOFBK010000688.1, from coordinate 1,552 downwards.
GCGCTGCTGCCGAAGTACGTGGGCGCTCGGCTGTTCAACTGCATGCTCCAGGCGGCGGCCTCCGAGCTCGCCGCACGGCAGCGGGCGATGAAGTCGGCGACCGACAACGCCGAGGAGCTCATCAAGATGTACACCCGGCTGGCGAACCAGGCCCGCCAGGCCGAGATCACCCAAGAGATCAGCGAAATCGTCGGTGGCGCCAGCGCGCTGGCCGAGAGCACGTGAGTGAGAGAGAGACCATGACCGCCACTGTCACCGAGACCCCCGAGGCCACCAGCGCCGGCGGCGTCGGCCGCATCTCGCGCATCATCGGCCCGGTCGTCGACGTCGAGTTCCCCGTCGACGCCATGCCGGAGCAGTACAACCTGCTGACCACCGAGGTCGAGCTCGGCGGCGCGACACGTGAGCTCAACCTCGAGGTCGCCCAGCACATCGGCGACAACATGGTGCGCGCCATCTCGTTGCAGCCCACCGACGGCCTGGTGCGCGGCACCGCCGTACGCGACACCGGTGGCCCGATCACCGTGCCGGTCGGCGACGCCACCCTGGGCAAGGTCTTCAACACCACCGGCGTGCCGATGAACCTCGCCGAGGGCGAGACCCTCGACATCACCGAGCGCTGGGGCATCCACCGCCAGGCGCCGGCCTTCGACCAGCTCGAGTCCAAGACCCAGATGTTCGAGACGGGCATCAAGGTCATCGACCTGCTCACCCCGTACGTGCAGGGCGGGAAGATCGGCTTGTTCGGCGGCGCCGGTGTCGGCAAGACGGTGCTCATCCAGGAGATGATCGCCCGGGTCGCCCGCGACCACGGCGGCGTGTCGGTGTTCGCCGGGGTCGGCGAGCGTACCCGTGAGGGCAACGACCTCATGGTCGAGATGGAGGAGGCCGGCGTCCTCGGCCAGACCGCGCTCGTCTTCGGCCAGATGGACGAGCCGCCGGGCACCCGCCTGCGCGTCGCGCTGTCGGCGCTGACCATGGCCGAGTACTTCCGCGACGTGCAGAAGCAGGACGTGCTGCTCTTCATCGACAACATCTTCCGGTTCACCCAGGCCGGGTCCGAGGTCTCCACCCTCCTCGGCCGGATGCCGTCCGCCGTCGGCTACCAGCCCACCCTCGCCGACGAGATGGGCGTGCTCCAGGAGCGGATCACCTCGACGCGTGGTCACTCGATCACCTCGATGCAGGCGATCTACGTGCCCGCCGACGACTACACCGACCCGGCGCCCGCGACGACGTTCGCGCACCTGGACGCCACCACCGAGCTCTCCCGCGAGATCGCCTCGCTCGGCATCTACCCGGCTGTGGACCCGCTGACGTCCACGAGCCGGATCCTCGACCGCCGCTACATCTCCGAGGAGCACTACACGACCGCGGTGCGGGTCAAGCAGATCCTCCAGCGCAACAAGGAGCTCCAGGACATCATCGCGATCCTCGGGATCGACGAGCTGTCCGAGGAGGACAAGATCCTCGTGGGCCGGGCGCGCCGCATCCAGCGGTTCCTCTCGCAGAACACCTACGTCGCGAAGCAGTTCACCGGCATCGAGGGCTC
>JBOFBK010000687.1:0-1048 GCA_051645525.1 Dermatophilaceae bacterium | reverse complement strand
AGGCCGGCGCTCGTGCCGAGCAGGCCGCACCCGACGACGTGGACCCGTCTCACAGCCCCGCGGCCCGGTAGAGAGCGGCGATCTCGGTCGACGACAGGGCTCGCCATCGCCCCGGCCTGGTCTCACCGAGCCGGACCGGACCGACCTGGGTGCGCACGAGCGACATCACCGGGTGGCCCACCTCGTCGAGCATCCGGCGCACGATGTGCTTGCGGCCCTCGTGCAGGGTCACCTCGACCAGTGCCTTGCCCGGCTGGGAGTCGACCACCGTGAACGAGTCGACCGCCACCGGGCCGTCGTCGAGCTGGATGCCGGCGCGCAGCCGACGCCCGAGGTCGCGTGGCAGCGGTCCAGGGACCTGGGCGAGGTAGGTCTTGAGCACGCCGTACCGCGGGTGCTGGAGGCGGTTCGCGAGATCGCCGTCGTTGGTCAGCAGCAGCAGGCCCTCGGTCTCGGCGTCGAGCCGGCCGACGTGGAACAGCCGCTCCTTGCGGCCGCCGACGAAGTCGCCGATGTCGGCACGGCCGAGGTCGTCGCTCATCGAGGTGACCACCCCGAGCGGCTTGTTGAAGGCCAGGTACACCCTCGACTCGTCGAGCTGCACCCGTTCGCCGTCGACGTGCACGACCTGCGTGGGCCGGATCCGGACTCCCAGCTCGGTGACCACCTGGCCGTCGACGTCGACCCGGCCCGCCGCGATGAGGTCCTCGCACACCCGGCGCGACCCGACACCTGCGGCCGCGAGCAGCTTCTGCAGTCGCACCCCGTCCGGGTCGTGGACGTCGACCGCGGGACGGTCCGGCGCGGCCTTCGGCCGGGTCGGCTGGCTCGGCCGCGTGTTCCCCGTGCTCCCTCGGCTCCCGGACCCGCGCGCCGCCCGGGCGGGCGCTCCGGCATCCTCACCGGACCGGGGACGTCCGGACCCTCGCCCGGATGACGGCCGGCGCGACCGCGGCGGGGTCACCGGCGGCCTCCGTCGGCGATCTCGTCGAGCGCGTCGACCTCCGGGAGGAACGGGGCGAGCGCCGGCAGCTCGTCGAGGCTGCCC
>JBOFBK010000686.1:0-2308 GCA_051645525.1 Dermatophilaceae bacterium | reverse complement strand
CGCCGGGTAGGCCCGGGACGTCGGCGTGGTTGGCCACGACCAGGACGACTGCGAGTGCGCGTAGGGCCTCGATGTCCGGGCGGAATCCCCGCACGGCATCCTGCGCACCACCATGACCACCACCCCGCCGCCCCACCCGTCGCGGGACCAGGTCGACGACCGTCATGACGCCGCCCGCGCCAGTGCGGTCGCCCGCCGCGGTTGGGTGCCGCCGGGGTACAGGCCGACCTCGACCTGCTTGCGGGTGCCCCACGTGCGTTGCGGTCGCGGACGCGCGATCGCGACGTAGTACAGCGGCAGCAGCACGAGCAGGCTGAGCGCGCTCGCGAGCGGGCTGAACCACCACACCAGCAGGCGTGCGCTCAGCGGCTCGTCGAGCCGCGCGAGGAGCACGTAGCGGAAGTGCGAGGCGAGCGCGATGCCGGCAGCGGTGAGCAGACTCGAGGTCAACAGGCTCACGCTGATCGCCCCGGTCAGCGCGCCGAGCACCGCGGCCGTCATCGAGATGCCGTACATCACCAGCGCGAGCACCTGGGTGGCGGTGAACCAGAAGTCGGCGCTCGTCACCGGCCGTCGCAGCAGCCACAACGTGCCCCAGCAGAACGAACGGCACCACCGCAGCCGCTGGCGGACGAGGTGCGACATCCGGGACGGCAGGGCCGAGTAGGCCACCGCCTCGGGCTGGAACTCGCACCGCCCGAGCTCCTTGGCGAACAGCGTCATGATGCGGTCGTCCCCGGCCCGGACCGGCCGGGAGAGGAACTGCTGGCCGAGGAAGCGGTCGAGGTTGCGGCGTGGCACCTCGCCCCGGTATGCCGCGAGGATCCCGCAGTTCACCCGGACCGACCCAAACGCGCCCTCGGCCATGCGGCCGTGGATGAAGGACATGACGAACCCGACCTCGATGATCCTGGTGAGCAGCGACTGTGCCTGGTTCTGGCCGTAGGCCGTGCCGGCCACGCTCATGACCTCGGGCCGGCAGAACGGCACGAGGATCCGGTCGATCGCATCATGGCGGAGCACGGTGTCGGAGTCGACGGTCACGAATACGTCAGCGTCGGAACGGGCGTAGGCGTAGGCCTGGGCATGCCGCTTCCCCTGGTTGGGCTGCCGGTGCTGGTTCACGGTGACACCGGCGGCCTCCAGCTCGGCGACGGCGGGGCGCACCTCGTCGGTGTCGAGCACGGGGAAGGGCCGGCCGTCACGGACGGAGCCGTCGTCGACGACCCACACGGTCCGTGGATGCCGGTCCTGCGCGGCGATGCTCCGCAAGCCGGCGGCGAGCAGCGCCGGATCCTCGTTGTACACCGGGACCACGACGTCGACACGCAGCAGCGACAGGTCGACCGCCGGATCGGCCACGTGCCGCCGTGCCGCGAGGCTGGCTACCGCCTTGAGCGCCAGGTGGCACCACATGAAGGTGAAGCAGAGCGCGAAGTTGGTCAACTTGGCCGCATAGGTGAGGTGGTTGACGAGTAGGCCGGTGAGCAGGGCGAGCATCGCGATCGAGTAGGCGAAGTACGCAGGTCCGAAGGTCATCGTCGAGCCCCGCTCAGACCCGGATGCTGGGGAGCAGGCGGATGACGACGACCAGGCACACGACCAGTCCGAGACCGCCGAGGGCAAGCCAAGGTTGGCCGAAAACGATTGCCTCGCAGAGGTTTTGGATGCGCGTAATCGCGTCTCTCATGAGCGTCCTCACTGGGTCTGATCCGTCGGCATCCTCGATCGAGGCATGCCGGCAGAGGCGTCGTGTACGGGTGTGGGTGCGGCTGGGCGCCGGACGGGGTCGTCGACGGGCGCCGCGCAGGCTGCGCGGCGTGTGGTTGGTGCTGCGTCGTGCTCCCCTGCCTAGGACGCCGTCGTCCCGCTTCCCCTGCACAGGACGCCGTCGTCCCGCTTCGCCCAGATCCGGCGAGAACACGCGACGGTCCGTCGTCCGTCGCCGTGAGGTTCTTGACTACCAGGTCGGTCCCGCACCTGCGCAACCCCACAGACCGGATGGACACGAGGTTTTTACCTACCTGGGCCAACGCTTGACATTCGCCGCGGATCCTTTACTTTCCGCTTACCTGGTGGGCTCGCCCTACGGCTCGGTAGTGCGTTGAATGGAGGCAGCCCGCACGCGGTCGCCGGGGATGCCGGCCGCGGGGCACCACCATCGATGTCGTCGGCGCCCGTCCGTCGCGGCTGTCGTGCCGGCCATGGTGCGGCGCGGCACCCTGTCCGAGGAGTACCTCGAGGAGCTGGATGATCCACGACGACCTGAGAGCGCAGCCGTCTCGGATGCCGCGCGCGGCATCCGAGA
>JBOFBK010000685.1:0-4918 GCA_051645525.1 Dermatophilaceae bacterium | reverse complement strand
GCTCGTCGCGTTGATCTGGTACCCGAGAGCAGGGGAGGCGAGGCCACCCAGCACGCCCACGACGAGCGCGGCGACCGCTGCGGTGACGCGACGCAGCGCGACGGTACGACGACGGCGCGGGTTCGTCTCGAGCTTGCCTCGAGCGCGAAGCACCGACCGGGGGCGACGCTTCCGCATCGACTGGCCCTTTCTAGGACCCCTGCACGACTCGGCGCATCCGGCGACGATCGCGCTGGTCAGGCTACCGATCAAGGGCGGCCTGCGCGGTCGATCCGGCGATCCGCGGTGAGGGCGTCACGGTTCGGTCTCAGAGGCCGGGCCGGGTCACCGGACCGTGCCGCACGGCGGGTGCGCGCACACACCTCCATGGGGCTCCACGGCCATACGGACACCGGCACCGCGTCGAGGTGCCGCCGGTCTGCGACGAGGTGCGGTCAGACGGTGAGGCCGACCGCACGGGCGGGGGTGGTCGTGGCGGCGCGGCGGGCGTCATCCGCGCTCACCCCGGCGACCTCGGTGGCCCAGCGCACGCAGTCGGCCAGCGTGGAGGTGCTGCCGGCGATCGACCCGGTGTCGGCGGTCCGGGCCACGCCGTGCTCGACCTTGACGCGCAGCGAGCCCAGCACGTAGTTGCCGTCGCCGAGACCGGTGCCGGTCGTGGCGTCGGAGACGAGCGCGATGGCGTCCGGGCCGACCGTCTCGAACACCATCCGCACGACGTCGGAGGAGACGTGCGTGCCGTCGGCGACCAGCTCGACCACCGCGTCGCCGCGCCCCGCAGCCGCGAGCGCCGCAGCCACCGGCCCGCCGCTGCGGTGGTGGAAGCCCGCCATCCCGTTGAACAGGTGGGTCACCAACGCCGGCGCGCCCTGCCGCTGCGCGATGTCGCCGAGCGTCCGGGCCACCGTGCGGGCGTCGGCGTCGGTGTGCCCGATGGCCGGGCGGATGCCGTGCGCCACGCACGCGCTCACCAGGGCTTGGGCGCCGGGCAGCTCGGGCGCGAAGGTCAGCTGCCGGATGCCGCCGGGTGCGCCGCTCGACGCGGCGACGTCGGCGAGCAGCGACACGAGGGCGGCATCGGGATCGCGCAGCACCCGCGCGTCGTGAGCACCGCGGCGCATGTACGAGATGAACGGCCCCTCCAGGTGGATGCCGGCGATCGTGCGGTCGGCCACCAGCGGAGCGAGCACGCCGACCTGGCGGGCGAGGTCCCACGGGGCCGCCGACACCAGGCTGGCGACGACGCGGTCGATGCCGGCGCGCTTGTGGTGCGCAGCCGCCATCCGGCTGGCGGCGTCGGTGGTGCCGAACTCGCCGCCGAACGCACCATGGCAGTGGATGTCGACCAGGCCCCGCACGAGAGGTGACGCTACCGTGCGCCGACGGCGCGATGACACGGCCCGGTCGACCGGCGGGATAGGTTCTCGTGCTCGTGGACTGGATCGACGAGGTGTGGAGCCGGGCGCTACCCGGAGACGGCGCGGCGCTCGCGGGAACGCCGCTCGTCGTCGTGCTCATCGGGGCGCTCGTCGCCGTCACGATACGACCGGTCTGGGGGGTGGTGCGGCTCGGCGTCACCCTGGTGCACGAGCTCGGACACGCCGCGGTCGGCATCCTCTGCGGACGCCGCTTCACCGGGTTCGTGCTGCGCGGCGACATGTCCGGGCACGCCGTCACCGTCGGCCCCGCACGGGGCCTGGGGCGGGTCGCCACGACGTGGGCCGGCTACCCGATGCCGGCCCTGGTCGGGGCCGGCCTGGTGGTGCTCGCCGCCGCCGGCTGGTCGGCGACGGTGCTCACCGGCGCGATCGCCGTACTGATCGTCGGGCTGCTCCGGGCGCGGTCGCTGCTCACCGCCGGGGTGGTGGTCGCGGTGATCCTCGGTGCGGGCGCGCTGTGGTGGTCGGCATCGGACCGGCTCCAGGCCCAGGTGGTCACCGGCGCCGGGTTGGTGCTCGTGGTCGGTGCCTGGCGGCACCTGGCCGCGGTGGTGGCCGGGCCCGACCGCGGGGTCAGCGACCCGGGTGTGCTCGCTCGGCTGACCCGGGTGCCGCGCACCTTCTGGGTGCTGACCCACGTGGCCACCTGCGGGTGGGCCACCTGGATGGTCGCCCGCACCGTGCTCGACGCCATCCGCTGAACTCTGCGGACCAGCCGGCCGACCGCCGAGCCGGCCGGCAGCGCTAGCGTGTGACCATGGCGTACCAGTACAAGGTCATCGAGCTCCGCGAAGGGCTCATCGGCGGCAAGATGTCGGGCGACAAGCTCGAGAAGCTGCTCAACGAGTGGGGCGGACAGGGCTGGCAGGTGAAGTCGATCGTCTCGACCGAGGTGAAGGGCCGGGTCGGACCCGGCGCAGTCGAGGGCCTGCTCGTCACCTTCGAACGCGCCGTCTGACCACTCGCCGGCAATCCGGGAGCCGGGCCGGGGCGATCCGGGAGCCGGGCCGGGGCGATCTCGGGCCCGGCCTACCACCAGGCGTTCGGCATCGTCGATGCGCTCCTATGACGCTGGATACGGCGCCGAACCCGGGGTGATCACCACGACTTCGGCGTCGTCGCCGGCGTCGTCGCCGGCGTCATAGCCCGGCGAGGCCCCGGGCAGAGGGACTGTCGCGACACGGCCGGGCTCCCCACCAGGGGTCAGCGGCGCAGTCGCAGCGTCGACGTGACGCTCTGGCCGGTGTCCGGCACGGTGACCGTCACCGTGTACGGCCCCGGGTCGGCCGGGAACGACCGGGTGCGCACGAGACCCGCCCACAGCGGCCCGAGCCGTTGCGTCGCGGCCTCGGAGATCGTCTTGTCACCCAGCGTCACCGTCACGGTGGGAGCGGTGAGCCCGCCGGGCACCGACCCGCCGCAGTCACGTACGAGGACAGCCACCGGCACCGTGGCACCGCGCGGCACCGACACCGTGCGGCCCTCCCGCGGCGACAGCAGCGCCGCGTCGTAGGCCACCGCGACCGCCGCGGTCACGGCATCCGCGCTGTTGCCGGCCGAGTCGCGCACGGTGACGGTGGCGGTGTACCGGCCGGCCTTCGCGTAGGTGTGCGCGACACTCAGCGAGCCGCCGGGCCCGGCCGGCGCCGTGACGGTCTCGCTCGACCCGTCACCCCAGACGACGGTGATCTCGTGCGTGTCGCCGGCGTCCGGGTCGGCGAGGTCGACGGCGAGCGAGGCGTTGCCCTTGCCGCACTCGACGAGCGCCTTCTCGAAGGCCGCGGTCGCGGTCGGCGGCGCGTTCGGGGTGAGCCCCACCAGCACCGGGTCGTGGTCGGACATGCGGTAGCGGTCGGGCGCGTAGAGCGAGGCGAGCTGGCCGGGCGACTTGAAGTCGGTGTTGTAGTCGAGCACCGGCGGCTCGTCGGCGTTGACATGGTGGTCGGTCACGCCGGTGACCTGGCCGCGCATCGACTCCGACACCAGCGCGTGGTCGAGCGAGCCCCACTGGCCGTCGAAGACGTACGAGTACGCGTCGTCGCCGAGCAGCGTCGGCACGAGGTTGGTGAACCCTGCGCCTTCGAGCACCCCGATCGGGTCCTCCTTGGCGTAGGAGTTGTAGTCGCCGACGAGGATGACGTCGTCGTCGCCGGTGCCGGTGGGGTCGCCGGCCAGCCAGGCAGCGAGCGCGCGGGCGGCGTTGGTGCGCACCACGTTGCAGTTGCCCTGGCCGTCACCGGCGTCGGGCGCCTCACACGCCGACCCCTTGCTCTTGAGGTGGTTGACGTCGACGGTGAACACCGCGCCGGTGGCGTCGACCTCGAACGCCTGGGCGAGCGACGGCCGGCCGCGGGGCGAGGAGTCTCCCCCGTTCACGAACTCGGGTGTGTTGAGCACCGCGGTGCGGCCGACCGGGGTGAGCACGCCGGGCTTGTAGACCAGGCCGACCTTGATGGCGTCGGTGCCGAGCACGTCGACCACCCCGGTGGCGGCATCGGCGTCGACGAAGGCGTAGGTGCCGGGTGCCGTGGCCTCGTTGAGCCGGTCGACGAGGTGCGCGATGGCGCTGCCCGGGCCGAACCCGTTGTTCTCGATCTCGTTGACGCCCACCACGTCGGCATCCAGCGTGAGGATCTCGGCGACCGTCTTCGGCCACTGCCGGGCGAACTCCTCCGGGGTGTCGGCGCCGCGGCAGTCCGTGGCTGCGCCCTGGGTGCCGCCGCGGCAGTTGTCGACCCGGTCGGGCAGCCCGTCGAAGGTGGTGAAGTAGTTGAGCAGGTTCAGGCCGGCGACCCGAATGCTGCCGCCGACGTCGCTCGGCGTCGTGGGACGCTCGTTCACCGCCGCGAACTCCGCAGCCCCACCGAGGGCGCCGACCGGCCGCAGCCGGTAGGCGTTGCCGCTGGCCGCGTTGCCGGCCCAGGTGTAGGTGAGCACCCCGATGGCGCCGGTGACGGTGTCGCCGCCGCGCAGCGTGTTGCTCGCGCTGAGCGGCTGCCCGCCGCGACCGAACACGATCGGGTCGGGGTTCTGGGCGTTCGTCGCGTCGTCGACGATCAGTCGGTTCAGCGCGTTCGACGCCTGCAGCGCGTTCGCCGCGGCACCGGGCGCGACGACGTTCGTGGGCTGCGTCAACCGGCCACCGGAGGAGACCACCACCTGCCCGAACCGGCCGAGCTGGAACGTCTCGGTGACGGTGAGCGGCTGCGGCATCCGCACGAGCATGCCCTCGTAACGCTCCAGCGCGGTGGCGCTCGCGGCCGGCAGGGTGACGCTCACCGGTTCGGCGGATGACGTGCCGCAGGCCGTGACCGTCGACGACGAGATCTGGGTCTGGCCCTGGAACTCCCCGGCCGTACCGCTGACGGTGACGAGGTCGCCCACGGCGACGCGGTCGTCATCGGCACCGAAGACGAAGACGCCGTCGCTGGTGGCGGGGTCGCCGTCGCCGGCGTCCTGGACGTAGAAGCCGCGCAGTG
>JBOFBK010000684.1:0-1929 GCA_051645525.1 Dermatophilaceae bacterium | reverse complement strand
AGGCGCACGCCAGGTCGGCAAGTCGACGTTGGCGAGCGAGGTAGTCCGTCGGCGCAAGGGACGCATGGTGACGCTGGATGACGAACTGACCCGCACCGCAGCGTCCAGCGACCCGGTGTCGTTCGTTCGTCAGTTCCGCAACGGGCTCCTCGGAATCGACGAGGTGCAGCGCGCACCGGAGTTGGTCCTCGCTCTCAAGGCTGCCGTCGATACCGATCCTCGGCCCGGAGGCTTCCTCCTGACCGGTTCGGCTGATCTTCTGCAGCTTCCCGCCACTCAGGACAGTCTCGCCGGCCGGGGAGAGAGCCTTGAGCTGTTCGGATTCAGTCAAGGAGATATCGCGGGCGCTCCCGAGCGCTTCGTCGACTGCCTCCTCGCCGGAGATATGTTCCAGGGCCACCGCAGTGAGGCGACCAGTCACGACTACCTCGTGCCCGCCTGCGCCGGTGGCTATCCCGAGGCGGTGCGACGCGGCATTAACCGCCGCCGAGGTGCCTGGCTGGACGGCTACGTCGACCGCATCGTTCGCCGTGACGCGGTCGACGTGTCCGGCCTGCAACGGCTGTCGGATCTTCCCCAGCTCGTCAGACTGCTTGCATCCCGAACAGCGACGGAGCTGAACCAGAGCTCGTTGGCGGCGGACAGCGGGATACCGGGACGCACCTTGCCGCCGTACCTCGCATTGCTCGAGACGCTCTTCCTCGTCACTCGCATCCCGTCATGGTCATCCAACCTCTCCAAGCGAGTTGTCGAGCGTCCGAAGATCGTGCTTCTGGACACCGGGCTCGCAGCCCGGCTGACGAATGTGTCTCCGGCGGGGGCTGGCCCAGGGGCCAAGCCGGAGATCGCCGGCCAGCTGCTCGAGACGTTCGTCATCGGCGAGCTGCTCCGTCAGCGGAGCTGGTCGGAACAGAGTCCACGCACCCACCACTACCGGCAACGCGGCGGAGCCGAGGTCGACATCGTCCTGGAGAACCCCGACGGGCGTGTCGCTGCGATCGAGGTGAAGGCAGCGGCCACTGTTCGTTCGCGGGATCTGCGCTGGTTGCAGCGCTTCCGTGACGAACTCGGGAGCCGATTCGTCGGCGGGCTCCTCCTGCACACCGGGCCACAAGCACAGTCGTTGGGTGACCGCCTGGCCGCAGTGCCGATGGACGTCCTGTGGTCGGTCCCGTGACCTGGGGCCACTGGCCCAGGCAGGCGGGTCGGCAGCCTCGCGCCCATACGAATGGCCGGATGACGCGCCGCCAGATCCGCTGTCAGGTCGGGCGGGTCCTCGGGGCGTTCTCGGCGGTCCGGGCCGGGTCGCGCTCGACGATGTCGCCGAGTGCCTCGTCGATGCGCGTCATCAGCTCGGGCTCGAGCCGCACCCCGGCGGCCTTGACGTTCTCCCCCACCTGCTCGGGCCGGGAGGCGCCGACGAGCGCGGCGGCCACGTTGTCGTTCTGGAGCACCCACGCGACGGCGAGCTGCGCCATGCTCAGCCCGGCGTCATCCGCGATGGGCTGGAGCTGCTGCACCCGGGTGAGGACGCGGTCGTTCATGAACCGCTTGATCATGTCGGCGCCGCCCTTCTCGTCGGCGGCGCGCGAGCCCTGCGGCGGCTGCTCGCCGGGACGGTACTTGCCGGTGAGGACGCCCTGGGCGATTGGGCTCCAGACGATCTGGCTGACGCCGAGCTCCGCGCAGGTCGGCACGACCTCACCCTCGATGACCCGCCACAGCATCGAGTACTGCGGCTGGCTCGAGATGAGCTGGATGTCGAGCTCCTGCGCGAGCGCGTGGCCGGCGCGGATCTGCTCGGCGGTCCACTCGCTGACGCCGATGTAGAGCGCCTTGCCCTGGCGGACGATGTCGGCGAAGGCAGTCATCGTCTCCTCGAGCGGGGTCTCGGTGTCGTAGCGGTGGGCCTGGTAGAGGTCGACGTAG
>JBOFBK010000683.1:0-8497 GCA_051645525.1 Dermatophilaceae bacterium | reverse complement strand
GCGAGCGCCTGAGCGGCCGGCGCCGAACGGTCAGGTCTCGGAGCAGCGCCCGGTCGGCACCTGCCCGGTGGCCGCGAGACCGCTGCGCAGCACCGGCGCCATCTCGTCGAGGGTGAGCGCGTAGCCGGTGTCGGGGTCGTCGAGCGAGGTGGCGAACACCATCCCGACCACCCGGCCGTCGGTGTCGACCATCGGCCCACCCGACGCTCCCTGGCGCACCTGAGCCCGGAGCGAGTAGATCTCCCGGGTCGTGCCGGAGTCGCCGTAGATGTCGGCGCCTCTGGCCCGGATGACGTCGCGCACCCGCGCGCTGCGCACGGTGAGACCGTCATCACCCGGGAACCCGGCGACGACGGCCGACGCCCCCGCTGGGAGCTCGTCGCCCCGAGTGAGTGCTGCCGCGGTGAGGCCCGGCACCGCCAGCACCGCGACATCGCGGTCGGGGTCGAACACGACGACCCGAGCGGCCCGCTCCCGGCCACGGCCCCCGACGCTGACCCGCACCGACTGCGAACCCGCCACGACATGCGCGTTCGTGACGACGTACCCGGCGGCACCGACCCACCCGCTCCCGACCCGGGCGGTGTCGCACCGGCGTGAGTCGGCCCGCACCCGGATGACCGACCGCAGCGCCACCCGCACCTCGGGATCGTCGACCAGCGCGGCGTCGGGCGCGTCGACCGCGGCGATCGGCTCGGGCCCGAGGCCGTCGAAGACCTGCGGGAAGCCCTGCCGGTCGAGAGCCTGGGTGACGTCGTCGACTACTCGTGCGGCCGACGCGGGGACGAGAGCGTCGACCGCGGTCACCACGCCGGAGCGGGCCACCGCCTCGCGTGCCCCGGGCGGCCCACCGGTACGAACCACCCCGGCGACGACCCAGAGCACGAGCACCGACGCGGTGAGCACGGCGACCAGGCCGAGGAAGCTGTCGACCGCACGGGCAGCCGGGAGGCGCACGGCATCCCTGACCCGCGCCGCCAGCAGCAGCATCAGCGACTGCACGGTGACCGCCACGAGCACGACCAGCACGACCACCACCACCGCGCTCGCGGCCGTGCCGCGGGCGACGCCGAGACGGTCCTCGAGCAGGTCGGGCACGACCCGCACCGTGACGACGGCGCCCCCGACGAGGCCGACCAGACCGAGCACGGCGGTGATCAGCCCCTGCCGCCAACCGCTCCACGCATAGCCGGCGAGCAGCACCAGCAGCACCATGTCGAGGACGAACGAGAAGGTCACGGCCGGCCCTCCGGCGAGTCTCCGCCCGCGTCGGACGAGGTCGCGCCCGCGCGCTCTGCGGCACGCATCCAGGGCGAGAGCACGCGATCGGGCAACGAACGCTCGCGGGTCCGGTCCCACGGCCGGCCGAGCCCGGCGAGGTCGAGCAGGCTGCTCAGCAACATCGCGGTGAACCCCCACACGAGCAGGCCGTCGACCTCGAAGGCGGGGCCGCGGTACTCCCCGACCACCGCGGTGTGCCGGTGGTCGGGGTCGGCGAGGGCCGCGACCGGCACCCGCGCGACGAGCTCGACCTCGGCCGGGTCGACGACACGGACCGGTCCGGGCACCGGCCACCAGGCCAGCACCGGCGTCACCACGGTGCGGCTCGGTGCGAGATAGAGCGGCGGGAGGGTGCGGACGACGTCGACGCCCGCCGGGTCGATGCCGACCTCCTCCTCGGCCTCGCGCAGTGCCGCGGCGACGACGTCGCGGTCGCCGGGGTCGACCACGCCGCCAGGGAAGGAGACCTGGCCGGGGTGCGACCGCAGGGTGTGGGCCCGCTCGGTGAGCACGACGTCCTCGCCCCGGCCCGACCGGTCGGGGCCGAAGAGCACGAGCACCGCGGATGCCCGACCGGCACCGTCGGGCGGGGCGAACCCCGAGAACCACTCGTGCTCGTGCACGTCGTCTCTGGCGCCGAGCCGCTCGAGCCAGTGCGGACGCCGGGTGGTCACGAGACCGCGAGGTCGTCGTCGGGCAGCGGCCCCGGCGGCGGGTCGGGCAGCACGGCGCCGGGGGCGAGCTCGTACTTGAGCAGCGTCCGCGCGGCGACCGGGTCGGTCTCCCCCTCGCCGTACGCAGGGCACCACTGCGCGACCGGGCAGGCCCCGCATGCCGGCTTACGTGCATGACAGGTGCGGCGGCCGTGGAAGATCACCGCATGGCTGAGCCTCGTCCACTCGCGGCGCGGGATGAGCGCGCCGATCTGGTGCTCGACCTTGACCGGGTCGGTGTCCGCGGTCCACTGCCAGCGCCGCACGAGCCGCCCCACGTGCGTGTCGACGGTGATGCCGGGCACGTCGAACGCATTGCCGAGCACGACGTTCGCGGTCTTGCGGCCGACGCCCGGCAGCGTGACCAGGTCCTCCAGCCGGCCGGGGACCTCACCGTCGAAGCGCTCGACGAGCGCCTGCGCGAGTCCGGTGACCGCCGCGGTCTTCGCGCGGAAGAAGCCGGTGGGCTTGAGCACCGCCTCCATCTCTTCGCGATCGGCGCCGGCGAGGTGGTGCGCGGTGGGCCAGCGGGCGAAGAGCCGCGGGGTGACCGAGTTGACCATGACGTCGGTGGTCTGCGCGCTGAGCACGGTGGCCACGAGCAGCTGCAAGGGGTTCTCGAAGTCGAGCTCGCAGTGCGCGTACGGATACCTCGCGAGCAGCGCCTGGTGGATGCGGCGTGCGCGGCGCTTCAGCGCGACCGGCGACTCGTCCCCGGCGCGCAGACGTCGGACGGCTCGCGAAGGGGCGGGAGACACGCCCGAGAGCCTACGTGGCGCCAGTCGCCGCGCATCTCGACACCGCGCGTTTCGACGCCATGGCGCCCACCCGCGTCACCGGCGTCCAGATGCCAGCGCCTTTGACCCGTTTCGACGCCATGGCGCCCACCCGCGTCACCGGCGTCCACATGCCAGCGCCTCTGACCCGTTTCGACGCCATGGCGCCCATCGGGCGGTCGTGATGCCGAGAAGGCCCGTCCCCGACGGGCCGCTCGACGTCGAGCCGCGTTCTTTCCTGGCCACGGCCGGATGCCGGCCGGGACCGCGTCGACACCCTGGCCGCGCACGGGACGGCTCCGCAGCCCCGCCGGCTCGGCGTCATCCGCTCTGGCACACTTCAGTGTCGTGGACCACGACGTCGTACGCAGAGCGCCACTGTTCGCTCCTCTCGACGAGCAGGCCGCCGAGACCCTGATCGCGTCGATGAGCCCGGCGCGTCTGGATCGGGGCGACATCCTCTTCCACGAGGGCGACCAGGGGGACCGGCTGTACGTGATCGGCGAGGGCAAGATCAAGCTGGGCCGCTCGAGCAGCGACGGCCGCGAGAACCTGCTCGCCATCCTCGGGCCGGGCGAGATGTTCGGTGAGCTGTCCCTGTTCGACCCCGGCCCGCGCACCGCCACCGCCACCGCGGTGGCCGAGGCACAGGTGGTCTCGATGGGCCAGGAGCAGCTGCGCGCCTTCCTCGGTGCGCACCCCGATGTAGCCCTCACCCTGCTCGCCGCGCTGGCCCGCCGGCTGCGCCGCACCAACGAGGTACTCGCCGACCTCGTCTTCACCGACGTGCCCGGGCGGGTGGCCAAGGCGCTGCTCGATCTCGCCAGCCGGTTCGGCCGGCCGGTCGAGGAGGGGCTGATGGTGGCCCACGACCTCACCCAGGAGGAGCTCGCCCAGCTGGTCGGGGCCTCTCGCGAGACGGTCAACAAGGCGCTGGCCGACTTCGCCGGCCGCGGCTGGCTACGGCTCGAGGCCAGGGCGGTGCTGCTCCTCGACGTCGAGCGGCTCCGGCGCCGGGCCCGCTGACCGGCACGTGGGTCGCCGCACCCGCCTCACGCGTCGACGCGCACCCGCCGCACGGGTCGGTGCGCGCTGAGGTGCGGCGTCAGCGCGCACCGAGGTAGTCGAGCTGAGCGCGGATCGACAGCCGCGCCGCCGGCCATACCTCCGGCGGTACGCCCGCGTACACCCGTCGCAGCACGCCCTCGACGGGGTCGGGCTCGGCTGACGCCCCGTCGGCGAGCGCCTGCCGCACCTGCTCGAGCCGCTCCGCGCGGTGGGCGCGGTAGTTCGCGACCATCGCCGCGGCATCCGGGACGACCGGCCCATGACCGGGGAGGATGACGGTCACCTCGCCGTCGCCGGTGAGCGCCGAGATCCGCCCGAGCGAGCGGAGATACGCGTCGAGCTCGCCGTCGGGGTGGGCGACGACGGTGGTGCCGCGGCCGAGCACGGTGTCGCCGGTGAGCAGGGCCGCGTCGGCGGGGAGGGCGAAGGAGACGGAGTCGGCGGTGTGGCCGGGCGTGGCGACGACCCGCACCTCGATCCCCCCGGTGCGGATGACGTCGCCGTCGCCGAGGTCGTCGTGACCGCCGCCCACCGCGCGCGTCGGAGCGCCGGTGAGCTCGGCGAAGCGGCCGGCCGACTCGGCGTGGTCGTGGTGGCCGTGGGTGAGCACGGTGAGCGCGACCCGGGCGCCGCGAGAGGCGACGTGGTCGAGGACCGCGGCGAGGTGGCCCTCGTCGAGCGGCCCCGGGTCGATGACGACAGCGTCGGTGGCGCCGGGTTCGAGCAGCACCCAGGTGTTGGTGCCGTCGAGCGTCATCGGGCCCGGGTTGGGCGCGAGGACGCAGTGCGCCCGCTCGGTGACCGATCCCCCGGCCCACCCGGTCGCCGGTGTCGGCTGCACCGACTCGCCGGAGGTCACGGGCACCCCGCGAGGTCGGTGGTACGGATGCCGTGGAGCAGCCAGTCGAGGCCGGCGCGAAACAGCTCATCGCGGTCGACCTCCACGTCGACCGGCGCGGTGCCGCTGAGCACTCGGGCCAGCTCGTGCGCCCGGCGCCGCGGGTCCGCGCCCTGACCCGCGGCGCCGGCGACCAAGGTCTCGGCGTGGACGTAGGCCAACAGCCACCGGGAAGCCGTCACGAACACGGCGGCTGCGCGCTCAGGTGGCAGGCCGAGCCTGATCAGCGCGCGCGTCTCGGCCTGGACCGTGGCTTCGGTGCCGGCCGCCGGGCCGCGGGTGAGCAGGTAGCCCGCCACGCCCGGATGACGCAGATAGATGGATCGCGCCGAGATCGCGAGCCGGCGGGTGACGTCGCACCACTGCGATGCCGTGTGAACCGCGTCGTAGGCGGGTGCCACGCCGTCGACGACCTCGCCCAGCAGCTCCTCGGTCACGAGGTCGAGGAGCTCGGTCTTGGTCGCGACGTAGCGGTAGACAGCCGGTGCGGTGACGTCGAGATCGGCCGCGAGCCGGCGCATCGTCAACGCGCCGAGGCCGTCGCGGCGGATGATTCCGACCGCCGTCGCCACCACGACATCGCGGTCGAGCCCGCGCTTCTCGGTCCTGGACGGCATCACTCATTGTCGACCACGACCGAGCCGCCGGCACGACCGGCAGCATCGCCGTGACCGACCGTCGACCGGGGCGCGTCGGGTCGACCCGACGACATCAGCGCGACTGGTAGCGCTGTCGCCAGCCGCGCGCGTCGCTTCACCCTGGAGTGCGATCGACACCGTAGCGACGTGGTGGAAGTACCCATTGTTCGGCCCGACTCGCGTGAACTATGTTCACGCACCATGACCGAACAGCACGACACATCTCCTCCCGACACCCACCGAACACCCGACCAGGTGCGGCTGAATCCTCTGACTAACGGCGAGCCGGTACATCCGCGCTGGCGCATCCACCCGCGCCGGGCCGCGGCCGTCGCACACGCCGAACCGCGGCACCTCGCAGACCTGCTCGCACGTCATCCGGTGCTGTCCTCTGTCGTCATCCTGCTGGCGACCGTCGGCCTCCAGCAGGGCACGCAGGCGGCGATCACCCGGCCGGAGATCGGCCCGATCCCCGAGGTGTACTTCGACCAACTGGTCGGCCCTGGCGGCTCGGTCGTCTCGCAGCTCGTCCCGTCGATCGTCGTCACTGCGTTCGTGGTGTGGCTCGGCTGGTGGCGGGCGCTCGGCTTCACCGTCGCCGGCTCGGGGCGTCATCTGTACCTGCTGTGGATGCCGGTGCTCACCCTCGCGGTGATCTTCCTGCTCGCTCCCCTGTCGGACACCGTCGATGGCCGTTGGCTCGCGACGAGCGGAACCCGCCAGATGCTCACCGGGTACCTCGAGGAGATCGTGGTACGCGGGTTGATCCTTTTCATCCTGCTCCGTGCCTGGCGGGACCGGCCCCGCGGCGCGCTTGGCGCCGTCGTCGTGTCCAGCGTGATGTTCGGGTTCGTGCACTACAACAACGTTCTGACCGGCGACGAAGGCGTGTGGTTCACCACGTCCCAGGTGGTGTACGCCAGCTTCCTCGGCATCGGCTTCGCGGCCGCGCTGGTGCGGACCAACACGATCTGGCCGCTCGTCCTCATCCATGGGCTCATCGACGTCATCTCCGCCGATGTCGCGCCGAAGATCGCGAGCGAGACCAGCAGCGGCGACACCCTGCAGCTCGCTTCCATCGTGCTCACCGTGCCGCTGCTCGTCTACGGCCTCGTGCTCGTGCGGCGCCGTCGCCGTGCCGCTGCGCAGACCGAACCCGCGAGTGCCACGACGGCATCCCCGGTCTGAGCGTCGCCCGGGTCGCGGGCACCTTCAGCCAGCCGGCGTGGCACGCCGACCCCCGGCCGGCCGCGGCATCTGGCCGGTGCGGCGACCGGCCTACAGGCAGTGGACCGACCGCCGGTCACCGGTCCCGCACGGCCGCGCTGGTCAGCCCGCCGACTACGCCACTATGTCCCGTCGGCGGATCGGTGGGCTCTCCGGCACACCGCCCTCGCGGACTACGGGCCACGAGCGCAGCGCCCAGCGGTCCACTCCTGCTCGTGCATGACGTCCTCGTAGGAGAACCGCAGTGACGCCCAACCGAACACGGCGAGCTCGGTGTGTCGACGGCAGTCCTTCCGCAGCCCCCGCCGCGTGCCGTGGTGCTCGAACCCGTCGGCCTCGACGATCAGCCGCAGCTCCTCGCTGCCGAGGTCGGCGACGACGAAGACTCAGCATCAGGCAGCTGGTACCGGCCCCGGCGCACCCGCTCGACCACGCCGGCCGCGACGGGCCTCTCGACCGCGCTCCGGCGGTGGGCCCGGCACAGCTCGGCCCACGACGCCGTTCCGCCGAGTCGCCGCACGGTGGCAGCGATGTCGGCATCCGGCGAGCATGCCACCGCGACACCGAGCCGGCCGACCGTCATCCACAGGCCCGGCCAACGACCAGGACGCTCTGCCGACCGACAGGACGTGGCACACCGAGGCATCGACCTCACGCGGGATGAAGCGGCAGACGCTCACCGCCGACGCGGGCACTGCCTGTTCGTCGGCGGAGCACGTCGTGCCGGGGAGGCGAACCAGGCCGTCCGAGGAGAGCTCGATTCGGACGGGGGATGTGCTGTCACCGGCTCACGGCAGGTCGGTACGCAGCGTCGGGAAGCCGTCGGCGCTGCGGACCAGCCGCGGCACCACACGGATGACGCGCGGCCGGTCCTCGAGGAACGCCTGCACCGAGTCGAACCGGGCGAGCTGCTCCAGCGAGACCACCGTCGGCGGCAGCATCGGAGCCTCGCCCGCCGCGTGCCGCCGCAGGAGCTCGCCCGGTCGTACCCACTCGCTCACGTCGGACTCCTCGCTCGCGGTGTGCGCGATCTGGCCGGGCGGCATCCGGGCTGCGAGGATCCAGGTGTCGAATCGGCGTGGCTCGAACTCCGGTGTGACCCAGTGTCCCCGAGCCCGGAGGTCGGCCACCGCCACGACCACCCCACACTCCTCCGCGACCTCGCGCACCGCGGCGGCCGCCCGCGGAGCGGCCTCGACCATCGGCACCCCCATCGCCGCAGCGAGCTCGGCGAGGCCCGGCGTCGCCAGCGGCAGCCGGGAGTCGACGTCATCCACCGCACCGCCGGGGAAGACATAGGTCGCGGGAGCGAAGGCCATCGTCCGCACCCGTCGCTGGACGAACACCTCGACGCCGCCGGTGTGACCACCGACTGTGCCGGTGCTGGACCGCCCACCGACCGGCAGGTCGCGCACGAGCATGACCGTCGCCGCCGGGCGCGGCACCACTGCGGGCCGCCCCGCGGCGAGCCACTCCTCCGCCAGGGCGCGCTGTGCGCCCAACAGCGGCACGTCGACCGAGCGGCCGGAGCGACCCGGCCGACCCGGCACATCGACCGAGCGGCCCGAGCGACCCGAGCGGCCCGGCACGTCGACCGAGCGGCCCGAGCGTTCAGTCACGCACGTGCAGGATCGCCTCGACCTCGACCGGTGCGCCCAGCGGGAGCGCGGCGACCCCGACCGCCGACCGGGCGTGCCGGCCGGCATCCCCGAACACCTCGGCGAAGAGCTCGCTCGCGCCGTTGACGACGAGCGGCTGGCCGGTGAAGCCCGGCGCCGAGGCGACGAAGCCCACGACCTTGACCACCCGCTCGACCTGCTCCAGCGACACCACCGAGGCCACCGCGGCGAGCACGCCGAGCGCACACACCCGGGCCAGCTCGGCGGCCCGCTCCGG
>JBOFBK010000682.1:0-5810 GCA_051645525.1 Dermatophilaceae bacterium | reverse complement strand
CGGCCCTCGTGCGACTCCACGACCTGTCGGGCGATGGCCAGGCCCAGTCCGTGACCGTCGGTGCCGGCGTCCCCGGACCGGCGTCCGAACCGGTCGAAGATCCGCTCCTGGTCCGTCTCGGCGATGCCCGGGCCGTTGTCCCGCACCGCGATCCACGCCCAGCCCTGACGTGAGCCGGATGCGACGGCCACCTCGCTGCCCCCCGGGGCTAGCCGCACCGCGTTGGAGAGGATGTTGCCGACCGCCCGGGTCAGCGCCTCGGTGTCGGCGATGACGACCGGTCCCGGTGCGAGCCGGAGCGTGAACCGCAGCCCACGCCCGTCGGCGAGCAGACGCAGCTCGTCGACCGCCCCGCGAGCGAGCTCGGAGAGGTCGACCTCACGGTCGACGAAAGCCCCGGAGCGGGAGCGTGCGGTGGCGAGGAGGTCGTCGACGAGGCGCGCCATCCGGCTGATCGCACGCGTCACCACCGATGCCGACCGCGCCCGTTCGTCCGGCTGGACGTCGTCACGGGACAGCACCGCGTCGACGTTCGCCTGGACCACCGCGATCGGGTTGCGCAGCTCGTGCGAGACGTCGTCGACGAGCCGGCGCTGCGCCGTGAAGGCCGACTCGATGCGGCCGAGCATGTCGTCGACGGTGTCCGCGAGCGTGCGGAGCTCGTCGTGCGGGCCGGTGGCCGCGATCCGGCGGGAGAGATCGGTGGCGGAGATCTCGCGGGCCGAGGCCGTGATGCGTCCGATCGGTGCGAGCACACGCCCGGCGACCCACCATCCGATGACGAGACTGACGAGGAACAGCACCCCCAGTGCGGCGATCGAGTACGACCGCAGCGACTCCAGCGTCGAGTAGTTGACGTACTGCTGCACGTCGGTGATGTCGGCCGCCTGGAACTCGCCCCCGCCCCGGTAGCGGATGATGCCGTCGGACCCGCGCTCGAACTTCTTCACCGTGACCGGGTCGAGCGGCTCGGCCTCGATCGAGTTCGACAGCGCGAAGTAGACCCCGCCGAGCAGCAGCGCGGTGACGCCGAACAGGAGGGCGGAGTAGGTCAGCGCGAGCCGCACGCGCACGGTGCGCGCCCACGGCGGCAGGCGGTCGAGGAGCGGGCCCAGGCGCGGCGTCATCCGAGCGCTCCGTCTGCGGGAGAAAGCAGTTCGCGCAAACGGTACCCGCGGCCGATCACGGTCTCGAGCAACGGTTCCTCGCCGTCGACCGAGAGCTTGCGCCGCAGCGTGCCCACCGTGACCCGCACCGTCTGGGTGAAGGGGTCGGCGTTCTCGTCCCAGACATGGTCGAGCAGCTCCTCCGAGGACACCAGGTGCCCCGGACGCGACATGAGATAGCGCAGCACCGCGAACTCCTTGAGGGTGAGGGAGAGCTCCCGGTCGCCGCGCCGCACGAGGTGGCGCGCGGCATCCAGGACGAGGTCACCGACCCGCAGCACGGAGGCGGCACCGCCGCGGACGTCGCGCCGGAGCAGTGCGCGCAGCCGCGCGGTGAGCTCGGGGAGGGCGAAGGGCTTGACCAGGTAGTCGTCGGCACCGGCATCGAGCCCACGGACCCGGTCGGGCAGGCCGGTGCGGGCGGTGAGCATGAGCAGCCGGACGTCGTCGCCGGACGGGCCGTCGACCCGGCCGTCACGCAGCTCCTCGGCGAGGGCGAACCCCGAGCCGTCCGGCAGGTTCACGTCGAGCAGCACGACGTCGTACCCCGTGTACGAGAGCTTCTCCCGGGCCTCGGCACAGGTCGAGGCGAGGTCGACGGCGTAGCCCTCGCGAGCCAGCCCGATGCGCAGCGCCTCGGCCAGACCCTCTTCGTCCTCCACGATCAACAACCTCACGCGGTCACCGTAGCCGGGCGGATGCCGGTGCGCCCAAAGCTCTTTCGACCCCCTTTCGTCCGCGCTTCCGGTGGTTTTCGGCCCTCCTTGGTCAGATGGTCCACGAGCCCACCACCCGCGGTGGCTCCCGCCGACACCGGCGGACGTCGCACTCGCACCAAGGAGCCGAGAATGACCACTCCGCAGACACCCGCCCCCGAGCCGTCGGCCCACGACCCGCACGGTGCACTGCCCGGACCGGACGGCCGCAGCGCTCGCACCGCCCGCCGGACCGCCGGCATCGCCTTCGCCGTGCTCCTCCTCGCCGCCGGCGGGGCCACCGCGGCGTACGCCACGGGCGACCAGCCCGCCGGCACCGACAGCTACGGCGTCGTGACGACGACCGACGGGTCGGACACCCAGGACCGGACCACCGACGACCCGGCCACCGGGAAGGGCACCGCACCCGACGGCTCGACGTCGTCCGAGCGTCGCGACTGCCCCGAGAAGAACGGTGGCGGCTCCGGGCCCGGTGACGGCGAGCAGGGCACCACCCCGGCGCCGTCCCCGTCGACCGAGGCGCCCGCGCCGGACACGAGCACGCTGTGAGCGTCTACGACTCCCCGCAGCACGCCCGGACGCAGCAGGCGTCGCCGGGACCGCTCACCGAGGTGGCGTACCCCTCCCCGTCCGGGGAGGGGGCGCCCCTGGAGCGCGCGCTGTTCGAGGTCAAGCGCGTCCTCGTCGGCCAGGACCACATGGTCGAGCGCATGCTCGTCGGACTCCTCGCCCGCGGGCACGTGCTGCTCGAAGGCGTTCCGGGAGTGGCCAAGACGCTCGCCGTGCGCACCCTCGCCGACGTCATCGGCGGCAGCTTCGCGCGGCTCCAGTTCACTCCCGACCTCATGCCGGGCGACATCGTGGGCACCCGGGTGTGGCGGCCGTCATCCGAGAGCTTCGACACCGAGCTCGGCCCGGTGTTCGCCAACCTCGTGCTCGCCGACGAGATCAACCGTGCGCCCGCGAAGGTGCAGTCGGCCCTGCTCGAGGCGATGGCCGAGCGGCAGGTGAGCATCGGCGGCCGCAGCCACCGGCTACCCGACCCGTTCCTCGTGCTCGCGACCCAGAACCCCATCGAGTCCGAGGGCGTCTACCAGCTGCCGGAGGCGCAGCGCGACCGGTTCCTCCTCAAGGTCGACGTGGGCTACCCGACCGAGGTCGAGGAGCTGACCATCCTGCAGCGGATGAGCGTCGACCCGCCCCGGGCGCAGGTCGTGCTCGACCCGGAGCGGGTGGCCGGGCTGCAGCGGTCGGCCGACCGGGTGTTCGTCCACCACGCCATCGCGAACTACGCGGTCGCGCTCGTCATGGCCACCAGAGAGCCGGCCCGGTTCGGCCTCGGCGGGCTCGACGGCGTGGTCGACTTCGGGGTCAGCCCGCGGGCGACCCTCGGACTGATCGCCGCCGGCCGGGCGCTGGCCCTGCTCCGCGGCCGCGACTACGTGCTGCCCGGCGACGTCGCGGACCTCGCGGCGGACGTGCTGGCCCACCGGCTGGTGCTCTCCTTCGACGCGGTCGCCGACGGGATCGACCCGCGGTCGGTCGCCGACGCCGTGGTCGGGGCGGTGCCGCAGCCACGGGTCGCTCCCAGCCAGGTGGATGACGGTGCCACCGCTGCGATGCCAGCTCCGGTCCCGGGCGCTGGCGTCGCGTCTCCAGGTGGGCCGGCATGAGCCTCCTCTCGCCGACCGACGTGGGCCGGAACCCGGAGCGTGCCTTCCAGGCGCTCGACCTCGTGGTGCGCCGTCGCCTGGACGGCCTGCTGCAGGGGGAGCAGGCTGGGCTCCGGCTCGGCCCGGGGTCCGATCCGGAGGAGGTGGTGCGGTACCGGCCCGGCGAGGACGACGTGCGCCGGATCGACTGGAACGTCACCGCGCGTAGCGCGGAGCCGCACGTGTGGCGACCTCGGGCCGAGCACGAGCTCGACACCTGGGTGCTCGTCGACGAGACGCCGAGCATGGACTTCGGCACGACGACCATCGAGAAGCGCGACCTCGCCGCATGGGGCTCGGCCGCGGTGGGCCTGCTCACCGACGGGCCGGGCAACCAGGTCGGCGTGGCTCGGATGACACCGGCCGGGCTGCGGTGGCAGCCCCCGTTGCCCGGCCGGGCCAGCGCGCGGCGGACGCTGCGCACCGCTCAGGAGGCCCCCCGGGCGGCGGGCCGGACCGACCACACAACCCTCGCCGAGGCGCTGGGCGCGCTCGAGCGACGCCGTCGCCGGCCGGGCCTGCGCGTCGTCGTCTCCGACTTCGTCGAGCCGGACGGCACCGTCGACCGGCCGCTTCCGTGGGAGCCGGCCCTGCGGCGGCTCGCGGCTCGGCACGACGTCGTGGTCGTCGAGGTGCTCGACCCTCGCGAGCTCGACCTCCCCGACCTCGGGCTGGTCGTGCTCGCCGACCCCGAGACCGGCCGCCGGCGCGAGGTGTGGACCTCTCCGGACCTGCGTAGCCGCTACGCCGAGATCGCCGCCCGGCATCGTGCCGCGGTGGGCGATGCGGTGCGTGCCTGCGGTGCCGGACACGTGCAACTGCGCACCGACACCGACTGGGTGCGTGACCTCGCCCGCTTCGTCGTCTCCCGGCGCCAGGTTCGCCGGGGACCCGTTCGAAGGACTCGCTGATGACCTTCCTGTCCCCCTGGTGGTTGCTCCTGCTCGTGCCGGTGCTCGCCCTGGCCGTGCTCTACGTTGTCGCCCAGCGGCGCCGGTCCCGCTACGCCGTGCGGTTCGCCGCGCTGCCGATGCTCGACAAGGTGGCGCCCTCGACACCCGGATGGCGGCGGCACGCTCCCGCCGTGGCGTTCCTGCTCGCGCTGGTTTCGCTCGGACTCGCCGCGGCACGGCCCGAGACGGAGGTGCGGGTGCCGTACGACCGCGCGACCGTGATCGTGGCGATCGACGTGTCCCGCTCGATGGAGGCCACCGACGTCGACCCCAACCGGCTCGACGCGGCCCGCGAGGCCGCGCGGGCCTTCATCGGCAACCTGCCCGACCAGTTCAACGTCGGCGTCGTGACGTTCGCGGGCTCCACCTCGGTGCTCGCGGCGCCGAGCACCGACCACGAGGCGGTGGCCGCCCAGCTCGACCGGCTGACCCTCGCCGACAGCACCGCCATCGGCGAGGCGGTGTTCACCTCGCTCGAGCAGGTCGCCTCGATGGCGTCCTCTCAGGGTGACGGCGACGGGGACGGCGGATCTGCCGGCGGGGACGGCGGAGCCGCCGGCGAAGACGGCGGGTCTCCCGGTGAGGCGGAGGCCGTCCCGGCCCGCATCGTGCTCCTCTCGGACGGCACGAACACCCGCGGTCGCGACCCCGAGCTCGCCGCGACCGCGGCCACCGAGGCGCGAGTGCCGGTGTCGACGATCGCGTACGGCACGCCCGACGGCACCATCGAGACGGAGGGCCAGACCGTGCCGGTGCCCGTCGATGCCGAGTCTCTCGCCACGCTGGCCGAGTCCACCAATGGCCAGGCCTACACCGCCGAGAGCGGCGACGAGCTGGCAGCGGTCTACGACGACATCGGGTCCTCGATCGGATGGCGTACCGAGCCGCGGGAGATCACCCCGTACCTGGCGGCGCTGGCCGCGCTCGCGCTGCTGGCCGCTGGTGCGATGTCGCTGCGCTGGTTCGCCCGACTTCCCTGAGCACCACTCCACCGACCCGAGGACGACAGCCATGACCGACACCGTTCGACCACCTGCAGCCGACGCGTCATCCGTCTCGCCCGAGTGGCGCGGGCTGGGTGAGCCCGCGGGCCCGGACTTCCACCGGAACCGCATCCCGGGGCAGCCGCCCCCCACCGACCCGGCCGCCACCCCGTCCCCCTCGTCCGGCGGCCGGCGCCGGCGCCGCGCCCGCGTACCCGCCCTGAGGCTCGCGGCCACCCTGGCCGGTGGGCGGGGTGGCGCGGGCGCGGCGACCTGGCTC
>JBOFBK010000681.1:0-13831 GCA_051645525.1 Dermatophilaceae bacterium | reverse complement strand
TGCGGGCCGCCGGGCCACCGAGGTCGCCGGCCGCGGTGTCGATGACGCGGTACGGCACCTCCACGGCACGGAGCATCTCGTGCTCGAGGTCGAGCAGGCGCTGGTGCTCGGCGGCGGCATCCTCGGGCCGGCAGTAGACGAACATCTCGATCTTGGTGAACTGGTGCACCCGGATGATGCCTCGAGTGTCCTTGCCGTAGGAGCCGGCCTCGCGGCGGTAGCAGGTGGACTGGCCGGCGTAGCGGAGCGGCCCGGTGGAGAGGTCGAGCACCTCGTCGGCGTGGTAGCCGGCGAGGGCAACCTCGCTGGTGCCGGTGAGCCAGAGGTCGTCGGCCTCCACGCGGTACACCTCGTCGGCGTGGTGGTCGAGGAAGCCGGCGCCGGCCATCACCTCGGTGCGCACGAGGGTCGGGGTGACCAGGGGGACGAAGCCGTGCGCGATCGCGGTACGCATCGCGAGGTCGAGCAACGCCATCTCCAGGCGCGCGCCGACGCCCTTGAGGAAGTAGAAGCGGGCCCCCGACACCTTCGCGCCGCGGGCCATGTCGAGCGCGTCGAGACCCTCGGCGAGGTCGAGGTGGTCGCGCGGCGTCGCGATCCCCTCGGCGGCGAAATCCCTTGGCGCGCCGCGGGTCTCGAGCACCACGTAGTCGTCCTCACCACCGGCCGGCACGCCGGGCGCGACGACGTTGCCGAGCGTGCGCATCATCCGATCGAGCTCGGCGGCGGCCTCGTCGGCGGCGGCCTGCGCGGCCTTCACCTGGCTGGCCAGCTCCTTCGTGCGGGCCAGGAGCGACTGTCTCTGCTCACCCTGGGCGCGCGCGATCTCCTTGCCCGTCGCCTTCTGCTCGGCCCGCAGCCGCTCGAACGCGGTGAGCTGCGCGCGGCGCCGTTCGTCGGCCGCGCGGATGGCGTCGACGACGGTCTCGTCCTCGCCGCGGACGCGCTGGCTGGCGCGCACGGTGTCGGGTTCGTCGCGGACCAGCCGGATGTCGATCACGCGGCCGGAGTCTATCGCCGCCACCGGATGACGCTCGCCCCGGTTTCCGACCGGCACGGACCTCGTTCGGCACGAAGCCATGACGAGAGCCGTCGATGGTACGCGAACGAGGCCGGATCGCTCATCTGCCCGCAATCGGCAGCCGCGCGGTCAGTCGTAGCTGGATGACGCTCCGCTCAACCGAACCTCGCCGACCTCGACCCCGCGAGGCCGACAGAGTGGCAGTTAGGCTCGCCACCGTGACGGTTGACGACGACGTGTGGGCCCCGACGCCTCCACCGAGCCCCATCAATGGGGATCTCGAGAACGTCCTGGCCTCGGTCGACACACTGCGGCAGGCCTGGGAGGAGTCGATCCAGCGGGCGACGGGCCAGGAGTTCGACGAAGCACGGCAACGGTCCCTGCGTCGGCACGCGATCGAGACCGGCGTCATCGAGCAGCTCTACGACATCGACTGGGGTGTCACCGAGGCCCTCGTGGCGGAAGGGCTCAGCGCATCGGTCGCTGAACGGGAAGGCGGGGTGGATGCCGGAGCACTGGCGGTGATCCGGAGCCAGTTCGATGCGCTCAACCACTTGGCGGAGGCCGTGCGCGACGGGCAGCCGCTGACCTCGTCGTTCATCAGACAACTGCACCAGGCGCTGTGCCGCACCCAGAGCACCTACCGCGCCGTCGACCCCCGCGGGGGGATTGTGCATCGGCAGCTCCATCTCGGTGCCTGGAAGACACTGCCCAACCACGCGATCACCGAAGACGGTCAGCAGATCTCTTTCGCGCCGCCGGAGCAGGTCGCCGCCGAGATTGACCGCCTGGTCGCCTGGGAGGAAGAAGCGAGCGAGCTTCACCCGGTGGTACGAGCCGCCTGGCTGCACTACGCCTTCGTCAGTGTCCACCCGTTCGACGACGGCAACGGCCGAGTTGCCCGCGCACTCGCGCTGTTGGTGCTTCTCAGGCACCACTACGCGCCCCTGGTCGTCGACCGGTTCTCGCGGAGTGACTATCTCTCCGCGCTGGCGGCTGCGAATGGCGGTGATCTGCGGGCCTTGATCCGCCTGTTCGCGAGGCTGGAGATCGTCGCACTACGTGCGGAGCTGGAGCGTCCTATCCCCCATGTGCCGTCCGACTCCAGTGCAGTGGACGTCGCCTCCGCGTACGTCGCGCGTCTACGAGTCCTACGTGACCTTGACGCGGCCGGCCGAGCGGAGGCAGTCGTCCGCCTGGCAACCGCTCTCAACGAACGAGTTCACCACGTGCTCAGAGAGCTTGGCACCTTGCTCGAGGAGCAGTTCCGTGATCTCGATCCCGGCGCCCAAGTTCGGGTGTACTCGGCTGCGCCGCCAGACGAACGCGCGCGGTGGTGGCGGGCTCAGATCATCCGCACCGCCCGGCGCGAGGACTTCCACGCAAACCTGGCGGATGGCTCCTGGTGGTGCCAACTGCGCTTACGGGTCCTGGGGGCCGACCTGCGTTACGTGGCTGTAGTCCAGAAGGTCGGCCAAGGCGAGACCGGCGTCCTAGCCCTCACGGTCTTCGCCGAGTCCGTCCCCTCCATTCAGGGCGACTCCGGGGCAGCACTGTTCGAGCCGCTCCTCAAGGGATCGCAAGGCGAGTCGGTCACGCTGGTGCACTCCGATCAGCCGGATGCCCGGTGGGACGAAGTGCACGGCATGGTCGACCGGACTCTGGCCGCGTCGATCGCTGAGTTCTCCGAGGGCCTCGGCTGATCCGGACGGCGATCCCCGATGTAGTCACCACTGACCTGTACTGCAGCGCCGGGTGGCTCCTCGGCGGGCAGACATCCCTCCGGTAGCGACTGCCGATCCGCCCGGCGGTTATCCACAGATCGAAAGTGGCTCTGGCGCAGCCAGCTTCAGGTGCCCCAGGCTCGTCTCATGACGGCCACGAGCTCCGACCGACAGCCCCCTGCCACGGCACCCGGGTGGCGGCCCGGGCCGGGGTGGTACGTGGACCCCGAGGATGACGCTCGCCTCCGCACGTGGGACGGCCGCGCGTGGACCGACTCGGTGATGCGCCGGGCGCCCGGGTCCGCCGCACCGGTCGTCCCGGCCCTCCCGGCGGCGGAGTCGGTGCACGCTCCACCGGCATGGCGACCCGACCCGGCGTCCGTCGATCGCGCCCGCTGGTGGAACGGCTCGGCGTGGACCGACCGGGTACGGCCGGGCCGCGTCCACCCGGGTCGCCCGGCTCTCGGCCCAGCGTTCAGCCGGCTCTCCACCTGGGTGCAGGTGAGTACCGTCGTAGCGCCGCTCGGCAACCTGGTCCAGGCGTTCGCGGACCGGTGGTACACCCACGTACTCGCCGGCGAGCTGCTGTCGCCCGGCTCGGTCGACGACGGCACCGTGCGCCTCACCGGCGTGGTGTCCGAGCTGGCCGGTCTCACGGCCTTCACGGGCTACGCCCTCGCCTTCGCGGTACTCGTCAGCTGGCTGTGGCAGGTCTATGGCTGCGACCTGGTCGACCCGGGCCGGTTGACCCACTCACGCGGCTGGGTTCTCGGCTCGTGGTTCGTCCCGCTCCTCAACGTGGTCCGCCCGTACCGCATCGTCGCCGATGTCCGGGATGCCGCGGGGCCGGCACCCGAGCCCGTGGGGGTAGTGCGGCGGGCCGCGGTCGCCTGCTGGTGGTGGGCGGTTCTCGTCATGCTCGGGTGCACGGTGGTCGGGGCGGCCCGGTCCGCCGAGGTGGCCGCGGCGCCCACTCCCGGTGAGGCCGTCCTGGCGATGGGTGCGGTGACGCCCTGGCAGCTCGCGTCGGCCGTCGCCGGCCTGGTGGCCGCGGGGTTCCTCGTCGTCGTGGTGCGCGACCTCACCGCTCGGCTCCGGCCGCGGGAGTTCAACGACCCGCTGCCGACTTCGTGAGCAGCCGGGCCCGTCGCGCGCGGGCAGCGTCCCGCCGGGGCCGCGATGAGCGCCAGGGCGCCCGACGGCGAACGCCATGCAGGTCGAGTGCACTGCGTAGGTGGATGGCGATCCGGCGCGGTGCTCGACCATGCCGCTCGCCACGCGGCTGCACCTCATGCCGCTCGCCACGCGGCTGCACCTCATGCCGCCCGCCACGCGGCTGCACCTCATGCCGCGCGACTGACGCGAGCCCGGTCCCCGACGTCGGGTCAGTCCGCGGGTCGGCCGCTCACGAGCAGGGCGGCGCCGACGCCGACCATCGACAGACCGCCCGCGCCGCCGACCCGCTCGAGCCTCCGCGGCGACGACGCGAACCAGTCACGCAGCCGCGACGCGACGAGCGCCACGGTGCCGTCGTAGAGCACGGCCAACACCGCGAACACCGCTCCGAGGGCGAGCAGCTGGGAAGCCACCGGCCGGCCGGGATCGACGAACTGCGGGAGCAACGCGGCGAAGAACACGAGCGACTTGGGGTTGGTCACGCCCACTGCGTAACCGGTGCGCACCGCGTGCAGCGCCGGCGTGGTGCGCACGCCGGAGGCCAGGGCAGCGGCGACCGACCGCCGCTGACGCACCGCCTGCACCCCGAGCCAGACGAGGTACCCCGCACCGACGATCTTGAGCACGGTGTACGCGGTGGTGCTCGCGACAATCACCTGCCCGAGACCGACGGCGAGCGCGACGATCTGGGTGACGACGCCGAACGCGTTGCCGAGCACCGTCAGCAGCGCCTCGCGGCGGCCGGACGAGAGCGCCCGGCCGATGGTGAACAGCACGCTGGGGCCCGGCACCACGAGGATGAGCAGCGAGGCCAGCGCGAAGGCGAGGAGCGCAGATGACGACGGCACGTCATCCAGTGTGACGTGCCGTCCGCCGGAGCGGACAAGAGCGTCCCACGTAGGACCCGCTCCGCGACGCCGCGGGTCTCGACTCGAGGTGGGCGGGCTGCGACGGCAGGCTCAGGCCGACCGGCGAGTGTCGAGCCACCGCATCACCGGGGTGGCGGTGACGCCGTGCACGAGCACCGACAGCGCCACGGTGAACCCGACGGTCGACCACAGCCAGCGCTCCTCGGCGAACGAGGTCTCCCCGGCCGCGTACGCGAGGTAGTACAGCGACCCCACCCCGCGTACCCCGAAGAAGGCGATCACCCGGCGTTCGCGCGCGTCGACCGGGTCGTCATCCCGACGCCCGACGACGAGCGAGAGCCAGGCCGTCGCCGGCCGGATGACGCCCACGAGCACGACCGCCACCACCACTCCGCGCCAGTCCAGCTGGGTGAGCAGGCCGCCCGTGAACGCGACACCCAGCCCGAGCAGCACGACGAGGGTGAGCAGACGCTCCAGCCGCTCGACCACCTCGTGGAGGTGCTGGTGGTACTCGTGCCGGCGCTCGAAGGACCGGATGGCCATCGCTGCGGCGAACACCGCGACGAAGCCGTAGCCCTGAAGCACCTCAGTGACTCCATAGGCGAGCAGCAGCGCCGCGAGCGCGAAGAGCGGCTCGCCCACCTCGGCCAGGCGTAGCGAGCGCGCAGGCGCCCGGAACGCGAGACGCGCAAGCAAGGAC
Source organism: Dermatophilaceae bacterium (assembly GCA_051645525.1). Classification (GTDB taxonomy): domain Bacteria; phylum Actinomycetota; class Actinomycetes; order Actinomycetales; family Dermatophilaceae; genus JBOFLG01. Next base: position 8,341 of record JBOFBK010000681.1, on the reverse strand, counting down.
CCGACGACCACGCCCACGACGACACCCACGACGACCTTGCCGACGAGCTCCCAGGCCAGCCAGCCCGCGCCCCAGTCACCGACCGCACCGACCGCACCGACCGAGGCAAGGAACACGGCCGCGTACACGAAGGGAAAGGCGAGCCCGTCGTTGAGACCCGCCTCGCTGGTCAGCGCGAACCGCACGTCGTCGTCCTCGTCGATCTCCTGCTCCTCGCCCTCGAGCGTGGGCCCCTCGACCTGGACGTCGGAGGCGAGCACCGGGTCGGTCGGCGCGAGCGCGGCACCGAGGAGCACCGCCGCCGGCAGTGCGACGCCCAGTGGCCCCCACGCCAGCAGTGCCACCGCGGCGACGGACAGCGGCATGGCGATGCCGAGCAGCCGCCAGGTCGATGACCAGGACCGCCACGACGCTCGGCTGCGCCAGTCGAGGCGCCGGTCCAGCGCCAGCCCCACTCCCATCAAGGCGACGATCACGGTGAGCTCGGTGACGTGCTCGATCAGCGCACGGTCGCGCACCGGGTCGGGAGTCACCGCGTCGGCCCCGGGCAGCAGCCCGAGCGCCATCCCGACCGCGACCAGGACGATCGGCGCCGAGAGCGCCCAGCGGTGCAGCGCCTGCGGCAGGACGACGGCGAGCAGCAGTGCGGCACCCAGAGCGAGGTAGACGACGTCGGCGGTCACGGAGCTTCTCTACCCGCAGGCCACCGTTCCAGCGCGCGAACCGCAGCCGGGCTTCAGTCGAGCCGCCCAGCCAGGGTGAGTCGCCAGCTCGTCCCCGCGCCGGGTGCGGTACGCAGCAACAGTTGCGCTCCCGCCTCGCGGGCGAGGTCACGCAGCACGCGGGTGCCGAGGTGACCGGACTCGGGCTCCTGAAGTCGTTCGGGATCGAAGCCGGTGCCGTCATCCGTGATCTCGAGCACCACGTCGGGCCCCTCCACGTCGAGACGCACGCGCGCGGCGGTCGCAGCCGCATGCTGCGCGATGTTGCGCAGTGCCTCATCGATGAGGCGCCGGATCAGCTCCTGTTCGCTGGGCGCGATGGCAGCCACGGCGTTCGCCGACACCTTGACGTCGATGGAGATCGCCGCCGCCCGCACCGGACCTGCGGCGTCGTTGATCGTGCGCACGAAGGCGCTGCGGGTGAACTCGGGCGGGTACAGATCGTCCAGCAGGGTCCGCTGGTCCTCGCCAGCCCGCCGGACCTGCTCCGTGACCGCGCGGAGATCGTCGCCGAGCGATGGGTCGCCGGCGCCGACGGCGCGGGCCGCGAGGCCATCCAGCACCAGCAACGCCGCGGACAGGTCCTGGACGGGGCCGTCGTGTACCCGGCCGGCGACGCGGTGCCGTTCCTCGCGCAATGCCCGGATGCTGCGCCGGAGGAGGTCCTCTCGCTGACGATGACCATGCCGCAGGATCACCCACAGCAACGGCAGCAGCACCGCTGCAAGCCCGAGCATCACCCCGAGTAGTGGAGCCGAGAGCTGGGTCCACAGCTCGTCGGTCCGCACCCCGACGGTGTTCTTGTTCACGAACACCTGGAGCAGCACCGGTTCGCCGGAGGGGGCCGTGAGCCAGCGGTGCACCTCCACGAGCTCCCCCTTGCTCCGGAGCCCGACGTTCTCGGGTCGGGAGAGGTCGGTGGCCGGCACGGCGCTTCGCGGGTAGCCGAGAGCCGGATCCCCAGGGGGCGGTGTGGTGAAGCGGCGGTCGACCAGGCCCGGATCGGCCGACCACAGCACGCGACCGTCCTCGGTCCAGAGGTTCGCCGAGACGAGCCAGATCCCGTCGAGCACCTTCGTGACCTCAGCTCTCAGCTCGTCACGTGCGGGGGTCCTCAGCTCCTCCTCCGAGTAGAGGCCCGACTCCAGGGCCTGTGTCACAACGGTGTTGGCGATGAGGTTCGGCCTGATCGTCGCCTCGCGCAACGCCTCCGTCTCGGCGGTGGCGCGAGTCACCCACAGCCCGACAGCGGTCGCCGCCGCCGAAGCGAGCAACGTTGCGACGACCACCCGAGCCAGGATCACCCGGGGTGAGGTCGGTCGCGGCAACCGGGCACCCTCGGCGACCACGACGGTCCGGACCCGCGGCCTCTTGCTCGATCGGGCCGGCCGCTCCGCCCGGGCAGCGGGCACTCCCTCGATACTCACGTCGTACCTCCGGTCCACAGCCTGTGGGCGTCCGCCCTGCACCGAGCGGTCGTCACAGTTCTTCCGAGTGTTGCGCCGACAGTAGCGAGCCGTACTGCGCCGACAGTAGCGAGCGCAACGGCGCTACCGGCAGGGAGCACGCGGAGCCGGCTCGGCGCGAACTCTCGAGGCTCGACCCTCCGAGTGGCGCCGGAACGTCGACTCGGCTCGCTCAGCGGCGCCGGCGCGGAGTACCGCAGACTGTCGGGACCAGCACGACCCACTGCCGGCTCTCGCAGTCCGCGACCAAACCTGCTGCGCAGAGGCGACGCAGGGCTCAGGTACCGTCCTTGCGTGACGGAGCGGTGGTGGATGTGGGTCGGCGTCGGCCTCGCCGTGGCGGCCATGGCCGTCGGCACGTACGTCCTGCTCTCGGCCCGCCGGCCGCGCCGGCATGCGACGGGCCGGCCAGCTCGCGACGCGTTCCGCACCGAGGCAGCGCTCCCGCCGCGCAAGCGGGTCACCGTGGTGGTCAACCCGCTCAAGGTGGATGACGTGGCCGACCTGGGCCGGCGCCTCGCCGCGGTGTGCACCGAGCACGACTGGGAGCCACCGGTCGTGCTCGCCACGACCGGGCACGACATCGGCTTCGGGCAGGCCCGGCAGGCGGTGGCCGCCGGGGTCGACCTTGTCTGCGTCCTCGGCGGCGACGGCACGGTGCGCGCGGTGGCGCAGGAGCTGGTCGGCACGGGCATGCCGCTCGGGCTGCTGGCCGGCGGCACGGGCAACCTCCTCGCCCGCAACCTCGAGGTACCGACGGATGACGTGGAGCGTGCCTTCGTCGTGGCGCTCACCGGCCGCAACCGGCACGTCGACGCCGGCTGGATGACCCTCGACCCCGGCGACGCCGAGCTCGACGAGCACGCCGGGGAGGGCGCGAGCGCGGGGCTGCGCCGGCATGCGTTCTTCGTCATGGCCGGGTTGGGGCTCGACGCCACGATCATGGGTTCGACCTCGGAGGCCCTGAAGAAGCGGCTCGGCTGGACCGCGTACGTGCCGAGCGGTCTGCGGAACATGCTCACCGAGCGGTTCCGGGTGCGGATGACGGTCGACGGCGGCCCGCCGTTCTCGCAGCGCGCCCGACTCGTGCTCGTCGGCAACTGCGGGAAGATCACCGGCGGCATCGAGCTCATGCCCGAGGCCGAGCCCGACGACGGCACCCTCGACGTCGTCGTGCTCGCCCCGAAGGGTGTCACCGCGTGGGCCGCCGTCGCGGCGAAGGTGCTGACCAAGAGTGACCGCACGACCGCCACGCTGTCGCGCTACCGCTGCCGCACGGCGACTATCGAGGTCGACGACCAGCATCGGATACAGGTCGACGGCGACATCATCGGCGAGGCCCGCCGGATCGCGGTGCAGATCGAGCCGGGTGCCCTCATCGTGCGCACCGAAGCCGGGCGCCTTCCCACCGACCCGTCGCCCGGCACCAACTGATCACGGGCTCGGGTCGAGCTGCCCAGCTCGGGTCGAGCTGCCCGAGTGGCGGCGATATGGCGCCTCCACCTCCGGATATCGCCGCCAGTCGGCGTGACGGACCCGAGCCCGGCACCTGCGAGCCGACCGACCACGACCACGGCCGCAACCACGGCCGCAACCGCGGCCGCGACGGGACAGCCCTGCCACCCGCCGCGCGCGCAGCCGGCATCCGACCGCAGCCGGCATCGTCATCCGACCGCGAACAGGGGTGGGCGTCGCCGGCGGTCAGACCTTCTTCTCGCGCCACGCGCGCTCGAACGGCAGCCGCCAGGTGTACGGGGCGACGAGCTGGTGGATCTGGTTCGGGCCCCACGTGCCCTGCGCGTAGGGCCGCACCGGCGTGGGGTTGTCGAGCAGTGGCTGGCTGATCTGCCAGAGCCGCTCGATGCCGCTGGCCGACGTGAACAGGGTGCGATCGCCGCGGGCCGCGTCGTAGACGAGCCGCTCGTAGGCCTCGAGCACCGCGCCGGCCCAGTCGGTCTCCTGCATCGCGAACTGCATCGAGAGCTTGTCCAGCCGGTAGCCGGGCCCGGGACGCTTGCCGTAGAACGACAGCGACATCCGCGACTTGTCGGCGAGGTCGAAGGTGAGGTGGTCGGGCCCCTGGTCGCCGACCCCCGACCCGGCCGGGAACATCGACTGGGGCGGCTCGCGGAACGCGATCGAGATGATCCGCGCGCCCTCCGCCATCCGCTTGCCGGTGCGCAGGAAGAACGGCACACCGGCCCAGCGCCAGTTGTCGACGTAGCACTTGAGCGCCACGAAGGTCTCGGTCTCGGAGTCGGGGGCCACACCGGGCTCGTCGCGGTAGCCGGTGTACTGGCCGCGCACGACGTCGCTGGGCTGGATGGGCTGCATCGAGCGGAACACCTTGTTCTTCTCGCGCGAGATGGCCGAGGGCTCCAGCGCCGTCGGCGGCTCCATCGCGGTGAACGCGAGGATCTGGAAGAGGTGGGTCACCACCATGTCGCGGTAGGCGCCGGTGGCCTCGTAGAAGTCGCCGCGCTGGGTGAGCCCGAGCGTCTCGGGGACGTCGATCTCGACGTGGGAGATGCTGTTGCGGTGCCAGATCGGCTCGAACAGACCGTTGGCGAACCGGAACGCGAGGATGTTCTGGGCCGGCTCCTTGCCGAGGAAGTGGTCGATGCGGAAGATCTGCTCCTCGTCGAACACCTCGTGCAGCTGGGCGTTCAGGCTCACCGCACTGGCGTAGTCGGTGCCGAACGGCTTCTCCATGATCACCCGGCTACGGTCGACCAGCCCGGCGTCGGCGATCGTGGTGACCGCCGACAGGGCCGCCTTGGGCGGCACCGACAGGTAGTGCAGCCGCTGGTTCGTCTCGCCCGGCAGCTCGACCTCGGCGCGGTCCACCGCTTCGCGCAGCGCGAGCGGGCCGGCCGAGAGCGGCACGTAGTCGAGCCGCTTGGCGAACTCGTCACGGTCGCCGTCGCCGAGCTCGCGGGTGCTGTGCTCCTGGATGGCGATCATCGCCAGGTCCCGGAAGGCGTCGGGTGAGAGCTCGTCGAGCGAGGTGCCGACGACGCGCATGTCGTCGACCAGCCCGGACTGGAACAGGTGCAGCAGCCCGGGGATGAGCTTGCGCTTGGCGAGGTCACCGGTGGCTCCGAAGAGCACGACGGTCGTCGGCGCGGTCATGGGCCAACTCTGGCGCGGATGACGACCGCGCGCCACTGTCGACCTCGTCGCCGCATGTCGTGCCCGGCATCCGGGCCGTTCGGCGCGGCGTCCTTCCCTTCATGACCCGACCCGGGCTCGGCCGGATGCCGGCCGGCACCCGGTGTGCCAGGCCGGCACCCGGTGTGCCAGGCCGGCACCCGGCTGTGCCGGACGACATCCGGCTGTGCCGGGACGACATCCGGCCGTGCCGCGACGAGATCAGGCTGTGCCGGAACGAGACCCGGCCGTGCCAGGACGAGAGCCGCATCAGGCCGGCTCCCGCCGAACGGCCCGTGTTGTCGACGACTGCGCCGGCGCCCGGGTCGGAGTGGCCTACTCTCGACCTGGCTCGCGGCGACGTCGCTGTCGCGCATGGGCGTGTGGCCGGCCTGTTTCCGACGACGCCCGAGGGACCACCACCATGCGCCGCGCACCCCGCCCGAGGCCCTTCCCGCGCCGGCTGGCCGCCGCGCTCACCGCCATCCCGGTGGCCGGTGCCGCTGCACTCTCCGCCGCGGTACCCCAGGCGAGCGCCGATCCCGGCCCCATCGCGGACGCCGTCACCGTGACGGCCCCCGGGCCCTACTCGGGCATCGTCCCTGACAGTGTCTGCGCGGTGACCGCCGCCGTCCGCGGCGCAGCGGGAGGACACGCCGCCGTCGGTGACGGGGTCAGCGTCCCGAACGCGAACGGACCCGGCTCGGTGATCACCGCGACCTACACGGTGGTGCCCGGGATGACGTACGCCGGGACGGTCGGCGGTGGCGGCCGGGCGAACGGCGACGCCGGCTCGAACGGTGGCGGGCCCGGCGGCACCACCCCGACCGGGGATCGTCGGGGGGCTGGAGGGGGTGGCTGGACCGACCTCCAGCTCGGTGGCCAGCTGGTGGTGCTGGCCGGCGGCGGCGGCGGAAGCGGGTCCGGCCGGTCCACCGTCAACGGGTTCGGGGGCGCGGCGGGGGTCTCGCTCGGCTTCGCGACGACCTACCCCGCATCCACCGGGGGCAGCGGTCGCGGATCGTTCGGCGTGGTGTTCGACAGCGGTGGCCGAGGTGGCGGCACAGGCGCTCCGGGCAGTGGTGGCCAGAGCGCCGGCGACCCCGTGCGCGCCGGGTCGGCCGGGTCAGGGCGCACCGGGGGCGCCGGCGGGTCGGATGCCGACCTCGACTCCGGCGGCGGCGGCGGTGGTGGCTACTACGGCGGTGGCGGCGGCGGGGCGACCATCGGCACCAGCTCGGGTACCCCGACGCCGAACGGCATCACCGGGTCCGGTGGTGGCGGCGGCGCCAGCTATGCGTCCTCGATCGCTCCGGACGGTTCGGGAGCCGGTGTGACCATCTTCCCAGGCGGGGTGGGCGAGCGCCGCGCCACTGCAGGCGACGGCGCCGACGGGTCGGTGACCCTGACCTGGGTGCCGTGCCTCTACGAGCTCGCGGTGTCGAAAAGCGCCGACGTGACGAGGGTGCCGGTCGGGTCGCCGATCACCTGGACGGTGACCGTGCAGCACGTCGTCACCGACGAGCAGCGGGACAGCCCGATGGGTCGCGGTGACGTGCTGACGATCCGAGACACGCTCCCCGGGGCCGGGGCGACCACCATCACCTCGATCTCGACCACTCCGGGCGACCCCCAGGTCTACGAGAGCGAACCGCTCACCTGCTCGGCCGGCGTCGGCGACCCCATGCCGGCGACGCTGGTGTGCTCGCGGCCGTACTCGGCGTCGGTCGCGGGCGGTTCTCCCAGTGGCGGCGTGCGCGGGCTCGACCGCTCGGAGAGCATCACGATCACCTACGTGCAGGAGGCCACGGGCCCGGCCGGCGTCCTCAGCAACACCGCGTCGATCGAGGACCGGACGACCGTTGTCGGCGGCGGTGACAACTCCGCGACAGCCGAGGTCGAGGTGTTCGTGGGCGGCGTCCTCACCGCCAACCCGGACACCTCCTCCGGCACGCAGAGCAACGGCCAGCAGGCGTTCGTGCTCGACAACGACACCCCCAGCGAACCGGACGTGCCGATCGACCCGACGAGCCTGACCCTCATCGACGCGGATGGCGACCCGGTGAGCTCTCTCCTCGTGCCGGGACAGGGGTTCTACGAGGTCACCAACGTGAACGGGCTCTGGCGGCTCTCCTTCAGCCCTGACAGCAGCTTCAGCGGAACGGCCGACCCGGTGACCTACCGCATCACCGACGCGGCGGGAGCGACCGCGACATCGACGTACACCCCGACCGTGACGGCCGTCCTCTTCCCCGACACCTCCACGGGGCCGCAGGGGGTGCCGCAGTCGGTCGACCCGGTCGCCAACGACGACCCAGCCGCCACCGGGTTCCGTCTGATCGACCCCGCGAACGGACAGGAGCTGGAGGAGGTGACGGTCCCCGGCCAGGGCACGTACACCGTCGCCGGCGGCCGCATCGTGTTCACCCCGCTGCCCACTTTCGTCGGCACCGCCACCCCGGCGACCTATCAGGCGTTCTTCATGTTCGACGACAACATCATCACGAGCACCTACACCCCGACCGTCACCGCCGTCACCCCGGTGGCGGAGGCCGACACGTCATCCGGCCCGCAGGGTGAACCGCAGTCGGTGGACCCACTCGCCAACGACGACCCCGGGAACCCGGCGGTGCCGCTCGACCCGGCCACCCTCACCCTCCTGGATGACGCGGGCGACCCGGCGACCACGGTGACCGTTCCTGCCCAGGGCGGCTACACCGTCACCGGCGGCCGCATCGTCTTCACCCCGCTGCCGACCTTCATCGGTGCCGCCGACCCGGTCACCTACCGCGTCGCCGACGCAAACGGCACCACCGCCACGAGCACCTACACCCCGACGGTGCTCGGCGACCAGGCCCAGGATGTCGGCCGCGTCGTCGTCCGGGCGCCGGCCGGGACCACGGTGACGCTCGACCCGAGCGAGGACGTCCCGGGCCTGCTGCCCGCCTCGGTGCGACTCGTCGGGGCCGGCGGTGAGCCGGTCACCGAGCTCGTCGTCGCCGG
>JBOFBK010000680.1:0-2543 GCA_051645525.1 Dermatophilaceae bacterium | reverse complement strand
ACATCACCATCCGCAACATCCCCGACGCGACGCGGGACCTCCTGGCGGCCAGGGCCAAGGCGTCCGGCCGCTCGATGCAGGAGTACCTCTCGGCCGAGCTCACCGCGCTCGCCGAACGACCCACTCCTGATGAGGCGCTTCGCCGGATCCGCCATCGTGTCCGCAGCGGCGGCTACCCGACGGTGACGATGGAGGAGATCGTCGCCGATCGGGACGCCGGCCGGCGGTGACGCGCCCGCGACTCGTCGTCGACTCGTCGGTCGTCATCGCCGCGCTGATCACCACAGGCGAGGTCGCGGACCGACTGACCGCGCGGATGGCGGATCGTGAGCTGCACGCTCCCGACCACCTGCCGGTCGAGGTGCTGCACGTCCTGAACCGCCGTCGCATTCATGGTCTGCTCCCGGCTCCCGCCGCACGACACGCGCTCGGCGACCTGTGGTCGATCCCCCTGACGCGATGGCCGCTCGAACCACTGGCCGCACGCGCCTGGGAGCTCGGGCACACCGTGTCCGCGTACGACGCCGCCTACGTCGCGCTGGCCGAGCACCTGGAGTGCCCGCTGCTCACCGGCGACGCACGCCTGGCCCGGGCGCACGGCCCGCGCTGCAAGATCGTCGTCGAGCGATGACACTCTCTGGAGCGGACCGGCTGACCGGCATCCGCCTGCTGGGACGACGCTGAAGCCTGGGCCCACGGAACCACCGCGGTCCGGCGTGACCGACGGCTCGTCCGGTCATCGACGTATCGTGGTGAGCGACAAGCACAGCACCGCGACAGGGACCGACCGTCCATGGGAATCCACCAGTCGAACCACGCCGTGCTCTACGTCCGAGACGTCACGGAGTCGGTCGAGTTCTACCGCGACGTCCTCGACTTCGAGGCCGTCCTCCTCACCCCGGCCGCGGCCTTCCTCCGGGCTCCGGACTCCACCAACGACCACGACCTCGGGCTGTTCGCCGCCGGTTCGGAGGCCCCGTCCACATCCCCGGTGACCTCCTGACCGACATCGACCTGGCTCGGGCGATGAAGCCGCTCGACCTCGCTGCCGAGCTCCGGCGCTTCAGCCCCGACCTGCCCGGCGGCACCGGGGTCTCCCGGCCCGCGGCCATCCCGTCATCCGGCGGATGACGACCCGCCCAGGTACTGGCGTCAGCCCGCGTCGGGCGTGGGACCTGCGGCGCACCGGCGGATGACGAGCTGGCCGTACCCCGGCGGATGACGGCCCGCTCGGGTACCGGCGGATGACGACCCGCCCGGGTACTGACGTCAGCCCGCGTGAAGCGTGGCGCCCGTGTCTCGCTGGCGGTGCCGGCCCTCGGCCAACAGCGCGAGGCGGCGCAGCGACTCGTGGTTGCGGGGCACGATCGCGGCCTGGCGCACCGGCATCGGCACCAGCAGTCCAGGACCGTTCGACGCGTCCTCCTCGATCGTCACCTCGCACGCGCGCTCGTCGACCGGGTCGAGCCGGATGACGATGCGTGCCTCGCCCGCCGGCCAGCCTCGGGCGGTGAGCACCAGCCGCCGCTCGGGGACGGACGCCTCGACCCGGGTGGAGTCCGAGATGGTCAGCGGCCAGAGACCGAAGCTGTGATGCACCCGCGCACCCGGGGCCGGCCACGTCCGGTCGACCTCGCGGACCCGTGCCGCGCCGACCACCCAGGTGGCGTACTGCCACCCGTCGGCCAGCACCTCCCACACGGCTGCGGCCGGCGCCTGGACGACCCGGCGCACGGGCGGCCGCCACCATCCGGTCAGTGCGGTGGACAGGCTCACCCCCGCACGCTCCTCGCGCCCCGGGCGGCATCCTCGCGAGGGCGAACAGCGTTGCCCGTGGGCACCGGCTCGAACACGTTTCCAGGAGTGGGCGACACACCGTCGTGCCGCGACAGCCCGAGGCGGCGCATGGCCGGGGCGGCAACCGCGTCGTGCACCACCGGCAGCAGCCGGAACGCGGTCACCAGCAGCCGGTTCACCGGCCCCACGTCGACCTGCCGCTTCGGCCGGTCCAAGGCCTTGACGATGCGCCGGGCGACCGTCTCCGGCCGGATGACGGGCGGCGGCGGGCTGCCGTGGCGGCCGAGCACCGTGCCGGCCTGGCGGTAGATCGGGGTGTCGACGGCGCCGGGCGCCACGAGGGTCACGTCGATACCGGGCTCGTGGCGCACCTCGGCCTGGATGCAGCGCACCAGCCCGTGCACCGCCCACTTCGACGTCACGTAGCTGCTCATGAACGGCGCCGAGATCTCGCCGAGCAGCGACCCGACGACGACGAGCCGGCCACCGCCCTGCGCCCGGAACTGCTGCAGCGCCGTGCGTGCGACGTTGCCGGTGCCGAGCAGGTTGGTGCGCACCACCGCGTCGAAATGGTCCGGTGGCAGGTCCTCGAAGCGGCCGTAGCTGATCACCGCGGCCGCGTGGACCACGGCGTCGAGCCGGCCGAACTCGGCGACGGCCGCGGCGGCGGCGCGCTCCACGGCATCCCCGTCGGTGACGTCGGCCGCGTACGCGACCGAGCGACCACCGAGCACGGCGCACTCCAG
>JBOFBK010000679.1:0-2482 GCA_051645525.1 Dermatophilaceae bacterium | reverse complement strand
ACACCGTCTCGTTCTCGCTCGTCGAGCTGTCGCGGTTCCCGGTGCAGGCCTACCGGCAGCCGCTGCAGACCGTGCTCGTGGTGGTCCCGGTGGCCCTGCTCACGACGGTGCCGGCCGAGGCGCTGCTCGGCCGGCTGCCCTGGTGGTGGCTCGTGGCGTCGCCCTCGGTCGCCGTGGCCGGAGTGGGTTTGGCGAGCGTGGCATGGCGTGCGTCGCTGCGCCGCTACACCGGAGCCAGCGCCTGAGCGTCGCCACACCTCGACTCGCCCCAGCCATACCTCGCCCTGCCGCCTCGCCTCGCCGCCCGACTCGCCCCGAGCCCGGCACCGCGCGGAGCAGGCTGGCCGTGGAGGGTCGACGCTGATGGCCGACTCGAGTTAGGGTTACCTAACTTCTCGACATGGGCCGATCGAGTCGCCCACCGTCATCCCGTCAAGCGAGGCGCCCGATGGACGACACCGCGAGCCTGGCCCGCTGGGCGCGCGGTGTGCTGGCGACGAGCAGCAACGTCGAGATCGGCGTCGTCGGCCGGCACCTGCACCTCGACCGGCACGTCGCCGGCAGCGACGGTTCGGTGCTGTTCCCTCTCGAGCGCATCCCCTACCGATGCCGGCGCCGGATGACGCAGCACGCGGCGGTGCCGCTCGAGCTCGTCGCGGTCGATGTCGCTCGCGTCTCCCAACCCGATCGCGTCCGTGGCTGCCTGCGCTTGAACGGACAGGCGCACGTCGTCGAGGTCGAGCTGACCACCGACGTCATCGAGCACCTCCGGCTCGAGACCGACGCACGCCTGGTGCGCTTCGCCGCGGCCGAGGTCACGCTCGACTGGAGAGTCGAGGTCCCGGCGGGCGGGCGTCATCCGAGACCCGTTCCCGTCGAGGCGTGGACCGCCGCCGAGCCCGACCCGCTGGTCGGCTGGGAGGGAACGTGGACCGAGCACCTCGACCGCCACCATGCCGACCAGCTGGGCACCCTCGCCCGACGGGTCGGGGTGCGCGCCGCGCCCGGGGCCGTCCATCCGGTGCTCGCCGACGCCGAGGGCATCGTGCTGCGGTGCTACGCCGAGGGGGAGTCCGTTCGTGACGTGCGGCTCCGGTTCGGGCACCGGGTCGACTGCGCCTGCCGAGCGATCGAGGCGTTCGACCAGCTCGTCGAGAGGGCGGGGTGACTGCTACCGGCAACATCGTCGGTCGTGCCTCACCTCGCGCGCAGCTCGGTTGGACCCGACTGGGGCAGTAGCGCACTCGGCGTCCCAACCGGAGCTACCGCCTCGCCCGAGAGGCGCGCGGCGTCAGCCGGCGGCGCGGCGGGTGGTGGTGTACGGCGTGAGCAGCTGGTCGACCGGAGCGTGGTCGTCGGTGAGCACCTGGGCCTCGCCGACCCACGCGTCGAGCTCGGCGCCCTCGATCGCGCTCCACTCGAGACCGCGCTCGGTCATCCGCGCCTTCAAGGCATCGACGTCGATCGGGTCGTCGGAGGCGACCACCACGACGTTCCCTCCCGACCCCGGCTCCTCGGCCAGGGTCTCGACCTCGGCGGCGAGCACCACCTCGTCGAACACCGTTCGGAGCGTGGCGATCTCGGCTCGGGCGAAGTCCATCGGCCCGTTGTCGATGAGGTTCGCCGCATACCGGCCACCGGGCGCGAGCAGCCGTCGCACGTCGGACATCGCCTCCCTGGTCGTGAGGTGCCACGGCACGCTCATCCCGCCGAAGGCGTCGCCGACCACCAGGTCCTGGCTCCCGGAGGCGATGCGCGTCATCCCCTGCCGGCCGTCCTCGACACGCACGTCGAGACCCGGGCCGGTGCGCAGGCCGAGCTGCTCGACATCCACCTCTACGACGCCCTCGTCGATCTCGGAGACCACGCTCGTCGTGCCCGGGCGCACCTGGGCCAGATAGCGCGGCAGGGTCAACCCCCCGCCCCCGAGGTGATAGGCGGCGAGCGGCTCGCTCGCGGGAAACGCGGTGTCGCTCAACGATGCTAGCGCCTGCACGTACTCGAACTCCAGATGCGTCGGGTCGGCAAGGTCGACGTAGGAGTGGTGCACCCCGTCGAGCACGAGCAGACGGCCGCCTGGCCGCTCCTCGTCGGCGACCACCTCCGCACAGTGGTACACGGTCTCGGCATCGCAGCTGCCCGGCCCCCACCATGCACCGACCACGCCGGGGACCAGCAGCACTGGAACGACCGCGCGTCGGATGCCGCGGACGCGCACCTCCACGACGACGCCGGCGAGCACCAGCAGCACACCGAGCCCGACGAGGACGACGCTCACGGGGAACGCCGTGACGAACACGAACCCGGTGAGCACGGTGCCCACCAGGGCCCCGACGGTGCCGATGCCGGACAGTCCGCCGACCACTCCTCCGGTCTCCGCGAGGTCGGTGAGCCGCAGCTTCGCCACGATCGGCGAGATCGCCGACAGGGTCGCCCCGGGGACGAAGATCGCCAGGGCCCCGACGAGCAGCACGCCCGGGCC
>JBOFBK010000678.1:0-1655 GCA_051645525.1 Dermatophilaceae bacterium | reverse complement strand
TCCTCGCCGCACTCCAGGCAGGCGACGAGGATGCCGCGACCGCGGTGCTGCGCAGCCACATCGACGTCGCGCGAGCTGCGTGCCTGTCGGCCGCCTCGGCGCTCCCGGCCGCGGTGGTCCCTCCGGGTTGACCGAGGTCGGTGGCTAGCCGTCGTGCCGAGGTGACCGAGGCGCTCGGGATGTCGCGCAGGTGGCTCGCGCCGGCAGGCGCTGATGGCTCACGCCGGCATCCGTGGGCGGTCGCGGTCCCGCGCCTGTGCCACGTGCGTCATCTCCGCGTCATCCGGGGCTCGGCATGGTGGCCGGGTTCATTCTCTGCCACGTCTCCGAGGAGTCCCTGATGCCCTCCCTCTCGTCCCGGTCGGCCTGGCGCCGCCCGCTCGTCACGGCCGTCGTACTCGGCTCGGTGCTGCTGCCGGTGCGCTCGGCGAGCGGCCTCTCCGCACCCGGTGCCGCGGTGCAGCGTCCGGAACCCGGTGTCGCGGTGCAGCACCCGCTCGTCGACGGCCGCACGCTGGTGGTGAGCCCGAGCGGCGACGACTCCGCGGCCGGCACCCGGGCCGCGCCGATGCGCACCCCGCAGGCCGCGGTGAACCGGCTCGGCACGGCCGGCGGAACGGTCGAGCTGCGCGGCGGTCGCTACGCCCGAGCGCGCATCGTCATCGACAACCGCCGCGACGTCACTGTGCGAGCCGCCGCCGGCGAGCGGCCGGTGCTCGACCTCACCGGGGTCGCACCACCGTCGGGCACCACCGGCGTGGTGGAGGTGCGCGGTGGTGAGCGGATCGGCATCCAGGGCCTGGAGGTCACCGGCTACCGCACCCGCTCCACCGCGGCCACGCCGATCGGCATCTACGCCACGGGCGCGACGCGCGGCCTGCGGATCGCCGACAACCATGTGCACCACCTCGGCAACGACAACCCGACCCGAGGCAGCTTCGACATCAATGCGCACGGCATCGCGGTGTACGGGCGCTCGGCCACGACACCGATGTCGTCGGTGACGATCAGCGGCAACGAGGTCGACCACCTCGTGCTCGGCGCCAGCGAGGCCGTGGTGCTCAACGGCAACGTCGACGGCTTCGAGGTCGTCCGCAACCGGGTGCACGACACGAACAACATCGCCATCGACGCCATCGGCTTCGAGGAGACCGTCGGCGGATCGGCCCGGTGGACCGACGTGAACCGAGCCCGCAACGGGCGCATCGTGGGCAACACCGTCGAACGGATCCGCAGCGAGGGCAACCCGGCCTACTGGGACGACGGCGCCTGGTGCAACTGCGCCGGCGGCATCTACCTCGACGGCGCGAAGAACGTGGAGGTCGCCGAGAACACGGTGGTGCAGGCCGACATCGGCATCGAGGTCGCGTCGGAGTGGGCCCGCGGACGCACCGACGGCATCACGGTGCGCGACAACGACATCCGGTCGAGTCGGTACGTCGGGCTGGCCATCGGCGGGTACGACGCCCGGCGCGGTGAGGCGTTCGACGTCACCGTGCTGCGTAACCGACTGCGCGGCAACAACACCCTGGATGACGGCTCGCCCGAGATCCTGCTGCAGTACTACGTGCACGACAGCGTCATCCGCGAGAACACCGTGACCACGACGAACCGGGAGTACCCGCTGATCGTGAGCCGGGTGAAGCCGGCCGGCG
>JBOFBK010000677.1:0-4793 GCA_051645525.1 Dermatophilaceae bacterium | reverse complement strand
GTGGGTGATGGATGGGACCAGCCCGACCCGGGTGGTGCTGTACGTGCTGGGGCGTGACGGCCGGGAGACGCCTGCGGCGGAGTTCCGTCATCCTCCCGGGGGGGAGGTCACGGTCTCGGTCGGCGACCCGGTCTGGGGTGCGCAAGCTCGCCGACTGTTCGACGACGGCGTGACCTCCCGGGAGCACGGCCGGGTCGTGCTGCGCACCGAGGGGGCGGCATTCATGCGAGCACTGGTCGAGCCACGGCTGAGCACGTACTCCCGCCTGGTCGACGAAAGCGAGGGCACGCCAGGGTGATGGTCGTCCGCACGGCACTGCATCGCTCTGTACGAGCGGATGCCGTGCGGCGGCAGGCCGACTCCGCGTGTCGCCCGTAGCGCTAAAGTAGCGCTATGGCGACGATCCAGGTCCGAGAGATTCCCGAGGCCTCGTACGAGGTGATCCGCCGGCGTGCCCGCGCGGCCGGACAGTCCATCCAGGCGTACATGCGCGACCGGGTGGTCGACCTCGCCGCTCACCTCACCACCGAGGAAGCGCTCGCATTGATCGACTCCGCCCGTGATCCGGCGACGCCGGGCGCGAGCCGCGACTCGATCCTCGCCGACCTGGCCGCGGACCGGCGGTGACCGACTACGTCATCGACGCCTCCGCCCTCGTGATGGTGCTCGGCGCGAAGGGCCAGGCCGCTGACACGCTCCGTGCGCGCCTGCCCGGGATGCGTCGGCACGCGCCGCATCTCGTCGATGCCGAGGTCGGCAACGTGCTCCGCCGTCACGAACGTGCCGGTCTGCTGAGCAGCGTCGAGGCGAGGGCGGCGATGCAGTCAGCCCGGTCGCTCGTCGACCATCGCTACCCTCACGCCGGCCCGCTCGGAGAGCACGCGTGGGTACTGCGAGATCACCTGAGCTTCTACGACGCGCTCTACGTCGCGCTCGCCGCCCGCCTCGACCTGCCGCTGCTCACCGCCGATGCACGACTCGTGAGGTCGCCACAGCTGCCGTGCCGCGCCGAGCTGGTCTGACCCGGAGAGCGAGACGCGCACCTTCACACGATCTGCACACATGGTGTCGGCATCCAGCAGCGGCGCGCCAATGCGCCCGGCGCCATGACCGACGCAGGTGAGCACCCGAGTCGGGCCAGCGTGCTGGTCGTCGAGGACGAGCCGGCCATCGACAACGCCAACAACGGAACTCCCCGTGAACGGACGGCATCCCATGGGTCGTACGTGCGAGTTGAACACTCCGACACCACCTCGCCGACATCGCCCGGCTCGCACGCTCGGCACCCTGATAGGTGGTCGACCGAAAGGGAAGTCATGTCTACACATGCAACCCGCAACACCACAGCACCAGCCAGCCGGAAGGGTCGCTTGGCGGCGATCGTCGGCCTGGTGTTTGCCGTCGTGGCCTCACTCGGCGTGCTCGGCGCGACACCGGCACAAGCAGCAGGTCCGGACCAGCGGACCTGCACCTGGAACATGCAGGGCGCCAGCCACGTGGCGGAGAACAAGTGGAACCACGACGTGCAGCCGCTGATGAGCAACTGCGACGTGCTCGCCTTGCAGGAAGCCGGTTCGGTGCCGGCCAGCGCCACGCAGGTCGGCACCTATGACCTGAGCGGTGGGACCATCGGGGTCTACAACTGGGGCGGCACCGCCAGCCGGCCCGCGTACCAGATCTATTGGATGCAGACCGACCCGAACGGCAACCGGGTGAACCTGGCGATCGTGGCGCCCGTCGGCACCGCCTCCCGGGTCGCGACGTTCTTCGTCACCGGCCAGAAACGTCCGGTCCTGGGCGTGCTCATCGGGAACACGTGGTACTTCAGCATCCACGCCAACGCCTCCGGCCCCAATGACGTGCAAGGCATCTTGACGCACATCAACCACGAGGTCGAGGTCGTGTACCAGGCTGACCACAACGCCCAGTACGACTGGGTCGTGCTCGGCGACTTCAACACCTCGCCCGCCCCGGGCAACTTCCCCCTGGTCAGCGACTGGGTGATCCCGCCGAACGGACCGACTCACAACGCGAACCTCGCTAACCCGACCAGCCAGCTCGACTTCGCGGCGACGAACTCGACCGACCATCCTCCTCAGGGCCTAGTGGAACTCCAGGTGCACAACTCAGACCACTACCCCGTCTACTACAACTTCGCCGCCTGTTACGCCTGCGCCGCGCAGTAGGCGTCGCCGCGAAACAGCGACGCGAACCCCGGGTGCTACGGCGCCCGGGGTTCGCGTCAATATCACGCCCTTGGCTTACGAATCGGTGGACGGCTCCACGAGCGGGCGGAGCGCGCCGGCCAGGGCCGCCCGGGCCCGGTTCAGCCGGGACCGAACCGTGCCGACGGGCACCTCCAAGGCCTCGGCGATCTCGTCGTAGCTGAGCCCCTCTTGCTCGCGCAACACGATGACCACACGCTGCTGCTCGGGGAGGTCGTTCAGGGCCTGCTCGATCACCTCACGTTTGACGACCAGCGACGAGAGACGGGTCATGAAGCCGGTCGGTTCGGGTTCGGCCACCGGACTCGTCCGTTGCCGGGATTGGCCGCGTATCAGCATCCGGGCCTCGTTGTAGGCGACCTGGTACAGCCAGGTAGTGAATCGGGCGCGTCCCTCGAACTGATCGATCCGGGCCGCGACGAGGGCCAGCGTGGCCTGTTCGGCGTCGGCGATGTCGTGCTCGTCGATGAGGAGCCGGCGGATCGCCGAGCGCGAGATTCGGTGGTGATCGACCAGTCGCAGCAGCAGCGCCAGCGCGGTGTCGTCCGCGCCTCTCTTCGCCAGCAGGTCGAGCAGCTCTTGGGCTCGCGGATCGCGCTGGGACCACCACGTGCCGAATCTCTCGACGGCCTCGTCCTCGGCGAACCGGTCGGTGAGCACGGCGTCGTACAACGCTTGGACCTCGCTCATTGGGTCCGGACCCGGATGGTCACCCGGCTGGTGCGGCGTTGGTCGCCGTCGGTCTCGGTCAGGGTGACGGTGAGATCGGCCGGTGCTGTCGGCACGACGGTCAGCGACGGTGCGTCCGTGCCCTTGCCGTCCGGTCCGGTCCACCGGTAGGTAACGCCCGGGCGGCCTTGGTGCCGATAGACGCCTCGCTCACCCACGAGCAGGGTCTCCGGTCCGATGATCTGAGGACCGGTCAGGGTCGGGGTGGGGGTTGGTGCGGGAGTAGCTTCATCCGGCTGGAGCGCGAGCGTGGCAGCACTGCCGAGCAGCGCCGCGATGAGCGCGCCGCCGGCCAGCCACCGTCGGGACCACCCGAAGCCCGTCGTCGGCCAGCGACGCGCAGTCGGCGGCACGGTGGTCGGCGAGATGACCGGGCCGGACGGAGCGATAACCCAGGCCAACATCAGGGCCGGCACCGCACGGCTCATCTCCTCGCGCCAGGACGCGGCATCCGGCGGGCGGTCGTCAGGGATGTCGGCCAGGCACCGCGCGAGTGAGGTCCGCGCCTCGGGGTCGGTGACCTGGCCACGCAGTTCCGGCCATGACGCCGGTCGGCCCACCGCCGCCGCAACCACCACCGCGGTCGCCGCGTACAGGTCCGCGCGAGAGTCCACCGACACCGAGGGGCTGAGCTGCTCGGGTGGGCTGAAGCCCGGCGTGCCGGCGGGGAGGGTCAGGTTGGTCTGATCCGTCCCGCGCGCCACACCGAAGTCCGCCAGCACGAGCACCTCGTCCTGGTCCAGTAGCTCGCCCCGAACCAGCGGGTGCGAGCTGTCGTCCGGGGTTCGGGTACTGCGGATCAACAGGTTGGAGGGCTTGATGTCCCGGTGCGTAACTCGCTGCGCGTGGATGATCGACAGGCAGGACTCGAGTTCGTCCGACAGGCGATACAGGTCATCCGCCCGCGACGAGGCCACCGACGCCAGCGCATGGTGCGAGGCCAGGCGTTCTTGGAGCGAACCGCGCGCCAAGTACTCCATCACGAGGTAGGGCTGACCCGACTCCTCGGCGATGTCGTGCACCGTGACCAGCCGTCCGGCCGAGCCGGCCTCGCCGCCCAGTCGGCGTAGCAGTCGGGCTTCGTGCACGAACCGCTCTCGCACCTCGGGGACGGTGCTGAAGTGGTCGGCCAGCACCTTCAGGGCCACCGGCCCGTCGAGTGCCGGGTCGTGGGCGAGATACACGGCCGCGAACGAGCCCACGCCCAATAGCTGTTCGACCTGGTAGCGACCGAGCGTCGAGATCACTGGTCTCGCTCCGCGTTCGCTTCGCCGAGCCCACCCGGCATCCGGTGCCGAGCGTGGGCCATAGAACACATGTCTCGAAGGAGATCACGACCTGACCGAACTCGCCACACGACCAGGGTGTGTCGACCACAACGACCGATGGGGTTGTGCGGTGACGCGCTCGTGGTCGCGATCGGCGTGCACACCTTCACACAATCTGCACACGGTGTCCCCGCGTCCTGCAGCGGCGCGCCAATACGCTCGGCGCCATGACCGACGCAGGCGCGCACCCGGGCGAGGCCCGCGTGCTGGTCGTCGAGGACGAGCCGACGATCAACCAGGCCGTCACCGACCGGCTCCGCGCCGAGGGGTTCGTCGTGCACCAGGCGTTCGACGGCCCGACCGCGGTCGAGACGTTCACCGCCCGGCATCCGCAGCTGGTGGTGCTCGACGTCATGCTCCCGGGCTTCGACGGGCTCGAGGTGTGTCGCCGGGTCCAGGCGGCACACCCGGTGCCGGTGTTGATGCTCACGGCACGCGACGACGAGACCGATCTGCTCGTTGCCCTCGGCGTCGGCGCCGACGACTACCTGACCAAGCCGTTCTCGCTGCG
>JBOFBK010000676.1:0-1289 GCA_051645525.1 Dermatophilaceae bacterium | reverse complement strand
TGTGCCGCAGCGTTGTTCGCGACCCAGAAGACCAGGTTCTGCGCCTGCGAGTACTGCGGTGAGTAGTTCTCGTTGCCCATCTCGAGGCAGGTGAAGTGCAGCACGACGGGTCTCGTCGTCGAGAGCTGCTTGGCCAGCCCGACAATCCTCTGGTAGCCGTGGCCGGTGGCGTCGGCGTTCACGTCGATGCTCGTCTGCACCAGCCCCGCGGCGACCTCCGCGGCCCGCGGATACGTGGGGTGACCCATCGTCCAGTGCACGCCGGGGATCTTGTAGCCGATTGCCGCGCCGGGAAAGGTGCTGCCGAGCGCACCCAGGACCGAGTTCAGCATCGTGCGGCCGTGGGTGACGAGCGACTCGTTGTACCAGTCGACGAAGTCCTTGCCGTAGCGGATGGTCCGGTAGTCGCCGGACGAGAAGAACGAGCCGGCGTTGCTCGGCGGGGTGATCTGCGAGGTCGTCGTGAGCGAGGTGCCCCAGGCGGTGTTCACGCCGGCCAGTGAGCCGTACTTCGCGACCATCGCGTTCCGGAAGCTCTGCTGGGCGAGTGGCGAGTACGCCTGCAGCGCGCCGCGGGTGGGATAGCCGGTACCCGAGTCGTGGCCGTTGTACGACGGGTAGCGCAGCTCGCCGGCCGGGCCGAGCGAGACGTTGATCTCCTGGAGGCTGTTCGCGTAGGTCGTGCCGTAGCGGTTCTTGAACGCTGTGGTGAAGTCGGCGTACTCGTTGGTCACCAGCGGGTCGGCCCAGCCCTGGATCGTCTCGGACGAGACGTTGCCCTGCTCGCTGCGGTGCTTGAGCCCGTTGCCGTCGAGGGTCACCGAGCCGACGGTGCGCCCGGTGTACTTCCCCCACACCCACGACGGAACCGGGATGTTGCAGGTGTCGCCGACGTTGCCGCCGCACTGGTGGAACGAGAGGATCGGCACGATTGTCAGCCCACGGGCGGTGATCTTCTGGAAGATCGTGTCGTAGTAGTCCCAGGAGAACGTCTGGTCGGCGGTCTCGACCTTTCCCCACCACACGTCGACGCTCACCGCGTCGACGCCATACTCCTTGACCGACTGCAGCTGTGCCTCGAACTGCGCCCAGTCGGTGACCTCGAGCGGCGCCATGACGTTGGCGGTGAAGTTCGGGTTGTCGGTCGCGGTGGCTGCCGATGCCGACGGGGTGGGTGCGACCAGCACCGTCGCGACGACGGTGAGCAGGGCGACGACGAGCACGCGGATGCGAGCGACCACGGTGACCTCCCACGCGGGGCGTGGGACCCGCGGACGACGGTGTGCACC
>JBOFBK010000675.1:0-1952 GCA_051645525.1 Dermatophilaceae bacterium | reverse complement strand
CGGCCAGCAGGGGTGTGCCGAGCGGCACGAGCGCGACGTTGACCCCGGCGTCGGCGAGCTGCTCGGACTCGGCGCCGGTGAGCAGCTGCAGCGCCACGATGAGCAGCAGCAGCCCGCCCGCCGCCTGGAGCGCCGGCAGCGTGATCGCGAGGTAGTCGAGGATCTGCTTCCCGAACACGGCGAACGAGGCGATGACCCCGAGGGCCACCAGCGAGGCGCGCCGGGCCGCTGCCGCCTTCTGCCGTGGCGACAGCCGCCCGGTGAGCGCGAGGAAGATCGGGATGGCGCCCGGCGGGTCGAGGATGACGACGAGCGTGACGAACGTGGTGAGGAGGAGGTCGACGTCGAACCAGCTCACGCGCGCACCACCGCCGACCCGGTGGCCTGCGCCTCGATCACCTCGAGCGTCTCGGGGCCGCTCGTGTTCTCGCCGAGCCGGTTGGCCTTGCCGTCGCCGTGGTAGTCGCTCGACCCGGTGGTGAGCAGCCCGAGGGCGGCGGCCAGGCCGGCGAGGTGCCGCACGGCATCCGCGTCGTGGTCGCGGTGGTGCAGCTCGAGCCCGGCCAGACCGGCCGCCGCCATCTCCTCGATCACCTCGTCAGGCACGACCCGGCGGCGGGTGCCCGACCAGGCGTGCGCCAGCACCGGCACGCCACCGGCGGCCCGCACCAGCTCGACGGCGCGCACCGGGTCGGGCGCGTAGTGGCCCACGTAATAGCGGTCGCCCGCGGCGAGGTAGCGCGAGAACGCCTCGTCGCGCGAGGCCACGACACCGGCGCGCACGAGCGCGTCGGCGATGTGCGGACGCCCCGCGGTGGCGCCGTCGGCCACCTCGGCACGCACCGACTCCACGGTGACGGGCACGCCGTCGGCCGCGAGCAACGCGACCATACGGTCGAGGCGGGTGTCGCGGCTCTCCCGGGCGCGGCGCAGCTCGGCGGCCAGCCCGGGGTGCTCGGGGTCGGGGAGGTAGGCGAGCAGGTGGATGCTCTGCCCGCGGCGGGCGGTCGAGATCTCGATGCCGCGGATGACGGTGACGCCCACCCGTTGCGCGGTCGCGGCGGCCTCGGCCCAGCCGGCCGTGGTGTCGTGGTCGGTGAGCGCGAACGCGGTGAGCCCGGCCTGCGCGGCTCGCTCGACGACGACCGCCGGTGCCTCCGTGCCGTCGCTCGCGGAGGAGTGCGTGTGCGCGTCCCACACGCCCGCGGCGGAGGTGGCACCCGCGCGCAGGCGGTCGGTCGTCACCGACTCAGCGTAGTGGCGCGCGGCATCCGGCCGAGCGAGGTGCGTGCCGGCTCAGCCGGCGGTCGTCGCGGGGCCCGGCCAGCTGCGGTCGGGCACCGGTGTGGGACGTCCGGGCTGCTCGCCGCCACGGGCGTCCAGGTAGCTCCGCTTGGGCACCATGACCTTCCGGCGGAACACGCAGACGACGGTGCCGCGCTGCGTGTAGCCGATGGTCTCGACGTGCACCACGCCGCGGTCGTCCTTGCTCGCCGACTCGCGCTTGTCGAGCACGGTGGTCTCGGCGTAGAGCGTGTCGCCGTGGAAGGTCGGTGCGACGTGGCGCAGCTGCTCGACCTCGAGGTTGGCGATCGCCTTGCCCGAGATGTCGGGCACCGACATGCCGAGCACCAGCGAGTACACATAGTTGCCGACGACGACGTTGCGGCCGAACTCCGTTGTCTCCGCGGCATAGTGGGCGTCGAGGTGCAATGGATGGTGGTTCATCGTCAGCAGGCAGAACAGATGGTCGTCGTACTCGGTGACGGTCTTGCCCGGCCAGTGCTTGTACGTCGCCCCGACCTCGAACTCCTCGTAGCTGCGCCCGAACTGCACGTCGTCTCCTCGCCTCGCTCGCGAACCGGCGCCCCATCCTCCCAGCGTGCGGTCGTCATCCCCCTGCCGGATGACGTGCCGTTCCTCACGCCGTCGGCCGGACGGTCGAGGCTCAC
>JBOFBK010000674.1:0-5832 GCA_051645525.1 Dermatophilaceae bacterium | reverse complement strand
GTCGAGCTGGCCCTCATGGGTGCGGCGAGCGGTCTGGCGGCGGTGCTGGCCCGCACCCCGCCGCCGGTGGCCGAGCAGGAGCCGGTGCAGACCCGCGTGCTCGAGCTGACGGGGTACCCCGACCCCGGGCCGATGAGCGGTGCCGACTGGTTCACCGCCTGGCGGGTCGACTGGCTCTTCCTCGCCGTGGCGGTGCTGGCGGTCGGGTTCTACGTGCGCGGCGTCATCCGGCTGCGCCGCCGGGGCGACGCCTGGCCGGTGTGGCGGGTTGCGCTGTGGGTCCTGGGGTGGGCGCTCTTCTGCTGGGCCACGTTCGGCGGTCCGGGTATCTGGGGGCGGGTGCTGTTCAGCGTGCACATGGTCGAGCACATGGCGCTCGCGATGATCGTGCCGCTGCTGCTGGTGCCGGCCGCGCCGGTCACGCTCGCGTTGCGGACGCTGCCGGCGCGCACCGACCGCACCTGGGGCCCGCGCGAGGTGCTGCTCCAGGTCGTGCACTCCCGGGCCATGCGGGTGCTGGCCAATCCGGTGGTGGCGGCGGTGCTCTTCTTCTTCAGCCTCGCCGTCTTCTACTACACCGGCGCGTTCGAGCTCGCGCTCACCACGCACACCGGCCACCTGCTGATGACCGCGCACTTCCTGCTCACCGGCTACCTCTTCGTGTGGGTGCTCATCGGCACCGACCCGGGTGTGCCGCGCTGGTCGCCGCTGATGCTGCTCGTCGTGCTCTTCGCCACCATCTCGTTCCACGCGTTCTTCGGGGTGGCGCTCACCGGCAGCGACGCTCTGCTGGCGGAGGGCTTCTACACCCAGCTCAACCTGCCGTGGAGCCCTGACCCGCTGGCCGACCAGCAGCTCGGCGGCGAGATCGCCTGGGGGGTCGGCGAGGCCCCGACGCTGGTGCTGGCTGTGATCGTCGCGTGGCAGTGGGCGCGCCGCGACGGTGCCGAGAGCCGTCGCCTGGACCGGCAGGCCGACCGCGACGGCGACGCCGACCTCGTGGCGTACAACGCCTGGCTCGGCAAGCTCGGCAAGGTCGGCAACCAGGCCGACTCCACCCACTGAGCGGTATCGACCAGGCCGACTCCACCCACTGAGCGGCATCCGGCCACAATGGCGGGTATGCGCGTCGCGGTGGTGCAACTGGAGTACGGCGACGACGAGCGCGCCGCCGCACGGGTCGACCGGGTCTGCTCGCTCGTCGCGGGCCTCGCCGGCCACGACCTCGTCGTGCTGCCCGAGCTGTGGATGCCGACCGGCTTCGGCTATCCGCGCTGGGCCGAGCTGGCCGAGCCGCTCGACGGACCGTGGACGCGCGCGATGGCGGATGCCGCCCGCGCGGCATCCGTCGTGCTGCATGCCGGCTCGTTCGTGGAGCGGCTTCCCGAGCCGGGTCGTGACGGTCGTGACCTGGCCAACACCTCGGTCGTCGTCGGTGCCGACGGCGGGATGCTCGGGTGGTACCGCAAGGTGCACCGGTTCGGGTTCGGAGCGGGCGAACCGGTGCTGATGGAGGCAGGCACCGAGGTGCCGGTGGTGCAACTTCCCACGGCCGCAGGCGCATTCGTGCCGGTTGGGCTGTCGACCTGCTACGACCTGCGTTTCCCTGAGCTGTACCGCCGCCAGGCCGACGCCGGTGCCGAGGTGCTCGTCGTGCCGGCGGCGTGGCCGGCCGCCCGGGTGGCGCACTGGTCGCTGCTGGGTCGTGCGCGGGCCGTCGAGAACCAGGCGGTCGTCATCCAGTGCAACACGGCGGGCACGCATGCCGGGGTCGAGATGGGCGGATGCAGCCAGGTGGTCACCGCGGCCGGTGAGGTGCTGGCCGAGGCCGCCACCGGCGGGCAGGAGGTGCTCTCGGTCGAGGTCGACCTCGACACCACCGCCGCCTACCGCGAGTCCTTCCCCGTGCTCGCCGACCGCCGCCTCTGACATACCGGTCGGTCCGGCGGCCCGCTGCCGGTGCGGCAGGGAGCGAGTGCCTGGACCGACGACGGACACGTCGGTGAGTCGCGGAGCGTCCCGGTCCCGGTGTGGCTGCGAGAGCATGACCGGTGTGCCGGAGCGTCCGGCCGTCAGCGGCGGCGGGCGGCGATCACGTTGTCGACGAGCATGCCTCGCTGCCCGTCCGGCCCGCTCGCCTCACGCTCGAACGCGCCGGATCGCTCGAGGTCCCAGGCATCCGCCGGCAGGGCGAGCGCGGCGAGCGTCTGCTGCGGCGTGGGGAAGTCGTGGGCCGCGTGGTGCTCCCCGGCCCAGGGTGGCATCGCGCCGTGCTCCACCACCAGCAGCAGCCCGCCCGGGGCCACCGCTCCGGTGGCCCGCCGGAGCACCGCGTCGCGGTCGAGTCGGACCTCGGCGGGTGCCTGGAGGAACTGAGCGCTGACCAGGTCGTACTGGCCCTCCGGGAACGTCACGCCGAGCTCGTGTCGGCGCACCGTGATCTGGTCGGCGACGCCGGCGGCGCGTGCGTGGTCGATGACCCGGCGCAGCGCCACGGGGGAGATGTCGACGGCGGTGACGTGCCAGCCCTGTTCCGCCAACCAGACGGCGTCGCCGCCTTCCCCGCAGCCCAGGTCGAGCGCCCGACCGGGGGCCAGCGGTGTCACCACCTCCACGAGGACGGGGTTGGCGCGACCGGTCCAGACCTGCTCGCGGCCGGCGTAGAAGTCCTCCCAGAACGTCACGGCGGTGCTGACCGGACCATCGCCGTTCACGTCATCGCTCTGCTGCTTGGTCATGTCGGTGACTATGCCCCGGCGGTACGCACTGCGGCAATCGACTGTGCCGAACAGGCACGTCACGCACCGGGCGTCACGGGTGGCGTCGGTGTGCGCTCACCGCCGTTGTCGCTGCCGGTGCTGCCGGGGAGCCGTCGCCATCGTGGTCGGTCGCGACGACCTCGTGCGGAGTCAGACGACCTCGTGCGCAGTCATCCGAGCGTGGCTCGTCGACCCCGAACTCTGTGGAGGCCGGCCGGTCGTCGAACTGGACGCCTGTGATATTCGTTATCACTGCGGTCGGCACCTGGTCTGGTGTATAGGCCGCCTTCTGGACACTGACGACGAGGAAAAGACGTGGCGATGACCCTGAGCGTCGAGCTGGCGGGACGGTCCGACCTCGCCGAGGCCGAGCGGCTGATGCGGGAGGTGCTCGAGACCGACCTCGGCGGCTACCGCGAGGCGTGGCACGGCGACGTCGACGACCTCGCCACCGCGTATCTGCGGCCCGTGCGTTCGGCGCTGTTCGTCGCACGACTCGACGGAGCCGTGGTCGGTACCGCTGCGATGCAGCCGTGCCGGCTGATGTCGCCGCCGAACCCGGTATGGCTGGCGGCGTGGTACAGCCAGCCCGAGGTCTGCGAGCTGCGCCGGGTGTGGGTGCACCGGGACGCCCGGCGCCGCGGCGTGGCCCGGGCCCTGGTGCGGCAGGCGGTGCGCTGGGCCACCACGTCGGGCGGATACACCGAGGTGTACCTGCACACCGACACCGGTTCGCCTGGCGCAGAGCGGTTCTGGCGGTCCATGCCGACCCTCGAGATCTACGACGCTCGCCCGGACCCCTACAACTGCGTGCACTTCGTGCTCGACGTGGCGGCCACGGTCGGCCTCGGCCTGGATGCCGCCGCGACGACGGCGAGTGGCCGGTGACCGAACCTGCGGTCGACCGCGCGGGCGTCATCACCGGCCTGTGGGAGCAGTTCACCGTCATGCGCGACCTCGAACCGCGGTCGGAGACGAACCGGGCGTTCCGGGAGCTGGTCGCCGCGTGCGCCTACCGGCCGGGTGAGGACGTCGAGGTCGTCCTGGGCGACCCGAAGGTGCGGGCGGTGACCGAGCGGCTGCGCAGCCTGTGCGCCGAGGGCGAGTTCCGGCTGGAGCGGCACTGGGCCCGCCGGGTCGTGGCCGCGACGACGCCGGAGGACGAGCTTGCGGCGTTCCCATACCTCGACAACTACCGGCGGCTGACCTCGCTGGAGCTGCACGCGGTCGGCGGCCTCGGCGTCGACGCCGACCGGCTTCGGCACGTGTGCGTGCTGGGCTCCGGTCCGTTGCCGATGACCGCGCTGTACCTCGCGCGGTCGCTTGGCGCCCGCGTCGACGCCGTCGACATCGACATCGAGGCGAGCGACCTGGCGTCGGAGGTGACCGGGCACCTCGCCCACTGGGGTGACGTGCGGGTGCATCGCGGCGATGCGCGCGACTTCGCCTCGATCGCCGACGCCGACCTGGTCATCCTCGCCGCGCTGGTCGGGCTGGACCGTGCGGCCAAGGGTGAGGTCGTCGCCGCGGTGACCAACCGGATGCGCACCGGTGCGCTGCTGGTAGCCCGCGGCGCCTATCGCCTGCGGACCCTGCTCTACCCGCCGGTCGACCCGGCCGACCTGGTGGCCGCGAGCGAGGGCCGGCTCACGCCGCTGGTCGAGCTGCATCCGCTGGACGACGTCGTCAACTCCGTGGTGGTCGCCATCCGGTCCTGACCCGGGGTGGGTCGACCGTGTGCCGGCACGGGCCTGCGCGCGGGCCGGACGGCGTGAACCCGTGCGAGAGTGGTTCCGTGGACCGCACCGACGCTGCCGCCGTGGACGCCGTGGACGCCGTGGATGCCGTGGACGCCGTGGATGCCGTAGACGTGGACGTGGTCGCTGAGCTGGTCGCCGCGCTCCCGGATGGCGTGGTCGTCACCGCCCCGGAGGCGGTCGAGAAGTACCGGCACGACTGGACGCGCGACGCCCGGGCCGGCACCCCGCTCGCCGTGGTCCGCGCCGAGACCGCGGCCCACGTGCAGGAGGCGGTGCGCTGGGCGGCGCGGCACGGCATCCCGGTCGTTCCCCGCGGCGCCGGGTCGGGGCTCTCCGGAGGTGCGCTCGCGGTCGACGGCGGCATCGTGCTCTCGCTCGAGCGGATGCGCGCCATCGAGGTCGACACCGCCGCTCGCGTCGCGGTGGTCGAGCCCGGCGCGCTGAACGTCGAGGTCAAGCGGGCCGTCGCCGAGCACGGCCTGTGGTACCCGCCGGATCCCAGCTCGTACGAGATCTGCTCGATCGGCGGCAACATCGCCACCAACGCCGGCGGCCTGTGCTGCGTCAAGTACGGCGTCACCACCGACTACGTGCTCGGGCTCGACGTCGTCCTCGCGGACGGCACGCTGGTGACCCTCGGCGGCCGGCGCATCAAGGATGTCGCCGGGCTCAGCCTGCTCAAGCTGTTCGTCGGCTCCGAGGGCACCCTCGGTGTCGTCACCCGCGCCGTGCTGCGGCTCGTGCCCGCCCAGCCGCCTCGGTCCACCGTGGTCGCGACGTTCCCGACCGTGGCGGATGCCGCGGCGGCGGTGGTCGAGCTCGGCCGCTCGGTGCGCGCGTCGATGGTCGAGCTGATGGACCGGGCGAGTGTGAATGCGGTCGAGGACTACCAGCCGATGGGCCTGGACCGCGACGCCGGCGCGCTGCTCGTCATCCAGACCGACGCCCCGGGTGCGGCTCGCGAGGAGGAGGCCGCGACGGTGGTGTCGGTGTGCGAGCGCACCGGTGCCAAGGAGGTCTTCGCCACCGACGACCCCGACGAGGGCGAGCTGTTCGTGCAGGCCCGGCGGCTGCACTTCACCGCCATCGAGGCGCGCGGCACGGTGCTGCCCGAGGATGTCGGTGTGCCCGTGCCGGTGCTGCCCGAGCTGCTCGCTGCCGTGGAGCGGATCGCGGCTCGGCACGACGTGGAGATCCCCGTCGTCGCACACGCCGGCGACGGCAACACCCATCCGGCCATCGTCTACCGCCCCGGTGATGCCGACGCCGAACGGCGCGCGCAGCGTGCCTTCGAGGAGGTCATGGCCGCCGCC
>JBOFBK010000673.1:0-8112 GCA_051645525.1 Dermatophilaceae bacterium | reverse complement strand
CAGTCTTGCGTCTCCGTTCTGGTCTCCGACGGTCATCTCGCCGCCCTATGCTCCCGCACCCGTCATCCGGGCGGACCTCATCGCGTCCGGGGATCCCGTCAGATCGAGATCGTCGAGGAGCTGGAGCAGCGTGATCCCGTCCTTCGACGCCTCACCCAGCGCGGCTGAGCTGGTTCCGCTCGACGTCGTCCGGCACGTGCAACGGTGTGTTCGAGGAGCTGGCATGGAACGACGATGATGCAGTGGCGGCGTGGAACGGCGACATCAAACTCATGGGTCCGTGGCGCCTGGGTCGTGCGGCCCGCGAGCTGCTGTCGTCGAGGAGCGTCGCTGCTGTCATCGCGGTGCTCGATGCCCAGTGGTCTGCGCTGTCCCTCCGTCTAGCCGTCCCGGAAGGATCCGAGATGTTGGAGGCGTTCCGTCGTGGTCTCTCGGCCTGATCGCCTGCCGACCTGACGTCACGACCGTGGTCGACGCACCGCGCGGACGACGAGGTCGTCGGCGTGGTGGGCGCCCGAGCCGCCGCTGATGACGCGCGGCCGGCGCTCGTCGACGACGACGCTCCATGCCCGGTCGAGGCCGGTGGCGACGTCGGCGGGGGAGAGCAGCTCTTCGGGGTCGAAGCCGTGTGCGCGGGCCTGCTCGGCGTCGATGTCGACGTGGTGCACGACGAGCAGCGAGCCACCGGGCGCCACCAGCCGGGTCAGCGCGGGAAGCGGGTCGGTGTCGTGGAACAGCGTTGCGTAGCAGGCGCTTACGAGGTCGAACGACGCGTCGTCCAGGTCACCTGCCGCCTCGGCCAGCTCGGCGTGGAGCCAGGTGACGTCGACACCTTCCGAGATCGCCGCAGCGCGCGCCCGGTCCAGTGCGACGCCCGACGGGTCGACGCCGACGACGTCCCAGCCGTGCCGCGCCAGCCACACGGCATCCGCGCCCTCGCCGCAGCCGATGTCGAGCGCCCGGCCGGGGGAGAGACCTGCCGCCTCGGTGACCAGCGCGTGGTTCGGCTCGCCGCTCCAGATGCGGTCCTGCTCGCGGTAGCGAGCGTCCCACTCGGCAGCGCCGGGTCGCACGCCCGGCTCGAGAGGGTGCGGAGGGCGATGCGCGTGCTCGTGCTCGTGCGATGAGTGCTCGGATGACGTCACATCCGTGATTCTGCCCCGACGACCCGAGGTGCGCCGAGGCCGCCCACGCAGGCCAGCGGGTGCCGCGTAGACGGCCGGGAGGCCGCGAGCGGCGCGAGTGAGGCGCGCTCGCGTCATCCGCGGGTCCACGATCTCCGGCATCCGGATGACGCGTGCGCGCCATCCCGGACGGCGTCACCCTCATCGCAGTTCGGTGACGTCGGCGGCATCCGCGCCGAGGGCCACGACGAGGGCGTCGGCCCGGGCCGTCCGCGAGCGCACGCTGTTCGCCCGAGCCGTCCGCGGATGTCGCCTCGTCGACTCTAGGCACAAGACGCCCGTACCGGACACCCCGCAGACCGGATCGAGTTGGTGCAATGGGCTCATGACCACGACGCCGCCCCGGGACGGCGCGGCACAGATCTCGTTCCGCCGCATGTGGGACGACCTCTCCGGGATCGGGCGGCGTGGGAGTTCGGGCGGATACCACCGGCTTGCGTGGACTCGCGAGGACCACGACCTACGGGAGTGGTTCGCCGGCGAGTGCGCCGACCGCGGCCTGGACCTGACCGTCGACGGCATGGGCAACCAGTGGGCCTGGTGGGGCGACGCCGACGCGGCGGCCGGCTCGGGCGACCCGGGCGTCGTCGTCGGCTCGCACCTCGACTCGGTGCCGGGCGGCGGCGCGTTCGACGGGCCGCTCGGTGTGGTCTCCGCTCTCGCCGCGGTCGACGAGCTGCGGCAGCGGGGCTTCGACCCGGTGCGGCCCGTCGGCCTGGTCAACTTCGTCGACGAGGAGGGGGCGCGGTTCGGGGTCGCGTGCGCGGGCTCGCGTGTCATCACGGGTGCGCTCGGCGCCGACCGGGCGCGCGGCCTCACCGACGGGGCCGGCCTGTCGATGGCCGAGGCCATGGCCCGCTTCGGACACGACCCGAGCGGGCTCGGCCACGACGAGGAGGTCATCGCCCGGGTCGGCGCCTTCGTGGAGCTGCACATCGAGCAGGGCCGGACGCTCGCCGACCTCGGCCGGCCGGTCGGCGTGGGCAGCGGCATCTGGCCGCACGGCCGCTGGCGTATCGACGTGCCCGGGACGGCTGACCACGCCGGCACGACGATGCTCGCCGACCGCGAGGACGCCATCCTCGGGCTCGCGGCCGCGATCATCGCGGCCCGGCGTGCTGCGGAGTCGCGTGGCTGCCTGGCCACGGTCGGGAAAGTCCTCGTCGAGCCGGGGGTCGCGAACGCGATCGCCGGCTGCGCCACCGGGTGGCTCGACGCTCGCGGTGTCGACGCCGACGCCGTGCTCGGCGTCGTGAGCGACGTGCGCGACGTGGTCGGCGACTTCGACGCCCTGGTCACCCAGGAGTTCTGGACCCCGAGGACCCGCTTCGACCCCGTGCTCGTGCGACGCCTGGCTGTGCTGCTCGGCGGGCTGCCAGTCGTGGCCACCGGGTCGGGCCACGACGCCGGCATCCTGGCGAACCACGGCGTGCGCACCGCCATGCTCTACGTGCGCAACCCCACCGGGGTCAGCCACTCGCCCGACGAGTGGGCCTCCGCCGACGACTGCCTGACCGGCATCGGCGCGCTCACGGAGGTGGTGGCCGATCTCGCCGGACCGGGGCCCGCTCTGCGGGAGGCGAGCCCGCGTCATCCGCCCGACGCCGGCGACCTCTCGGAATGAACTGTCTCCTGGTTCGAACATGCGGCGCCCAGGCAGGCGGTTCGCTGTTCTCAACCGTCGAGCGGCAGCTTGTCGTCGTCGATGTCGAACGGAGGGGAGACGAACACCCCTTCCACGGTCTGTCCCGTGGGGAACCGCGCATCACGGACAAAGACGACGTCAACGTCCGCAACGATCGCCGTCGCCAAGTGGATGGCGTCCCACGTCTTCAGCCGGAACGTGGTTCGGAGTTCGGCAGCCTTCCGTGCGACCACGGTGGACACGTCGATCAGCTGCACCTCAGGCGACTCGAGACGGGCAAGTATGGCGTCCCTCGCCGAAGGGTCGCCACCCGAGTGCCCAGGCAGCACTTCAGCGATGATTGCAGTCGACTCGACAATGCTGATGTGACCAGCGTCAACCTCGCGGAGAAGCGTGAGAAGCGGCTTCATCTGCTCGTCGCCGGTGATGAGTCCGATCAGGCAGGACGCGTCGAGGAGAACCCGATGGATCCGCTCAGGCCTCGCCACGGGCGTCCTGCAGGTAGTCCTCGACGGTCCGGCCACCTGTCAGGTTGGGTTCGATACCGAACAAGGAGGTCCAGTCGGTCCGCCCCGTTGCCAGTGTGCGGACTCCGGATGCTCGAACGTGAAATACGACTCCGTCGGCGTCCTGCCGCACTTCCCCGACGAGTTCTACTTTTTCGAGCATCGCCTCCTTGAAGGGTTGCCGCAGGCTGTCGTCGAAGGCCACACGCGCTATTCGACCGCCATCCTGGCGGAGCGAGGCACGGTTCCCCCGTGAGACGTTCAGTCCGACGAGTCGGCCGCGTACCGCGCCGGGCATACGGCGCTCGAACGGTTGCAGCGCCGCGAGGATGTCGGCCAGTTCCCTGGTGAGAGGGACGGGCGTCGAGTCGGGACCTGAGGTTGCTAGTCGCAGGTGCGCCCTGGCGTTGCCCATGTCCTCGCCGCTGCGTGTGGACGCCTCGACGAAATGACGAGCCGTGCTCACCGCGTCGGGGTTCCAGTCGCGTGGAGCCGCGTGACCGGCACCGATATCGCGAAGGCCGCTCACCACACGGCGTAAGACGCTGGAAGCCTCAGGAGTCGCCATCGGTGCGGCGATGCGAGCAACCGCAGAACCGAGATGCAGGTCAGTGAGCAGCCAGTCGACCGGGACATCGGACACCTGGTCGAGCAGGGCGATGAGATGTGCTCCGGCGCTGAAGAAGTGATCGGCGGACGCCATGCTTCCTTCGTCGACGGTGAACTCCATCTCGTCCATCAGTGCCCTCCTCACGGTCTCCAGCTTGCCACCTCGTACCGACAGGAACTGGTCGGCTCGTCGGTCGACAAAGGTGCACCCTCGGCGGCCGACGGGTCAAGCGGCGTCGTTGCGGATCTCCTTGGGCAGGTGGCCGCTGGACTGGGCGTAGTACCGGGCCGCCTTGCGCGTGGTGAGGGTCTTGGCCGTGCCGACGGCGAGGCCGGTGAGCGCCGCGTACGCCATGGCCTTGGCCAGCGGCGCGTCCGGACTCTTGGGGTTGACGCTGTCCTGGCCGGCTTTGGCCCACAGGGCGTCGACGAGCTTGGTGGCGAGCACGCCGGCGAGGAGGGCGCCCCCGGTGCCGAGCAGCTTCCACACGAGTGTTCCCACGGTTCGTCACCTCGGATGGTTGCGGTGGACATCGGTCGCTCGACCTCTACCCGGGCCGGGCCCTGCTCACCCTAGCCACGCGGGGCTATGCTCACAGGGTCGAACGACAGGGGAGCGCCCCGAGCGCTGAGAGTGCGGCCCGCCGCAGACCCTCGAACCTGATCCGGTTAGCACCGGCGAAGGGAGTCGGGAATCTCAGGTGCGTCGTCGTCATCCGTCCCGGATGCCGGCAGCGCACCTCCCCGAGGTGTCCGCCGGAGACCACGGGAGAGAACGCATGACCACGTCGCACCACCGCACACCGCAGGACCACCACGTCACGCCACCCCCCGGGGCACCCCGGCGCGGCTCACTGCGGGCGACCCGCCCGCTCACCCGATGGCGCACGGTCGACATCCTCACCATCGCGTTCCTCGGCGCCGCGTTCGGCGTCGTGTTCTGGGGGTGGGGCCTGCTCTACACCGGGCCGATCACCGCGCTGAAGATCGGGTACGCCCCGCTGGCCGGGCTGTTCGTGGGCACCTGGTTCCTCGCCGGCGTGGTCGGCGGGCTCGTGGTGCGGCGGCCGGGTGCCGCACTGTTCTGCGAGGTCGTCGCGGCGCTGGTGTCGATGCTCCCGGGCACCGAGTGGGGTGCCACGGTGCTGGTCAGCGGCATCCTGCAGGGTCTCGGCGCCGAGCTCGCGTTCGCGCTGCTCGGCTACCGGGCGTTCGGGGTGGCGGCCGCGGCCTCGGCCGGCACGCTCTCCGCACCGTTGGAGTGGGTGTTCGAGGTCGTGCGGTTCCCCGCGTCGTGGGCTGACGTGCCGATTCTCTCGGTGCTCGCGAACGGTGGCGGGTGGTACGCCGAGTGGACGCTGCCCGACAAGCTCGCCTACCTCGCGGCGATGGGGGTCTCCGGCGTGGTGCTCGCCGGGGTCGGCGGCTGTCTGCTGGTGCGGGTGCTCGCCCGGGCCGGTGCCCTGTCGCCGTTCCCCGCGGGACAGGAGCTGCAGGAGACCCGCGCTGTCTGACCGCATGTCGGCGGACGTGGGTGACGACCGGTGTCCTGGAGACGATCATCACCCACATTCCGAGCAGCGCCGGGAGCAGGATCGGGGCCGGGTCGAGGTCACCGGTCTGACCTGGCGGCCGTACGGGCGCCGCGAGCCGGTGCTCCGCGACATCGGTCTGACCGTCGCTCCCGGGGAGCGGGTGCTGCTCGCCGGTGCGTCCGGCTCGGGCAAGTCCACCCTGCTCCGGGCGCTCGCCGGACTGCTCGGCACCGTCGACACCGGCGAGCGCTCGGGGTCGGTCACCGTCGACGGCGCCGACCCGGGCGCTCGGCCCGGCACGGTGGGGCTGGTGCTCCAGGAGCCCGGCGCCGGCGTGGTCGCCGCCACGGTCGGCCGTGACGTCGCGTTCGGCCCCGAGAACGTGGGGATGCCGCCCGCGGCCATGCCGGCGGTGGTCACCGTGGCACTCGCGGCGGTGGGCCTGGACGACCTGCCGCTCGACACCCCGACGTCGGCGCTGTCCGGCGGGCAGACCCAGCGGCTCGCCCTCGCCGGGGCCCTGGCGCTCGACCCGGCGGTGGTGCTCCTCGACGAACCCACCGCGATGCTCGACCCGGGGTGCGCCGGCGAGGTGCGCGATGCCGTGGAGCGTCTCGACGGGCGCACCCTGGTGATCGTCGAGCACCTGCTCGAGCCGTGGGTCGGTGTGGTCGACCGGCTGGTGGTGCTCGGTCGGGACGGCCGGGTCGCGGCCGACGGCCCGGTGGCGCGGGTGCTCGACCGCGAGCACGACCTGCTGCTCGACCTCGGGATCTGGGTTCCCGGCACGCCGCCCCCCACGCCCGTGCCGGTCGACCTCGGTCTCACCGGGTCGCGGCCGACGCCCGCCACGCGCCCGGACCTCGCTCCTCCCGCACCCCGGGGCGGCCCTGGCGGCGGCTCGGCGGGAGAGTTGAGCGCTGAGCCGTTCGCCGTCCACCGGGTGACTCATCATCTCGACGGGACCACGCGCACCCGCCGGGCCGCCGAGCTCGGCACACCACTGCGCGCCGACGCGGGCACGCTCACCGCGCTGGTCGGCCCGAGCGGCTCGGGCAAGTCGACCGTGATGCAGGCGCTCGCCGGCTTCCTCCCCACCGAGCCGGCGGATGCCGTGCGCGCCGGAGCCGAGGCGCCGGCAGACCTCGACTCGTCAGGCCTGGCGCGGGCGCTCGCGTGGGTTCCGCAGTGGTCGAGCGCCACGATCGTCGCCCCGACCGTGCTCGACGAGATGCTCGCGACCTCGCGAGCGCTCGGTGACGCCGATGCCGGCACCGAACAGCGGGCGCGCGCCGTGCTCGCCGCGGTCGGGCTCGGCCGGCTCGGGCCGGCCGACCCGCGCACGCTCTCCGGTGGGGAGCAGCGCCGCCTCGCGGTCGCGTCATCCGTGCTGCACGGACCGGCCACCGTGCTGGCCGACGAGCCCACGGTCGGCCAGGACCGCCACACCTGGGCCGCGCTCGTCGGGCTCCTCGACGGGTACCGAGCGGCCGGCGGCGCGGTGGTGGCCGCGACCCACGACCCGCACCTGACCGGTCGGGCCGACACCGTGCACCGGATGACGGCCCCGCCGCGGCCTCGTCCCGCGCCGGGGCCGCCGCCTCGGGTTCCTCTGCTGGCCGGATGCGGGCCGCTCGCCCTCCTTCTCGCGGCGCTGCTCGCGGTGCCGGCCGGGGTGCTCTCACCGCACTGGTCGACGAGCGCGTGGGTGCTGGCCGCCCAGGTCGGGCTGGCCGCTGTCGGTCTGTGCGCTCCGGGCCGGGGAGCCGCACCTCCCGCCCGGGTGCGGCGGGTCGTCATCCGGCTGCTCCCGGGGGTGCTGGCCGCGCTGTCGGTGGGGTGGTCGACGTGGTGGCTCGCGGGCCGCGAGGCCGACCCGGCGCTCACCGTGGCGTTGCGGGTGCTCGTCATCGTGCTGCCGTCGGCGGTGCTGCTGTCCTGGGTCGACCCGGACGAGCTGGGCGACCACCTGGCGCAGCGGCTCGGCCTGCCCGACCGGCCGGTCGTGGCCACCGCGGCGGCGGTGCAGCGGGTGCACGGTCTCGGCCGGCACTGGGTCGACCTCGGCCGGGCCCGCCGGGTGCGCGGTCTCGGTGCGTCGTGGCGGCATCCGGTACGGATGGCGCGGCAGCTGGCGGTCATGACGGTCGGACTGCTCGTGCACACCCTGCGCGCGGCCGCCGACCTGGCGGTGGCGATGGACGCCCGCGGCTTCGCCACCGCGCGGCAGCGCACCTGGGCCCGGCCGGCACCGTGGCGGCACGCCGACTCGGTACTCGTGCTGCTCGCGCTCCTGCCGCTCGGCGTGGCGGTCGTGGTGCGCTGAGCACGCCGCGACCGCCGCGACCGCGGCGACCGCGGCGACCGCGGCGACCGCGGTGGTGTCGGCGCCCGGCGGCATACTGGTGCGTCGTGTGCCCTGACCCGTCGACCGCGACCCTGCCGGCGATCGACCGGACTCTGACGACGCCGGCTCCTCGCCGATGACCGGCGAGGCGACGCCGGAGCGCATCCCTCGCGAGATCTGGGTCCTGATCGCGGCCGCGTTCGTCATCGCGATCGGGTTCGGGCTCATCACGCCGGTGCTGCCACAGTTCGCGCAGAGCTTCGACGTGGGGGCCACGGCGTCATCC
>JBOFBK010000672.1:0-5431 GCA_051645525.1 Dermatophilaceae bacterium | reverse complement strand
GGGCTCGACGCCGAGCCGCCGGCCGCCCTCGTACAGAACGGGATACGCCTCGTCGAGGAACGCGGCGTAGCCGTCGTGGCCCGGCTGCTCGACCAGCCGGTGGATCGCGAGCAGGTGCCGGCCCGGTTCGTGGCGCACGTGCGCCGGCGTCTGGAACACCGGCTGGGACACCGCCTCGTGCAGCTCGTCGACCACGCGAGTGAGGTCGGCCAGCCGCGCCCGCATGACCAGCTCGTGCTCGGCGACGACCCGGCGGGTCACCTGCGGATCCCGGGCCCGCACGACCTCGGCGACCGCGCGTAGCGGCAGGTCGAGGTCACGGAGCCGCTTGATCACCTGGGCGTCGACGAGCTGCGACACCCGGTATGAGCGGTAGCCGGTGATCGGATTCACGACGGCCGGTATCAACAGGCCCTGCTCGTGATACGCGCGGAGCGACTTGACCGACACCAGCGACGCGGTCGAGAACATGCCGATCGGCATCAGCGGGTCGTCATCCGCCACCGGGTCGTCGCGCTTCGGGTCGTCGTCCAGGTCGCGGCCCGGGTCGTGCTCCGGGTCACTGCCCACTGCGAGGTCGTCATCCGCCACGTCGCCAGTGTGAAGTCTCCCCGCGGGGGAGAGTCAACCGTCCCGGCGAGGCAGCGCCTGGCGAGCTCCTGTGCGGTCAGGCGTTGCGCCGTGCGGTCGGTCCGTTCCTCGCCGGCGAATCCGGCGGGCGGAGGTGCTCCCGGACATCATCAGCGGTCGGGAAGCCGCCAGCGCAGGCCGGGGAACCGGGCGAAGTCGCGATCCCGGGAGTACCAGGTCGCCCCGGCCTCGATCGCCACGGCGGCGTGCGCGGCGTCACTCACCAGGTTGCCCCGCGCCCCGACGGCAAGACACAGCCGCTCGAACTCGCGCGGAAAGAGCGACCCTGGCACCACTCGGGTGGTGCCGTCGTCGTCGAGCAGGGCTCGCACGTGCGTCATCGCCTCCTCGATCGGAGTCGGCACGTCGAACACGCGTGGATGCGTCACGACTCGTACGTAGCCCGCCAGCACGGCGTCGGTGAGGCCGACCGGCTCGAGGTCCGACACGGCGTCGGCGAGCCAGGACTTCAGCGGTCGGTGGTGGGCAGCGTCGGTGCGGTAGGCGCCGACCAGCACGTTGACGTCGGGCATCCTCACCGGCGGGGGTCCGCCGTGTCGCCCCCGGCATCGACCCCGTCCATGAGGTCCAGCAAGGCCGAACCGTTGTCGAGGTCGACGCCCGGCCTGACACCGGTCCCCCGGAACGGCGTCACGACGAACCGGCCTCGTCGCGGCTGGCGCGCGTCGAGCCGA
Organism: Dermatophilaceae bacterium; assembly: GCA_051645525.1. Taxonomy (GTDB): domain Bacteria; phylum Actinomycetota; class Actinomycetes; order Actinomycetales; family Dermatophilaceae; genus JBOFLG01. Next base: position 4,106 of record JBOFBK010000672.1, on the reverse strand, counting down.
GCCCGCACCGCATCCTCCAGCTCGGCCGTCACGGTGCGGCCATGCTCGCGAGCCCGATCGCGTAGCCGCGCATACAGGTCGTCGGGAAGGTTGATCGTGGTCCGCATATGCCCAAGCATACGCTGGCTGCGCCGACCTTCGACCGGACCAGCAGCACCCAACCGGCCACGCCGAACGGCCCGCCAGACCGGCGGATGTCGATCAGTCCGGCGCACGGAGCAGGGCCCAGGCGGCATCGGCGGTGGCCTGCCGGTCGGCCGGGTCGAGCGGGCCGCTGCGCAGCAGGCCGACGAAGCACCCCATGACCATGGCGACGAGATGAGCCGGGTTGCCGCCGCGAAAGGCGCCCGCGTGCTGGCCGGCCTGCACGAAACCCTCTGCGGCAGAGTCGAGCCGAGCCGCGACGGCGCGCGACTCGTCGTCGAGGTACGGGTCGTGATGGTGCGTCTCGACGAACAGGAACAAGGCCGGCTCCTCGAGCCCGAACGCCCACAACCCGTGCCACCAGCGGTCGAACCTCGCCCGCCACGACTCGTCGATGCCGTCGTTCTCGCGCAGCGGGAGCCGGGCCGCCAGGCCGGTTTTGCCGTGGCGATAGACGAGGTTGACCAGGGCCTGCTTGCTCGGTACGTACCGGTACACGGTGCCGACCGCGACGCCCGCGCGACGGGCGAGCTCGGGCACCGGCGTCTCCCCGTAGCCGCGTTCGGCGAACAGCTCCACCGCCGCGCGCAGCAGCGCCGCCGACGTCTCACCACCCCGGCCGGCCGTCGAGCCCGGGGCGGGCGACCGGCGAGGGGCGGGCGACCGGGGAGGGGCGCCGTCGGATGACGCGGCATCCTCGCTCGGGGGCCCCTGCCCGTGCGCCCGGGCCGCTCGGCCGGGCACCGACGTCATCCCGTCCCGGCTCCGACGGCCCGTCGCAGCGCCTCCGCCACCGTGGGTGCGACAAGGGCGCGTTTGTACGCGGTGTCACGCAACGACGGCGCGTCCGACAGGGCGCACATCCCGGCCTCGACCGCACCGACCACCGCCGCCTCGTCGTCCGGCGCCAGCCCCACGAGCCGTTCCTCGACCGGCTCGGCCGACATGGGCGTGTTGGCGATTCCGCCCAGTCCGACCCGGGCGGTCGTCATCCGGCCGCCGTCGACGGTGACCGCGACGACCGCCTCGACGAGCGGCCACTCGGCGTGCGACCGGGAGATGGCTCGGAAGTAGCCCGCTCGCTCGCCGGGCACCGCCGGCGGCAGCAGCACCCGCAGGATGCGCTCGCCGGGCGAGAGGGCGTGGTCGCGCGCGCCGGCCGGGTCGTAGAGCACGCCCGTGGCCATCGTCTCGACCCGGCCGTCGACGCGGTCGACCTCGACCTCGGCCCGGTAGGCGAGCAGCGCCGCCGCCACCGACGAGGGGTGCGGCCACGCGCAGCCCCCGCGGTCGTACGCCACGCCGTGGAGATGGTTGCCCTCGCGGGCCGGGCAGCCGCTGCCGCCCGGCCGGCGCAGGCAGCTGAACGCCGGGTTGCGATAGTACCAGCAGCGGGTGTGCTGGGCGAGGTTGCCGCCGAGGGTGGCCATGGCGCGCACCTGCGGCGTCGCGAGCGCACCCGCGGTGGCCGCGAGCCCGGGGTAGCCGGCGACGAGCCCGGCATGGCCGGCGAGGTCGGCCATGGTGCACAGCGCGTCGAGCGAGCCGCCGTCGGCGTCGATCGAGATCCCCTGCGGCCCAGGCCGGCTCGTGAGCTCGACCACCGGGCCGCGGGTGACGCCGCTGCGACGGCGCTCGGACACGTCGGTGCCGCCGGCCCGGAACTCCACCGGCGCGCTCCGGCCGCCGGTCACCGGGCACCCCGCACGGCTGCGGCCCCGGACCGTTGCCCGGCGAGGCCGGCGAGCACCCGGTCCGGCCGCATCGGCAGGTCGCGCGGTCGCCATCCGGTGGCGTGGTGCACGGCGTTGCCCACCGAGGCCGCCACGGCGAGCGTGGCCACCTCCCCGAGCCCCACCCCGCCGCCCTCGACGTGCTCGAAGCCGGCCTCGTGGAAGTGCACCTCGATCTCGGGAGCGTCGGCGATGCCGGGGATGCGGTAGTCCTCGAGCCCGGCGCTGAGCACCCGACCGGTAGTGGCGTCGTGCTGCCGCTCCTCGTAGAGCGCGAACCCGACTCCCTGCACGACCGCGCCGTGCACCTGGCTCTCGGCGAGCCGCCTGGCCCGGGGCCGCCCGATCGCCAGACCCTCGTGCACCCGGATGACGCGCACGTGGCCGGTGCGGATGTCGACCTCCACCTCGCTCACCACGACCGCGCCGGTCCACCCGTGCCCGGTGGTGAGCCCGCCGAGCCGCCGCAGCGCCTGGCCGAAGACCCAGCCGACCGCGCCGGCTCCGGCGAACGGCCCGCTCACCCCGGCCGCCGCGGCGGGGTCGGAGCCGCGCCGACGCACGACCCGGTGGTCACGCCATCCGCCGGCGAGGTCGTGGCGCAGCTGCCGTGCGGCCGCGACGGCGGCCGGCACGAGAGTGGCGGTGGTGCGGCTGCCGCCGGACACCGGTCCCGGCCGCAGCCGGGAGTCGCCCAGGCGCACGACGACCCGTGCCGCGTCGACGCCGAGCTCGTCGGCGACGGTGCGGGCCAGCACGGTGCGGATGCCGGTGCCCATGTCCTGCACCGCGGTCGACACGAGCACCTGCTCGCCCGAGGTGGCCACCTCGACCTCGGACGCGGCGTCGTACCAGTAGAACCAGTTCGCCGCGGCCACACCCACCCCGCGGCGTACCGGGCCGGAGCCCTGGCCGGCGTCGCGCTGCTGCCAGGCCGGCAGGGCCGACGCCCAGTCGTAGAGCGCGTGCCGGAGCGGGTCGGGGTCCCAGCGGCGCCGCAGGTCGAGCGGGTCGGAGCCGAGGCGCAGCGCGACGTCGTCGACGGCCTGCTCGAGCGCCCAGCAGGTGAGCGGCCCGCCGGGCCCCCGGAACGGGGTGCCGGGCGGCAGGTTGCTGACGACGTCGTTGTCGACGAGGTCCTTGGCGGCGGCCGGGTACATCACCCGCGCCAGCCCGGCGATGGCCGACCCGATCGAGACACCGCCGTCGCCGTCGGCGTGAAACCGCACGGCGGCGAGCTCGTCGTCGGCGCCGGCGAGCAGCGCGACGTCGAGGCGCGCGGCCGGCCGGTGGCCCCCGACGGTGAGCTCCTCGGCGCGGTCGAGCACGACCCCGACCGGTGCGTCGGCGGCCCGCGCGAGCTGCACGGCCGCCACGGTCTCGCCGGTGAGCGCGAGCTTGTTGCCGAACGCGCCGCCGACGTGCTCGGCCAGCACCGTGACCCGGCCCTCGTCGAGGTCGAACCGTTCTGCGAGCGCGTGCCGCAGGTGGGCGACGGCCTGCGTCGAGACGTGCACCTCGAGCGCACCATCGACCCAGCGGGCCACGCAGGCGTGCGGCTCCAGCGGGGTGTGCACCTGCGGGCTGGTGGTGAACACCCCGTCGACGAGCCGGTCGTCGCCCGCGGCACGGGCCCGCTCGAGGGCGCGACGGGCGCGCCCTCGACGGGTCGAGAAGCCGGTGGTGGGGCCACGCACGTTGCCCTTCCACGGAGTGGGGAACAGCGGACCCTCGGCCGCGCTCGGCGCCGGCTTGCGCAGACCCGGGTACACACGGGGCGCGCCGCCGGCCCGGGCCGCCTCGGCGCCGACCACAGCAGGCAGCACCTCGTACTCGACGCTGATCGCGCGGATGCCGTGCTCCGCCGCCTCCCGGTCGACCGCGGCCACCGCGGCGACCTCCTGACCGACGTACCTCACCAGGTCTCCCGGCTCGAGCATCGGGACGGCCGCGCGAACGCCGGTGACCGCGTGCGCCGGCTCGACGTCGACCGAGACCACGCGCGCGTGCGGATGCGGCGACCGCAGCACCACGCCGATGAGCTGGCCGTCGAGCCGCACGTCGACCGTGTAACGAGCCGCGCCGGTCACCTTGGCGTGGGCCTCGACCCGCTGCGGCCCCAGCTCCCCCGGCCGGTCGAAGTCGCCGGCGCACGCCCGCTGCACGGCCCGGACGATGCCCGGGTACGCCCCGCACCGGCACAGGTGCCCGCTCAGCGCCGCCGCCACC
>JBOFBK010000671.1:0-1244 GCA_051645525.1 Dermatophilaceae bacterium | reverse complement strand
GGACGGTCTCGTCACCGAGGCCCGGCGGTTCGAGGTCGCGTCACACGCGGCCGGGTCAGACCTCCGGCCGACAGCCCACCACCGTGGGCCCGACGACCGGAGCCGCCATGGCCAGAGAGACCTTGTCCAGAGACACCGTCCGCGGGGTACCCGTGCGTTCGCACCGCCGGGACGCCTCACGAGGTGCGCCATCCCAGATCGACACCCTGCAGGCGGCCGAGGTCAGTCAGCTGGTCCAGGCGAGAGGCTGGCCGTCGGTGACCGTGCTGCTCGACACGGTGCCCGCGGCACGCATGCTGCCCGCCGACGGCGAGCGCCTGACCGGCCTGGTCGATGCAGCGCGCACCGAGCTGGAGGCCCGTGACGTCGACGCGCCGGAGGTGCGACGCCGGCTGACCACCCTGGCCGAACAGGCCCGCTCAGGACCGACCGGGCGCGGCCTCGCGCTGTTCGCCAGCGCCGCGCTGGTGCGGTCACTGCGCCTGCCGGTGTCGGTCGAGCCGGGTGTCGTCGTCGAGGGCACCTTCCGCACCCGCGAGGTGCTGCAGAGCCTGCACCGCACGCCACCGCACCTGCTGCTCCTGCTGCGCGCGACCTCGGCCCAGCTGTACCGCGGCCATGCCGATACCCTCGTGCCCGCCGGCGACGCGGCGTTCCCGGTCGAGCACACGATGCCGGTGCTGGGCGCGCTCGAGACCGGCGACGACCGGCAGCACGAGTTCGTGAGCCGCGTCGACGCGGCCCTCGCCACGGCCCGCGCCCGGCGGCCCGCGCCGCTCATCATCGCGGGCGACATCGAGCCGGTGCGGCGGCTGTTGCGCACCAGCAAGCACCTCGACCGGCTGGCCGGGGTGGTCATGGGCCCGGAGGCCGAGTCGGTGCCGGCGCTCTACACCGCGGCCAGGCTCTCTCTCGCCGAGTACCTCCGGTCGCGGGAGGAGGAGGCGGTCGACGCGCTCGACGTCGCGATGGTCACCGACCCCGAGCACGTGCACGCCGGCATCCGCGACTGCTGGGATGCCGCTCACGCGTCCCGTCCGGTGATGCTCCTCGTCGAGGAGGGCCACACCTGGCCCGGCCTCGTCGACGACGACGGCATCCGCCGGCTCCCGGCCGACAGCGAGCCCGGAGCGGGATCGCGTCGTTCCGACCTCGTCGACGACCTGGTGGAGACGGTCATCGACCGGGGCGGCTGGGTCGCGTTCGCGCGCAACGGCCGGCTGGCCGACTACGACCGGATCGCC
>JBOFBK010000670.1:0-1111 GCA_051645525.1 Dermatophilaceae bacterium | reverse complement strand
CGGGGTCTCCGTCCGCGGTGCACGTCACGATTTCCCTGGCCGACCTGCAGGCAGTCACCGGGTGCGGGGAGGTGCTGGCCTCGGTCGCGTCGCAGGCGGTGCTCGGGCCCGGGCAGCTGCGCCGGATTGCCTGCGACGCGGCGCTCATCCCCTATGTCTTGGGCAGTCGGGGTGAGGTCGTCGACCAGGGGATGACGGTGCGGCTGTTCACCCGCGCCCAACGCCGCCGGCTCTGGCTCCGCGACGGTGGGTGCACCTACCCCGGCTGCACCGCCCCTGGCGCCTGGTGCCGCGCCCACCACGTACGGCACTGGGCCGACTCGGGCCCCACCGACATCGACAACGCAGCCCTACTCTGCGAACGCCACCACACCCTCGTCCACCAAAGACGACTCTGGGCCCGGGTCCGGGAACTACCCGATGACCACGGCCGGTACGTCACCTGGGACCTCCACCACGGCTCCTACGACCGCGCCCTGAACGCCATCAACCAACGCGAAGTCGTACCGGGCGACGCAGTAGGAGGCCACGAACGACACCGAGCTGAAGCGCGAGCACGTGTCCTCACCCATCTGCGCGATGCGCTCGCCGATCACGACGAGCAGGTTCTGGCCACCTGGTACGCCCTACCCATCGACGATGCGTGCCGCGAGATCGACGAGGTTTCGCTTGACAACGACGAGGTGGCGCCTGACACCTCGCAACCCGTTCTATGCCCACGCTGACGTCGCATGACCGGCGGACCCGGCAGTTCGTCGACCGGCGCGCCACAGCCGAGCTCGGCCTCGCGGTCAGCGCCCGGTGAGCCGGTGCCAAAGGTGCCCGTGCTCCTGCCGGTCGACGAGTTCGGGGATCACCTCGCGCTCGAACAACTCGACACCGGACAGGTCGTACGCGGCCTCGGAGAAGTTGGTGATGGCGTACGTCATCCCGAGACCCTCGAGCGCGACGAGCCGCTCGGCGATCTGCTCGGGGGTGCCGACGAGGTGCCCGCCACGCAGCATCGCCACGCGTTCCTCGACCTTGGCCGCCGACACGCCGCCCTCGACGAGCCGGGCCTCGATGCCGGCGAGCCGGTCGGCGACCTCACGCTCGTCGCGGCCGATGACCA
>JBOFBK010000669.1:0-3246 GCA_051645525.1 Dermatophilaceae bacterium | reverse complement strand
CGTGCCGCCGACGGCACCGTGCTCGCGTCGAGCACGGTGCGTGAGGTGGTCGTGGCGGACCAGACCGCGGTCTGCACGTACGGCACGAAAGCGTCGACCTGCTCCCCGGGGACCTCCGCCATCGCCGTGCGTGCCGCGGCCACCAAGCTGTCGCCGCTCCTCGACACACCGGTGTCCGAGCTGGTCGGCGCACTGACCGGCACCAGCAGGTACCGGGTGCTCAGCCGCGACGTGACCCCGGTGACCTGGAACCGCATCTCCGACCTCGGCATCCCCGGCATCCATCGCGACCGGCGCGAGACCCGGGCCGAACGGGTCTACCCGCAGGGCACGACAACTGCGGCACTGGTCGGCTACCTGCAGGACGACGGCACCCCGGGCGGAGGCGTCGAGGTGATGGCCGACGACGCGCTGCGCGGGACGCCCGGGCAGCGCACCTTCGAGGTGGGCCGGGACGGCACCCGGATCCCAGCCGCCGAGAACCGGACGCAGCCGGCGGTCGACGGCCGGGACGTGCACCTGACGATCGACGCCAGCCTGCAGTGGTACGCGCAGAACGCGCTCGCGCAGCGCATCCAGGACACCAAGGCCGAGTCGGGGACCGCGGTCGTCATGGACGCGAAGAAGGGCGACCTGCTGGCCGTGGCGTCCTACCCCACGTTCGACCCGAATACCGATGTGGGGAAGGACGGGGTCCGTCTCGGCAACGTCGCGTTCTCCGAGGTGTTCGAGCCGGGGTCGACGGCGAAGATCATGACAGTGGCCGCCGCCCTTGAGGAGAAGACGGTCACGCCGGGCACGCCGGTCGTCATCCCGAACCGGATGAAGCGGTACGACACTTCGTTCAAGGACAGCCACGACCACCCCACGCTCTACCGCACCGTGGCGGGGACGCTCGCCGAGTCCAGCAACATCGGCACCATGCTGGTGAGCGAGACGATGAAGCCGGCCACCTTGGAGAGCTACTTCCGCGCGTTCGGACTGGGCAAGCGTTCCGGCACCGGCTACCCCGGGGAGTCCGCCGGCCTGCTCGCCCCGGCGTCGTCGTGGAGTGGCACGCAGCGCTCCACGGTGGCTTTCGGACAGGGGCTCTCGGTCACGGCGATCCAGGCGGCGTCAGTGTTCCAGACCGTCGCGAATGACGGGGTGCGGGTGGCGCCCCGGCTCGTCGACCGGGTGGTCGACGCCGACGGCTCGGCGCGCGAGGTGCCGGCGTCGGCGCGCACCAGGGTGGTGTCGGCGCAGACGGCCGAGCAGGTGAGCGCCATGCTCGAGGGTGTCGTCAGCCCGGACGGCACCGCCGATGAGGCCCAGATCGCCGGCTATCGGGTGGCCGGCAAGACCGGGACGGCCGACTACTTCGACGCCGACGTCGGGCGCTACAACGGCCGCACCGCGAGCTTCATCGGTTACGCCCCGGCCGACGACCCGCAGATCGTCGTCGCGGTGATCGTGCAGAAGCCGACCTACCCGTTCTTCGGCGGATACGTGGCCGGGCCGGTCTTCAAGCAGCTGACCACATACGCCCTGCAGGAGCTCGGGATCCCCCCGACCGGCACCAAGTCACCGAAGGTCCGCGTCAAGGTCGACCCCGCCGAGGCGCTGGCCGACCCCACCCTCCTCCGGGACGGTCGACCCCGCAGCCGAGGGTAGGGTCTGGCGTCGTGTCACCCCCCCGCCCGACCTCCACTCGCCCGGTCTCGCTCGTGGAGCTGGCCAGGCTTGCCGGGGCCGCCGAGGTCCGTGCCGACATCGACGTCACCGGCGTCACGCTGGACTCGCGTGCCGTGCGGCCCGGCGACCTCTACGCCGCTCTTCCCGGGGCTCGGGTCCACGGGGCCGACTTCGCCGCCGCGGCGGTGGCGGCCGGAGCGGTGGCCGTGATCACCGACCCGGCGGGGGCGGGCCGGTGCGTCGATGTGGGCGCGCCGCTTCTCGTCGTCGACCGCCCCCGGGCGGTGCTCGGTGCGCTGGCCTCGCGGATTATGGGCACCGAGCGCTTCGCGCTTCGCCTGGTCGGTGTCACCGGGACCAACGGCAAGACGACGGTCGCTCACCTGCTGCACTCCGCGCTCACCGCGCTCGGTCGGCGGCCCGGCCTGATCGGCACCGTCGAGACTCGTCTCGGCACGGAGCGGCTGGCCAGCGTCCGCACCACGCCCGAGGCCCCCGAGCTGCACGCGCTGCTGGCGGTCATGGCCGAGCGCGGTCTCGACACCTGTGTCATGGAGGTGTCGAGCCATGCGCTGGTCCAGCACCGCGTCGACGGCGTGCGCTACGACGTGGCCTTGTTCACGAACCTCTCGCAGGATCACCTCGACTTCCACGCCGACATGGAGGGCTATTTCGCCGCCAAGGCGTCGCTCTTCACCCCGGAGCGAGCGCGTCGCGGTGTGGTCTGTGTCGACGACGAGTGGGGGAGACGGCTGGCCGCTCGTGGCGGCATCCCCCTCGAGACCCTCACCACGCGGGCCGACCTGGACGCCGACTGGCGCGTGACGAGGTCGGATGACGACCCGTCCGCCTTCGTGCTGCGCGGACCTGGCGTCATCCTGCACCTGAGATCGGGCATTCCCGGCGACTTCAACCTCACCAACACCGCGCTCGCGGCAGCCGCGCTCGTGCGGCTCGGGGAGTCGGTGCGCGACGTCGAACGGGCGGTGCGGGCCACTCCGTACGTGCCGGGCCGGATGGAGGTGGTCCGGTCACCGGCCGGCGTCGTGGCGCCGCGGGCGGTCGTCGACTACGCCCACACTCCCGACGCGATCCGGGCGGCGTTGACCGCGCTGCGGCCGACGACCTCGGGTCGGCTCGTCTGTGTCACCGGTGCAGGCGGTGACCGTGATCGTGACAAGCGCCGGGCCATGGGCGAGGCCGCGGCAGGAGTCGCCGACGTCGTCGTCATCACCGACGACAACCCTCGCTCGGAGGATGCCGGCGCGATCCGGGCCGCGGTGCGAGCCGGCGCCGAGTCGGCTGCCCGGGAGCGTGCCGTCGTCGTGCTCGAGGTCGGGGACCGTCGGTCCGCGATCCGTACCGCGGTGGACGCGGTGTGGGCCGACGGCCCGGCGGCCACCGTCGCCGTGGTCGGGAAAGGTCACGAGACCGGGCAGGAGGTGGCCGGTACGGTGCATTCGTTCGACGACCGTGACGAGCTGCGCGAGGCGCTGCGTCTCGCCGCGGAGGTGCCTGCGCGATGCTCGCCATGAGTCTCGCCGCCGTGGCCGAGGCCACCGGCGGCCGGAT
>JBOFBK010000668.1:0-1248 GCA_051645525.1 Dermatophilaceae bacterium | reverse complement strand
TCGCCGATGAGGGCGAGCAGGTTCTCGTGGTCGAAGCCTCCCTCGGGCACGTCGAAGACCATGACCGACCCGACGTGCATCGGCGTCGTCGCATCCTCGAGGTGGAGGAAGGAGGTGTCGAGGTTGCTGAGCCGGTCTGCCACGGGCCCAATCGTGTCAGACCGGAGCCGTGGCCTGACTCGACCGGATGCCGCGGTGCCTCCTCGCGTGCCGGCTGCCTGCGCCGGCACCGCGCCCGCCGGATGCCGCCCGCGGGTCGAGGGCCGCGGCCAACTCCGCGAGCGCACGGGTGAGTGGAGCGGCAGGTGCGGTCTCGGTGAGCACCCGTCCCGCCAACAGCGCGGCGTCGCACTCGCCGGGCGACCACGGCAGCATGCGGACGTCGTCCATCCCGGCGAAACGGCCGAGCACCTCTCGCACCGCCCGTTCCGGACGTGGCCCGGCCACGCCGGTACGCACCTTGTTGACCACGACCGTCGGCGGAGGTGCGGAGATCACAGCGACGTCCTGGACCGCTCGCACCAGCCGTTGCAGACCCACCGGGTCGCACGCACCCACGACGACGAGCGCATCGGCGTGCTCCAACGCGGTGAGTGTGGCCGCGTTGCGGCGGGGCGCGACGGTGTCGTAACTGAGCTCCTCGTCGTCCTCGACCGCGAAGCCGGAGTCGACGACGACATGCTCGACCACTCCCCGCGCGAGCCGGAGGATGTCCTCCACGGCGGCCGCGCGCAGCTCCGGCCACCGGTCGGGTCGTGGCAAGCCGGTCAGGACGCGCAGGCCAGGGACCACCTCGGGAGCCAGACGCGCCAGGCCGGGGACGTCGAGCACCCCCTGCTCGGACGCGCGGGCGGCCGCCGCCACCCCGGGGGCCTCGTCGACGAGCCCGAGCACCTGCGCCACGCTCGCTCCCCACGTGTCGAGGTCGACGAGCATCGTCCGGATGCCGGCCGCGGCCAGCTGCGCGGCCATGGTCACTGCGACGGTGGTGCGGCCGGGTGCCCCGGTCGGGCCCCAGACGACGGTCACCGGGCTGGGCGGTCGAGGGCTGTCGTCCTGCGGCATCGCCTCAAGGTCGTCCGGGCCGCCACCCATCGGGTCGGCGTGCTGACCTGGTTCTGCCGCGGGCACGGAGGTGGAGCCGCCGGCGACCGCGGTGAGCGCCTGCTCGACCGCAGCCGCGTCGTCATCGGGCCGCAGGATGGTCGCCACCCCGAGCTGACGCAGGCGGCGCTCTCCGTCCTCGTC
>JBOFBK010000667.1:0-32384 GCA_051645525.1 Dermatophilaceae bacterium | reverse complement strand
CACGCTCGGGCTGCGCACCTTCGCCCTCGCCGAGCCGACCGAGCTCGACGTGCCCGCCGAGCTCGATGTGGTGGTGCCGCTCGCCGCGGTCACCGACCGCACGGCCCGCCACGACGGCGGCACCGATCTGCCGGTGCCGCCCACCCGCGCCCTGGCCGCGTGGACGGCGGTCACGCCACCGCGGTCAGGGTGGGAGCCTGCGGACGAGGTCCCGGCAGACGAGCTGGCGCGAGCCGCCCGCGACGGCGTCGCCGAGGTGTCGGCGGCGGTGCGGGAGCGCGGCGCGGCGGCGGGGTTCGTGCGCGATCGGGTGTGGGCGCGGGATGCCGTGCCGGGCGTCCGCGCCGGTGGCGCCTTCGCGCTGTACTCGCTCGGGTTCCTCGCACCCGGCTCGACGGTGCGGGTGCTGCGTACGAACCGCTGGACCCGGCTCACCGCCGCCGGCGGTCACGTCGTGATGCGCTGACCGTGCCGCGCGCCGTGTTCCCGGATGACGGCATGCCGGCACGTCCGTCAGTACGGGGTCTGGTAGTGCTCCCGCCGAGGGCGGTTCCGCTCTTCTCGGTACAGGTTCTCGTAGACGTCGAGATCGCCTCGGAGCTGTTCCGGGGTCGCTGGGTCGTCGTCGTGATCGACGGGCAGACCGACCGCGTCCCGTTCCGCCTCCTCCACACCGGGGGTGGGATCGAAGCTGTTGTCGACGTCGGGCGAGCGACCGCTGTCGATATCGTCGACGCCGGTGTACTCGACGGCCACCTCCGGATCGAGCCCGAGTGCCATGCGGATGGCATGGGTGGTTTCGTGAAAGATCGTCTCGGTCGGTGACAGTGGGTCTCCGGCTAGCGGCGGAGTGGCCAGATTGATGTAGACGTCATGCTCCTTGAGCGAATTCCATTGGTGCCTGGATCCGCCGTACTCGTCTTCTCTGATGGTGATGTCGACGCCCTGATCCTTCAATCGCGACACATGCTCCAGCAGCTTCTTGCCGGCCGGAGAGGAGCCGAGGTTGTCGAGATCGTCGGTGATGCGCTCCACGAAGTCGGGACGCCCGTCGATCCGCAGCTTCGAGTACTCGAGCCCGGCGACCGGCGACACGAGGTGGACGTTCTCGGTGTCGGAGGTGAAGATCCCACCGTCGTCGAAGGCGTCGTCCTCGCGGCCGGGGCCGCCGTCGATCAGGTCCTTCCCGATTCCTCCGTAGCCGGCGTCGTCGCCGCTGCCGCCGAGGAGGCGGTCGAAGCCACGACCGCCCGCCGTCACGTCGTTGCCACCTCCTCCCCGCACCGAGTCGTCACCCAGACCGCCGTTGAGATCGTCGAGACCCGACCCGCCGCCGAGGTCGTCGTCACCGGCTCCTCCGTAGATGTTGTCACCGTCGTGACCGCCCTCCATCTGGTCGTCGCCGTCGCCGCCGTGCAGGTAGTCGATCCCGCTGCCGCCGCTGACCAGGTCATCGCCACCGCCGCTCTCCAGGCGGTCGACACCGCCGTTTCCGATGATCCGATCGGAGCCGTCGCCGCCCTCCAGGACGTTGTCCCATCGGTCGCCGATCAACGTCACCGGGTGGCCGTCACGGGAGCTGATCCGTGTCGCCGGTCCTTCGCCGGTGCGCACGACCAGCTCGGTGTCGGCTGGAACCTCGTAGCGAACCTGCCCGTCATCCTTACTGATGACCCGCCGACCGGTCCTCTGGTCCGGACCGATGAGATAGGAGGGGAGGGCGGAATCGCCTTCGGTCCCGCCGCCGAGGCTGAAGACGGCCTTCCCGTCGACCACGAGGAGCCCGGACGTCTTCTGCTCAACGGGGGTGGTGAAGTTGAGCTCCGTGCCGCTGAGGATCGACCGCCAGCGATCCGTGACGGCCCACCACCGGATGGCGATGGACCGCAACCTCTGGTCGGCACTGCGTAGATGTGCGTCCACTCGCGCTCTGAGCATGCCGGCGGCCGTGGTCGCTGCTCGAATCTGCGCCTGCTGAGCCACGGTGGAGATCTGGACGAGCAACGAACCGTCCGCCTGCTCCCGCACCGGAAGCCGGCTCAGCGCCACCCGCCATCCGTCGAGAGTCTCCTGGGCCGCTGACACCACACCGGAGGCGCGTTCGACGATCGACGCCGCATCTGCGGCGAGAGCCGCGCCGAGGTCGAGGCTGTCGGTCAGCTCGGCCCGGTGCCTGTCGTACGACATCGCCCCGAGCCCTTCCCAGACGTCGAGCAGGCGCTCCGAACTCGAGGTGACCCGCGTGCTGACGGCGACCAGCGCCGCCGACACCTCACGCCAGACGGCGCCGATCGCATCCAGTCGGGCGGTACTCGCACCGAGATCGAACAGGCTCTCGGTCACGGTCGTGCCTCGACGTCCTTCACGGCCGCCGCGCATCCACGAGCGGCTTCCTCGTCGGCGTCGCTGTAGGCGAACGCGGAGAGGTAGAGCGAGTCGACATCGCGCTCCAGCACTTGTGCGAGGACACCCAGTGCAGCACCCGCGGCGTCCACGACATCCTGGTGGCCGGCAACCAGGGACGCAGCCGCCGGGGTGCTCCCGGCGGACCCGCTCTCGAGCGCCAACCGCGGTTCGGCCACGCCCCAGTTCGTCCAGACCGACCCGGACACCTCCAGTGCGACCGCAGCCATCCGGCACATCTCGAGCGGCTGGACCTCGAGCACGCCGGCGGGTGGGCAGGTGTCACCCTGATTGTCCCCTCGGCTGCTCCTGCTCATCGGACAATCCTAGGGTCGCCGCTACACCGAGGCCATCGAGTCAAGTACCCACACTGTCGGCTCGAGACGCTGTTCGGACCGATGCGAAGTGTCGTCGAGACCGAGCAGCTGGACGGTCGCGCACTGCCGACCCGGCTCACCGCCGCCGGCGGTCACGTCGTGATGCGCTGACCGGCCGGCACCACGACCGCGGCCACGGCGGCCAGCCCGAGGAAGATGCCGGCGAACAGCGCGTCGTCCCGGCCCGGGTCGTGCAGCGACGCGAAGACCGCGGTGGCGGCGGCGATGCCGAGCACCGACCCGAGCACGTCGGCCAGCTGGAGCGCCGACGACACCTCGCCGTGCTCCTCGACCGGGCTCAGCTCGAGCGCCAGCACGGTGGTGGTCGTGAGCCCGAGCCCCATCGCCACCCCGGCGAGGACGATGCCGGGGATGACGCACCCGCCGGGGAGGTGCGCCCCGGCCACGAGCGCGAGCACGACCAGGCCGAGCGCGAGGAGCAGCCCACCGACCTCGACGAGCCGGTGGCGCGGCAGGTGCAGCGCGTCGTGCCCCTGGTACCACGAGCCGGCCGCCCAGCCGAGCGACCCGGCGGCCAGGGCCAGGCCGGCGGCGCCAAGGCTCGAGCCGCGCTGGTCGACGAGGAACAGCGGCACGTACGTGACCGCGCCCGAGAAGGCCGCGGTGAGCAGGGCCCGCGACAGCACCACGCTCGGGAGGCCGCGCGCCATCCGCCATGTGCCGGCCGGGACCAGGTGCGGCGCGAAGAGGGCGACCCCGGCCAGCCCGACCACCGCGACGGTCGAGCCGGCGCTCCATCCGGCCTTCGGCTCGTGAGTGCCGACCTGGATGGCGCCGGCCGCGAGGGCGATGCCGAGCCCGGCCCAGGCCGCCCGGACGTGGGCGCCGTGGTCGCGGGCCGACACCGCGGCGCGCAGGGTGCTGTCGTCGAAGCGCCGGTGCGCGCGGGCGAGGACGACCATGGTGAGCAGCACCGGCGGCACCACGCCCCAGAACACCCAGCGCCAGGAGAGGTGAGTGGTGAGCGCCGCCGCCACCGGCGGCCCGAGCAGCGAGGGCAGCACCCAGGCCGCGGCGACGTAGGTGAACAGCCTCGGACGCATCGCCTCGGGGTACACGCGCCCGGCGATGACGTACATCATCACGAGCAGCAGCCCGCCCCCAAGACCGGTGAGGACCCGGCCCGCGAGGAACACGTCGAAGCGGGTGGCGCACCCGCACAACCCCGACCCTCCGACGACGAGGACCTGGCCGGCCAGCGTCGCCGGCAACGGGCCGGACCGGTCGCTCCACACCCCGGCGAGCACGATGCCGAGCAGCTGCGCGGTGAGCATGGCCGAGAACGCGAAGCCGTAGGAGCGCACGGCGTCGAGCTCGCGGGCGACGGTGGGCATCGCCGTCGACACGGCGAGGGCCTCGAACGCCACCACGGTGACCAGAGCGAGCACGGTCACGGTCACGCCGAGGTACCGAGGGGACAGCGGGCCGGATGCCGCTGTGCGGCCGGGGGAGTCGGACACCGTCGTCCGCTCGGACGTACCGGATGCCGTCGTCCGCTCGGGTGTGTCGGATGCCGAGTTCCGCTCGGCTGTGTCGGATGCCGAGTTCCGCTCGGCTGTGTCGGACGGCGTCGTCCGCTCGGGTGTGTCCGGTGCCGCCTTGCGGCCCGGCGCGTCGGATGACGTCATCCTGCGCCGCTCCCGGCCGGCTGCAGCGGGTGCCCGCGCTCAGCGAGCACCGCGGCGAGAACGTCGATGCGGTCGGCGACCAGCCCGTCGACCCCGAGGTCGAGCAGCCGGTGCATCTCGGCGGCGTCCTCGCGCGACCACGAGGGAAACCACACGTGCACGTGCTTGCCGAGTGCGTGAGCGCGCCGGAGCAGGCCCGGGGTGACCAGGGTGACGGTGCGGCCGCGCCACCGGTGCCGCGCGGGGATCTGGAGCACCGGCGCGGGCGAGTGCAGCAGCCGGCTCAGCACGGACGGGGTGAAGCGGAGCACGGCCACGCCGACCTGCCCGGCGGCGGTCGCGACCGCCGGGCCCAGCGCCCGCCGCAGCGCCCGGAGCCGTCGTTCGGAGAACGAGCCGAGACACACCCGCTCGGTGGCGCCCCGGTGGGCGATCTCCCGCACCAGAGGGGCGATCGCCCGCGGTGCCTTGACGTCGATGTTGACCCGGATGCCGGGGAACGCCTCGAGGAGGTCGCCGATGCGCGGTATCGGCTCGGTGCCGCCGACCCGCGCCTCCCGCACGGCATTCCACGGCAGGTCGGCGACCGCGCCGCTGGCGTCGGTCACCCGGTCGAGCGCCGCGTCGTGGAAGGCTACGACCACGTCGTCGCGCGTCGCGTGGACGTCGGTCTCGAGGTACCGGTACCCCATGGCGACGGCCCTGCCGAACGCCGCCATGGTGTTCTCCACTCCCTGGTTCGGTGCGTAGCCGGCACCGCCGCGGTGCGCCATCGCGACGGGGGTCGGGTCGGAGAGGTACGGGTAGCCGGTTGCGTGCACGACGGGTCAGCCGGTGCCGACCGGACTGACCCAGGCCGTGCAGTCGACAGGGAGGCGCCCGTCGTCGGTGAGTGGTGCGGAGCTGGCGAGCAGCGTGCCGGCCGGCAGCGCGACGGCATCCGACCCGAGGTTCGCGACGACGAGCACCGCGCCGCCGGAGCCCTCCGAGCGGAACGCCACGACCGGCCCGGTGCCCGCCTCGTGCCAGCCGAATGCACCTCTGCCGAGGCCGAGTTCGCGACGCAGCCGCAGCAGCGTGCGGTACAGCTCGAGAGTGGAGCCGGTGACGCCCTGCTGCTGGTCGACGGCGAGGTCGGCGTACGCCTCCGGCTGCGGCAGCCAGGGCGTGGTTCCCGGGCCGAAGCCGAGACTCGGTGCGTCGCGGGCCCACGGCATCGGCACCCGGCACCCGTCGCGGCCGGTGATGCGGCCCTGGGTGCGCAGGAAGGTGGGGTCCTGACGGACCTCGGCCGGCAGACCGGTGTGCTCGGGCAGCCCGAGCTCCTCGCCCTGGTAGAGGTAGGCACCACCGGGCAGCGCCAGCATCAGCGCGGTCGCCGCCCGGGCGCGGCGCAGGCCGAGCGCGGCATCCGGCTGGGGGTCGCCGGCGCGGATGCCGTTGGGCCGGGGCAGGGTCTGGTCGAGCCCCAGGCGGGACGCGTGGCGCACGACGTCGTGGTTCGAGAGCACCCACGTCGTCGGGGCGCCGACCTCGTCGTTGCTGCGCAGCGAACCCTCGATGACGGTGCGCAACCGGGCGGCGTCCCAGGGGGCGTCGAGGAAGTCGAAGTTGAACGCCTGGTGCATCTCGTCGGGCCGCACGTAGCGGGCCAGCCGCTCCTCGGGCCTGACCCAGGCCTCGGCGCAGAGGATGCGGTCGGGTTCGCCGTAGGCGTCGAGCACCTTGCGCCAGCCGCGGTAGATCTCGTGAACGCCGTCCTGGTCCCACATCGGGGCCGAGCCGGCGGCGTTGTGATCGAGCACGGCCGGCTCGGATGACGCGCCGGCCGGCTGGCCCGGCCCCGGCCGGTCCTCCCCGCTGGACTCGACCTGCGTGGCCGACTCGCCGCGCTGAGCCGACCCCTGCCCGGCGTCATCCGACGGCGCTGAGGACGCGCCGCCGTCCTGGGCGGCGAGGTTGTCGTACAACCCGACCGGGCCCTGCCAGTCGGGCAGGCCGTCGGCCTTGACCAGGCCGTGCGCGACATCGACCCGGAACCCGTCGACCCCGCGGTCGCACCAGAAGCGGAGCACGGCGTGGAACTCCTCGCGCACCTCCGGGTTGTGCCAGTTCAGGTCGGGCTGGGTGACGTCGAAGAGGTGCAGGTACCACTGGCCCGGGGAGCCGTCCGCCTCGGTGACGCGGGTCCAGCCCCGGCCGCCGAACACCGAGGGCCAGGTGTTGGGCGGCTGCTCGCCGCTCATGCCGCGCCCGTCGCGGAAGATGTACCGGTCGCGTTCCGGGCTCCCCGGCGGTGCCGCCAGGGCCGCGCGGAACCAAGTGTGCTCGCTGCTGGTGTGGTTCGGTACGAGATCGACCAGCACCTTCAGACCGAGCTCGTGGGCGGTGGCCACCAGTGCGTCCGCGTCGTCGAGGGTGCCGAAGCGCGGGTCGACGTCGCGGTAGTCGGCCACGTCGTAGCCGGCGTCGTTCATCGGCGAGACGTAGAACGGGCTGAGCCACACGGCATCCACGCCGAGGTCGCGCAGGTAGGGCAGGCGGGCGGTGATGCCGGGCAGGTCGCCGAGGCCGTCGCCGTCGGCATCGGCCCACGACCGCGGGTACACCTGGTAGATGACGGCGTCGCGCCACCAGGCGGTGTCGGGGCCGCCGGCCGGGTGCACGATTACACCGGGCGCGGACAAGGTCGATGACGAGTGCGTGGTCACCGAACCCATGTTTCCAAACCTACGGGCCGCCGTGGGGACTCGCCACCAATCGGACGGCCAATCAGCACGCTGTCACGCCTGGCTGCGAGGCTGATGGACATGAAGGCAAGGGATGCCGAGATGCCGACCGAGGTCGCCGTCAGCTGGGCTCAGGCGCTGGCCTGGCGCCTGCAGCGGCAGCTGCTCGAGCCGCTGGGGTCGGGGTCGGTCAGGCCCGAGTCGGTCAGGCCCGAGTCGGCGGGGCCGGGATCGGTGGGGTCGAGGCCGGGGGCAGTGAGGCCGGAGTCGTTCGGGTCGGGGCCGGGGTCGGGGTCGTTCGGGTCGGGGTCGGTGGAGCCGGGGTCGGTCGGGTCGGAGTCGGTGAGGCAAGAGTTCGGGTCGGTGGGGCAGGAGTCCGGGTCGGTCGGGTCGGGGTCGGTGAGGCAAGAGTTCGGGTCGGTGGGGCAGGAGTCCGGGTCGGTGGCGGGCGTCATCCGCCGGCTGGGTGCGGTGCCCGCGATGGACGAGTCGCTCGCCGAGCTCGCGGTGCGCGTACGGCATGGTGAGTCCCGGCCCGGGAACCTCACCGCTGCGCGCGCCGCAGGGCATGTCGTCACCGCGTTCGCCTTCCGCGGGGCAGCACACCATCTCGCGCCGGACGACGGCGGGATGTACCTGGCGCTGCTGCGCGGGGCGTCAGTGGGAGCGGTCGAGCTGGGTCGAGCACTACCGGCTCGCACCCGAGGACTGGCCCGGCTTCCGGGCTGCGGTGCGCGACGCCCTCGAGGCCGGTCCGCTGACCGTGCCCGAGCTCGGCGAGGCGCTGGCGAGGCACCGGGCGTACCGGCATCTGAAGCCGGTGTTCGACGAGGGCGCGGGCACGCTGGTGAAGCCTCTGACCTGGCAGGGCGACGCGAGCATCGGGCCGTCCCGCGACGGGCGGATGACGCTGCAGCGCCTCGACACCAACCCGCGGTGGCGAGGGGTCCCGCCGCTGGACGAAGCCGGGCCACGCGCCATCACCGCGTACCTGCGCAGCTACGGCCCGGCGACGCCCGAGCACGTGCACTACTGGCTCGGCGCGGGCCTCAGCGCCGGCCGCCGGAGGCTCACCGGCTGGCTCGCCGAGCTGCGCGACCGGCTGGTCGCCGTCGACGTCGAGGGCACGGTCGCGTACGTCATGGCCGATGACGTCGACGCGCTGCTCGCGGCGCGGCCCTCGGATGCCGTGCGGTTCCTCCCGGGGCACGACCAGTGGGTGATGGGCCCGGGCACCACGGACGTGCACGTCATCCCCGCTGCCCGTCGCGACCCTGTCACGAGGAAGGCGAACCTGGTCATCGTCGGCGGGGTCGTGTGCGGCACCTGGGCTCGGCGCGGTGACGAGCTCGTCGTCATCTGGCTCGACGAGCAGGCTCCTGGGGCCGGCGTCAACGAGGAAGCGGCCCGCACGTGCGCCCTCCTCGGCCACGAGCTACGCCTGCGCATCGATCGGCTGCAGTGACCCGGTCGGCCGTGCATCGCATGGCGACCGCAGGCAGGGCGGGGTTGTCGACACCTGGCGGGATTGTTTGCACGTCGGTTGCCGACAACCGCGTCGTAGGCTCCGCGACAGTGATCGATCAGTCGCCTCAGGCCAGGACTGCGGGTCCTACCGCCCAGGGGGGCGCGTCAAGCAGTGCGTACCGCATCCGCACCGGCGGGTGGTGGTCCCACTCGCCGCTACACGTGCCGGGTCGGGTCCATCCGTTGGTGAAGGATGCGAATCACGTCAATCGAGTCGGGCGTCTCGCGGTAGAACACCAGGTGGCTGCCGATGGCGTACCGCCGGTACCCCGGGCGGATCTCGTCGCAGGAGCGTCCTCGCACAGGATCCGCAGCGATGCGCCTGATCGCGACGTCGATCTCGGAGAGGTACGTCTCGGCCTGGGCAGCGTCCCAGCGCTGCTGGGTGTAGTCCCAGATCTCCGAGAGATCCTGCTGGGCCGCCGGAGTGAGCCGGTAAAGCTTCACCGCTTCTTCGACGCGATAAAGGCGTCGAAGTCGAAGGGCACAGCCGCGCCGCTGGCCTCGCCGTCTGCAAGCGCCTGGCGCAGTGCCGCCAGCTCGGTCTCCTGGTCCTCCAGGAGGCGCAGGCCCGCGCGGACCACCTCGCTCGCCGAGCGGTAGCGGCCCGACGCGACCTCCTGGGACAGAAAGCCCACAAAGTGGTCATCGAGGCTGATCGAGGTGTTCCGGGTCATGGCAGCACAATACCAAGACCTGGTACGTCCGGCGGGGCGCCGGCTGTGAGTTCTGCGACGGCCGCCCTTCCCTCCGCGACGACGAGGCAAGGACGCACGATGAGGCCGAAACGGCTCTGGCTGCTCGGATCGCTCTTCGCCGCCGTAGCCACCCTGGCGCCGCCGAGCCCGTCGAAAACTCAACGTCGCGATCTACACAGCTACCTCGCCACTGGAGCCGACATCGCCCCCGACCTCCGACGTGGTCCTGGCTCATACACTGAAACGGTGGCTGCGCATGATGTGCCGATGGCATTTGTGGCGGCGAAGGTGACCCGTAACGGTCACGTCTCCCTGCCTGCAGAGCTGCGTCACCGTTGGGGGACCGAGCGGGTGCTGGTGGTGGATCGGGGCGACTACGCCATCGCTCGTCCGGTTCCTCCCAATCCGGTCGGTTCGCTGCGTGGTGCGTACGCCGGTCCCGGCCCGACCACCGACGAGGCTCGACGCGCCGAGCGGGATGTCGAGTGATCGGCGCCGCGCCGCCAGGCCCACGCGTTGACGGGCAGCGCCATGACGACCTTCGCGGCGGGATGACGCACCGTTCGAGCTGGCCAGGAGTCAGCCGACGGCGGCAGCTGCTCCATCGTCGACATCCGGCGCCCAGTACACCGTGGCCCGCCACCAGGTGCCATGGTCGTTGACGACATCGCCGCCGATGACTACGTCGAGGAGATCGTCGTGACCGATCCCCTCCGCCTCGATCTCGTCAGCCAGTCTCCGAAGCAGAAGTGGCAAGTCAGGCCCCGAAGGGCCTTCGGGGTTGCTCAGGCTGAAGTACCTACAGGTGGAGTGATCGGCCACTTGCTGAGTGTGGCAGCCCGGAGGACATGAGTACGGCACAGCCGGTCGACTCGGGGCACGGTGACACAAGTACGCGCCGCCGTAGGGCAGAACGTGCGAGATGGCTACGAGCTGAGGGGCGGGGCGTCGTCCGCGGTGTTGACCATCATGTGCGCGGCTCGCAGGAAGTAGTCGCGCATCTGTTCCCGGGGCGTCTCGGGCAGGTCGAGGGTCTCGAGCGCGGCGAGCATGTGCCGCAGCCAGCGGTCGCGCATGTCGAGGGTCACCGCGAACGGGGCGTGCCGCATCCGCAGCCGGGGGTGGCCACGCTCAGCGCTGTAGGCGCCCGGCCCGCCGAAGTACTGTTCGAGGAACATCCGCAGCCGTCGCTCGGCCGGCGCCAGGTCGGCCTCCGGGTACAGCGCCCGCAGCTCGGGGTCGCCGGCCACCCCGACGTAGAACTCGTGCACGAGCCGCTCGAACGTCGGTGCCCCGCCCACCTCGTCGTAGAGGTTCACCACCGGTCTCCCGTCGTCAGATCGTCTGTCGCCTGATTGCCTGTGGTCAGATCACGTGTCGTCATCGCTTCCCATCGCGGGTCGTCGAGCCGTGGAGAGTCATCGAGCCCCGCCCATCGGCCCGAACGGCCCCACCGGCGGCGCCTTTACCCCGGCTGCGTCGAGCGCGGTCTTGAGCCGTTCGCGCAGCTCGCGCTGCACCGCGAAGTGCTCGCCGGCCACGCACTGCACGATGACGCGGATGGTCATCGTCGCGCCGGTGATCGTCTCGACACCGAGCACCTCGGGCGGCTCGATGAGCCGGTCCTGCCAGTGCGACTCGCCACCGAACTGGGCGGCAGACTCCCGGATGACGCCGAGCACCCGGTCGACGTCCTCGTCGTACGACACCGGCATGTCGACCAGCGCGGTGGAGTGCCCCTGGGAGCGGTTGCCGATCCGGATGACCTCGCCGTTGCGCACGTACCAGGTGACCCCGTCGGCGTCGCGCAGCCGGGTGACCCGCAGGCCTACCTCCTCGACCGTGCCGATCGCCTCGCCGGTGTCGATGACGTCGCCGACGCCGTACTGGTCCTCGACCACCATGAACACGCCGGCGAGGAAGTCCTTCACCAGGCTCTGCGCGCCGAAGCCGAGGGCGACCCCGCCGACCCCGGCCGACGCGAGCAGCGGCCCGAGGGGGATGCCGACCAGGGCCATCACCGTGAGCACCGTGACCAGCACGATGACGAACGACGCCACACTCCGCAGCAGCGAGCCGATGGTCTGCACCCGACCGGCCTGCCGTTCGGCGGCGGAGCCCGTCGCGGCCGCGAACAGTCTGGGACGCCGGCCGGCCGCCCGCGCCTGCGACCGCTCGGTCATGGTTCGCACGACCCGGTTGATCAGCCGGTGCGCGGCCCACCGTGCGACCACGGCGAGCACCAGCGTCAGCACGACCCGCAGACCGTCGGTGAGCAGCCAGTCCTGGGCACCCTGCACGGCGTCGACCATGGCCGCCTCGGACAGCCCGGTGATCGCGGCGAGCCGCTCAGTCACGAGAGACATGAGCGTCACGGGGGGCACGGGCGTCACGGGCGTCGCGGTCCTGCGCGGTCAGGGCGCGCACCAGCGGGTCACGGTTCTCGACCACCAGCCGGCGCAGTGCTGCCGGGGCGTCGACACGGGTGGCGAGCCAGGTGGCGGTGGCCTCGGCGAGCGCGGCATCGCCGACCGGGCGCGGGTAGAAGCCGGCCACGACGGCCTCGACGAGGGCGTGGGACTGTTTCGCCTCCACCTCGTCGAGCATGGCGTGGTACCGGTCGACGTACGGCCGCAAGAGCTCCGCCGGGGTGCCGGCCCGGGCGAAGCCGGCGGCGGTGGCCTCGACGACCGAGTTCGGCAGGTCGTCGCCCTCGGCCGCGTCGGCCCAGGCCGCGGCCTTCGCGTCGGCCGTCGGCCTGGCCGCGTGCGCCCGGGCGGCCCGTTCCCGGCCGGTCGCGGTGTCCTCACGCGCTCGTTCGGCGTCGATCTCGGCGCCGTCGGCCGCACCGGCCGCGGCGAGTGCGGTGAGCAGCGTCCACCGCATCTCGAAGTCGACGACGAGCCCGGGGACGGCATCGCCACCGGCCAGCACGTCGCGCACCGCCGTCACGTCGTCACCCGCCGTCGTGAGACCGGCGGCGGCGGACACCAGCTGCAGCTGCGCGTCGCTGCCGGGGCCTGCAGCCCGGGCCAGCTCCCAGAGCCGATCGCGCGTGCGGGTGCGGGTCGCCTCTCGATGCGCGGGAGCGGTGTATGAGTACACGGCCGTCTGCAGCTGGGAGATCAGGGTTCGCATCAGCGTCGAGTCGGACTCCCCGCCCAGCGTCGCGAGCGCGAGCTCGACGAACGCGCGGGCGCCCATCTCGGCATCCCTGGTCATGTCCCACGCCGACGCGAGCACGAGCGAGCGGGGCAGGGATGACGTGAAGCCGCGCGGGTGCGCCAGGGCGGTGGCCAGCGAGCGCTCGTCGAGACGCACCTTGGCGTAGGTGAGGTCGTCGTCGTTGACGAGGAGCAGGTCGGGCTGCTCGCGTCCGACCAGCGCCGGGACCTTGGTGCGCTCACCGTCGAGGTCGAGCTCGATCCGGTCGGTGCGCACGAGCGCACCGTCGCGCACCGCGTAGAGACCGACCGCGAGGCGATGCGGGCGCAGCGTCTCGAAGCCGGGTGCGAACGTCTGCTCGACCACCGCCGACGAGATGCGGCCGGAGTCGTCGACCTCGACGAGCGGGCGCAGCGTGTTGACGCCGGCCGTCTCGAGCCACAGCTTCGACCAGGTGCGCAGGTCGCGGCCCGAGGTCGCTTCGAGCTCGTGGAGCAGGTCGTCGAGGGTGGTGTTGCCCCAGGCGTGTGCGGCGAAGTAGGCGCGCAGGCCGTCGCGGAACGGCTCGCGGCCGACGTACGCGACGAGCTGCTTGAGCACCGAGGCGCCCTTGGCGTAGGTGATGCCGTCGAAGTTCACCTCGACGTCCTGGAGGTCGCGGATCTCGGCGACCACCGGGTGGGTGGTCGAGAGCTGGTCCTGCCGGTAGGCCCACTCCTTCTCGTACGTGCCGAAGGTGGTCCAGGCGTCGGTCCACCGGGTGGCTTCGGCCTGGCAGGTCGTGGACGCCCACTCGGCGAAGGACTCGTTGAGCCACAGGTCGTTCCACCACCGCATGGTCACGAGGTTGCCGAACCACATGTGTGCCAGCTCGTGCAGCACGGTGGTGGCGCGGCGTTCGACCAGGGCCTCGGTCACCTTCGACCGGAACACGTAGATCTCGTTGACGGTCACGCACGCGGCGTTCTCCATCGCGCCCGCGTTGTACTCCGGGGCGAACAGCTGGTCGTACTTCTCGAACGGGTACGGCCGGTCGAACTCCTCCTCGAAGAACGCCAGGCCGCGCTTGGTGAGGTCGAACAGGTTGTCGGCGTCGAGGTACGGCGTGAGGCTGCGCCGGCAGAAGATGCCGAGCGGCACGTCGCCGCGGCGGCTCACCGCGGTGTCGCGCACCACGTCGTACGGCCCGGCGACGAGCGCGGTGATGTAGCTCGAGATGCGCTGGGTGGGGGAGAAGCGCCAGGTGGCGTTCCCGTCATCCGCCCGTTCTGGTTCGGGGGTGGGCGAGTTCGAGACGACCTGCCAGTGCGCGGGCGCGGTGATGGTGAAGCGGAACGGCGCCTTGAGGTCGGGCTGCTCGAACACCGGGTACACGCGCCGGCTGTTCGGCACCTCGAACTGGCTGTAGAGGTAGACCTCGTCGTCGACCGGGTCGACGAAGCGGTGCAGGCCCTCGCCGGTGTTTGTGTACCGACCGGTGGCGGCCACCGTGACGACGTTCTCGGCGGCCAGCCCGGGGAGTCGCACCCGGCTGTCCGCCCAGAGCTCGGCCGGGTCGAGGGGCGTGCCGTTGACGGTGACCTCCTCGACCGAGGCACCGACGAAGTCGAGGAACGTCTCGGCGCCGGGCTCGCTGCACGTGAACCGGATGGTGCTGCGGGTGTGGAAGGCCTCCGAGCCGGTGGTGACGTCGAGCTCGACGTCGTGGGAGACGAGGTCGACCAGGGCCGCGCGCGTGGCGGCCTCCTCGCGGGTGAGGTTCGTGCCGGGCACGGAGGCTCCTTGGGTGGCCTTGCGGGACTGGCGCCCACGACCTGGACGCCCGTCCAATCCTGACACGTGACACCCGGGCCGGATGACGTCGCGCCTCGCCCCGAGCGGTCCGGCCACGGGTGAGAGGATGCTGCCATGGCGCAGCGATCCTCGGCGGAGTTCTGGTTCGACCCCATGTGCCCCTGGGCGTGGATGACGTCGAGGTGGATGGGGGAGGTGCAGACGGTCCGCGACGTCGACGTCACCTGGTCGGTGATGAGCCTGTCGGTGCTCAACGAGGGCCGCGACCTGCCCGCCGAGTACACCGAGCTGATGGCGAAGGGCTGGGGTCCGGTGCGGGTCGTCACCGCTGCACGGCTCGCCCACGGCGACGGCCTCGTGAAGCCGATGTACGACGCCCTCGGCGAGCGGATCCACCACCGGAGGTACGACGACTTCGAGGCCGCCGTCACCGAGGCGCTCGAGGTGGTGGGGCTGCCGGCCGAGCTCGCCAAGGCGGCCGGGAGCGACGAGCACGACGAGGCGCTGCGGGCGAGTCACCAGCGGGCCATCGACCTCGTCGGCGACGACGTCGGCACCCCGGTCGTGGCTGTCGACGGGGTGGCCTTCTTCGGGCCGGTGGTGACCCCGGCGCCGAAGGGCGAGGCGGCCGGCCGGCTGTGGGACGGCTGCGTCCTCGTCGCCTCTACGCCGGGCTTCTACGAGCTGAAGCGCTCTCGCACGCAGGGCCCGATCTTCGACGTCGAAGGCTGAGCCGTGGCGCGCGTCCACCTCGGCGGCGACCACGCCGCGTTCGAGCTGCTCGGCGAGCTGGTCGGCTTTCTCGAGTCCGAGGGTCACGAGGTCACCAACCACGGTCCGTTCTCCTACGACGCCGTCGACGACTACCCGGTGTTCGTGCTCCGGGCGGCCCGGGCCGTCGCGGACGATCCCGGGTCGTTCGGCGTCGTGCTCGGCGGGTCGGGCAACGGCGAGCAGATGGCCGCGAACAAGGTGGCCGGCATCCGGGCCGCCCTCGCACACACCGACGAGCTGGCTCGGCTGGCCCGGGAGCACAACGACGCCCAGGTGCTCTCGATCGGTGCCCGGATGACGACCGCCGACCAGGCTCGCTCGATGGTGCGCGTCTTCCTCGGCACGCCGTTCAGCCACGATCCGCGGCACGCACGCCGCATCGCCATGGTCACCGGGTACGAGACCGCCGGCACGCTCCCGCCGCTGCCCTGAGCTCCCCGCTGCCTGACCTCCCGCCGCTGCCCTGGATTCCCACTGCCCTGACGCTCGGTCGTCGTGGTTCGGATGATGGCGGTCGGGGGTAGAACCTGGCTATCGTTCGAGGCGACCTGGCAGCGGGGAGACGAGGATGACAGTGGGCGCGCCGCGGCGCACGCCCGGTGGCGACCTGGCGTCGTCCCGGCGAGAGGCCCTGCATCGGGCCGTCCTCGACTCCGACGTCGCGGTCGAGATCGTCCTGGTCGTGGCCACCGTGGCGCTCGGCCTGGCCATCGCGGTCTGGCCCGACTACGTGCCGGTCTCGGTGCTCTTCCCGGTCGTGGTCGGCGCCGGCCTGCTGTTGCCGCCGCGTCGCCTGCTGCCGGTGCTGATCGCGACGGCGGGCGTCATCGCGGTGTGGGTACCGCAGTCCGGGGTCAGCCCGACCCGTGTCGTCGGGCTGTTGGCGTCGCTGGCCCTGGTGTCGGGACTGGTGGTGGTCGGCTCGGCGTACCGGTCACGTCTCGGCACCCGCGGCTTCGGTGGCGACCGGATGTTCGCCGACCTCCGTGACCGCATCGTCCAGGTCGGCCGCGTACCCGCACTGCCGCCGGGCTGGTCGGTCACGTCGTCCGTGCGGTCCGCGCACCGGGACCGTTTCTCGGGCGACTTCGTGGTCGTGCACCTCGACGAGGACGAGCGCTGGCTCCAAGTGGTGCTCGTCGACGTCAGTGGCAAGGGTGCCGCCGCCGGTACCCGCGCGCTGCTGCTCTCGGGTGCGCTCGGTGGGCTCCTCGGGTCGGTGCCGGGGCCGGCGTTCCTGGGGTTCGCCAACGACTACCTCGTGCGGCAGGGCTGGGGCGAGGGCTTCGCCACCGCGGTCCATCTCGAGCTCGACCTGAGCACTGGCGCCTACGCCGTCGTCAACGCGGGTCACCCGGCGCCGGCGTCGTACAGCAGGGTTCGTGGCCGCTGGGCCCTTCTCGACGCCTCCCACGGGCCGCTGCTCGGCGTCGTGCCCCGCGCCTCGTTCCCGCGGATGAGCGGCATCCTGGCCCCGGGCGATGCTCTGCTGCTCTACTCCGACGGTGTGGTCGAGGTGCGCGACCGCGACCTGCGTGACGGTGTCGACCGCATGCTCGGTGTCGCCGAACGGGCGGTGCTCGGCTCGCTCGACATCGCCCATGAGGTGTGTGGTCAGGCGCGTTCCGGCGAGGAGGACGACCGGGCCGCCGTCGCCGTCCGCCGGCTGTGACCCTGGACGCCCGTGGTTCGGTGGCTCATCGCCGATGCCGGGCTCGGGCTCAATGCCGGGCTCGGGCGTCGTGGCAGGATCGTGAGCTGTGCCCCCGTCGCCAGCCCTGGACCACGTGCGGCGCGAGGGCGTGCGAACCTTCACCCCACGGTGGCGCAACAGCCCACTTACCGACGAGCGGATGACGACCCTCCTCCCGGCGCGGACGCTGCCCGACGGGCCGGTCGTCCCGTCGGTGGTGTTCGGGAGGTCTGCTCACGTGGTGCTGGAGATCGGGTCGGGCCACGGCGCCGCAGCCATCGCCTACGCGGCGGCGCACCCTGCATCCGAGGTGATCGCGGCCGAGGTGCACGTTCCCGGCGTGGCCCGGATGCTGGCAGCGGCGGAGCGCGAGCAGGTGCCCAACCTGTGGGTGCACTGTGGTGACGCCCTGCCGTTGCTGCGAGAGCGGCTCGCTCCGCACTCGCTCGACGCGGTGCACCTGTTCTTTCCCGACCCGTGGCCGAAGCGGCGGCACACCAAGCGACGGTTCGTGCAGCACCACACCCTGGACCTGCTGGCCTCGCGGCTCCGGCCGGGCGGACACCTGCTCGTCGCCACCGACCACGCCGGGCACGCCGAGCACGTGCGCCGGCAGCTCGCACGCCACGGCCGGTGGGACGTCGTCGAAGGCGAACGGCCGGGCTGGCGTCCGGATGACGGCTTCGAGGCCAAGGGCCGGCGGGCGGGCCGCGCCGTCGCCGAGTTCCGGTGCACGCTGCGCTGATCCCAGTCCTGCGCACAACGTCGCGACAGCGAGCCACTCCGCTCGAGCGTCGTCCGCCCGAGCGCGTAGCGTGGCCGGGTGCCCGAGGCGCTGCTCATCGTCCGCAACCCGGACACGGATTCGAGCCTGCCGTATCTCGTGCGCATCCCGCTCGGGGCGGGCATCGTCCTGCGGACGCGAGAGACCTGGCCGCGCACGTCCAAGGTGTACTGCCATCGGCACGACGCACCATGGCCCGAGGATGCCGAGATCGTCGACGAGGTGCCGCTGGTGTCGGTGTCCCGGCGAGGAGCGGCGATCGACGTCGTCGCGGCCCGCGCCCGTGAGTCCCGCAGCCAGTTCGTCATCACCCGGGCTCGCGGGCGGGAGATGATCTTCTGGCAGGGTCCGCGGGTCACGAAGTCGGCCCGTCCGAATGTGGCGCTGCCCACAGCGCGGGCCGGTGGCATGGAGAATCTCGAGATTGTCGTCGACACCCGCGAGCGCTACCCGTGGAAGTTCACCCACCAGCAGGCCACGACCACCCGGCGGTCTCTTCCCGTCGGCGACTACGCGGCGTTCGTCGACGACGAGGTGGTCGCCGTCGTCGAACGCAAGACATTGGCCGACCTGGCCGGGTCCCTCACCAGCGGCCGGATGGCGTACCGGCTCGGGGCGCTGGCCGACGGGCCTCGCGCCGCGGTCGTCGTCGAGGACCGGTACGCGGCCGTCTTCAAGCTCGAGCACGTCCGGCCGGCACTGGTGGCCGATCTGCTCGGCGAGTGTCAGGTGCGCTGGTCATCGGTCCCGGTGATCTTCGCCGAGACCCGCCCGCTGGCGCAGGAGTGGGCCTATCGCTTCCTGGCCGCCGCCGTGCAGGAGCGGCTCCTCGGCGACCAGGCCCACCGCATCCTGTCCGACAACGCCGACCACGACCTCGGATGACGGGCAGACCGCCCAGGACCTCGGATGACGCCGCACGAGGCCACCGTGCTGTGCAGGAGCAGGCAAGGCGCCATCGCGCACGCTGGCGCGCAGAGTCGTTCGTGCTGGTCGGGGTAGCCGGATTTGAACCGGCGGCCTTCCGCTCCCAAAGCGGACGCGCTACCAAGCTGCGCCATACCCCGCGGCACGCGGCACCACCGAGGACAGAGCCTGGATTCGGAGGAGTGCGAGCGCGGCCACTAGGCTAGCGCTGCTTCGCGGTGCATGCCGACGAGGTATGCGGGTGTAGCTCAATGGTAGAGCCCCAGTCTTCCAAACTGGCTACGCGAGTTCGATTCTCGTCACCCGCTCCACGCACGAACGTGCGTTCAGCCATCCGCCGCAGCCACGGGAGCGGCCTTGGTCGCGTACTGGTTGACCAGCCTGGCGCGCATCGTGCAGTGCTCAGTCCGGTGTATCAGATCGCGACTGCGATGCTGCCCAAGCCGAGCTCTCGTCGTGGGTATCGCGCCGGTGAGCTTCGCCAACGCCGCCAGCCTGGGGACGCACCCGGTAGGCGGCACGAGCTCGTGGCCCATCTAAGCCGGCGTAGCCACCTCTTGCAGGATGCCGGTTGCCTCGCCTATGAGGTCGGGGTGAACGACGAGCAGCCCGACACCGTGGTTGTCGTCGAGCTGTGGACCAGCGCGGAAGCCCACCGAGCCGCGCTGCAGCACCCCGAGCCGCGCTGCAGCACCCCGAGGTGCAGGACTCCGTCGCGGCGGCTCGGCTGCTTCTCTCGGGAGAGTTCGGCGGGTTGGGAATCCACGTGGTCGGTTCGCCCCTCCGCGACTGAGCATCCACGTGCAGCCTGTCGGCGGCTGCCCGTAGTCACGGCGCGAGAAGTTCAACGATCCGAGCCGCGTTGGCCGCAGCTCCTCGACGGTGAGCCGCAAGTCCCCTTCGCTCCACGTCAGTCGGGCGGATGGCCGACCATGGTCGGCCGGCGTACGCGCACCCGCGACCACAGCACCTGCTGCACCCACAGCGTGAGCGATCCGGCGACCGCCATCCCGGTGAGGTTGAGCGCGAGCTGGGCCAGGCTGCCGGTCACCTCGAACCACGCCTGGAAGGCCAGTCCGAGCGAGACGTTGGCGGCCGCCGGCACCGTGGTCACCGAGATGAACACCCCGGACAGCCCACCGGTGCGCGCCGACGTCAGCGACAACACGCCGGCTGCTGCGGCGATCACGGCGACGATGAAGCTCCACTTGTCCGGCTTGTAGATGAACTCGGTGGCGGGGCGCGGCCCGACGATGTCCTCGTAGGTGATCCACCCGAGCGCGCGTCCCACCAGCCCGGCGACGAAGGTGACGAGGATGCCGGCGACGAACCCGAGTAGCAGCGTGCGCGTCGCCAGGGCCAGCAGATGCAGCTTGCGGCGCACCAGGGCGACACCGATCGCCGCCACCGGGCCGAACTCGGGGCCGAGCACCATGGCCCCGATGACGAGGATCGCCGAGTCGAGCACGATGGCGATGGCGGCGATCACCGTGGCCAGCACCATGAAGGTCAGGTAGGTCCAGTTCAGCTCGGAGTCCTCGTAGGCCCGGTTGCCGACCTCGGTCCACACCACGGCGTCGGCGCTTGCCCCGGGCGCTCGCGCCTCGGCCTGGAATGCGGTGTGCGACAGCCAGGTACCGACGTTTTCGACGCGGATCGTGCCCTGGTCGTGCACGCCCAGCTCGCGCAGCGCGTCGATCACCGGGTTCGCGCCCTCCCGCGCGACATCCACGCTGACCACGTCGCCGGGTGGGATGACCGACGCCCCTCGCAGCACGGTGAGTCCGGTGACGTAGTCGGCGTGCTCGAGCAGGGCGACGACGTCGTCGGTCAGCCGGCCCGGCACCGAGATCCGCAGCGACAGCACCACGTCAGTCTGCCGGACCGGACTGCCGCACCTCGATGCGGCCGACGCCGTTCACCGATGTCACACCGATTCGGCGGCACCACCCGTGGCGGCTAGCATGGCGCTCTGCCACCGCTCCGGATGCCGTTCGCGTGTCTCGGTGCGCTTCCCCCGCCCCCTGCCGCGAAAGTTCCCGAAGTGAAGAGTGCCGTCGAGACCCTCAGCCCGACCCGGGTCAAGCTCGTCGTCGAGGTCCCTTTCGTCGAGCTGAAGCCGATGCTCGACGACGCGTACAAGGCGATCGGCGCCCAGATCCAGGTGCCGGGTTTCCGGCGCGGCAAGGTGCCGAGCCGCATTATCGACCAACGGGTCGGTCGGGGCGCGGTGGTGCAGGAGGCGGTCAACGAGGCGCTGCCGAAGTTCTTCGCCGACGCGGCCGAGAACGAGAAGGTGCGGGCTATCGGCCGGCCCGAGGTCGACGTTACCGCGGTGCCGCTCGACGAGGGTCAGGACCTCGAGTTCACCGTGGAGACCGATGTCCGGCCGGAGATCACGCTGCCGGACCTCGACGGTATCGAGGTCGAGGTCGACGTGGCGGTCGCCTCCGACGCCGACGTCGAGGAGCGGCTCACCGCCCTGCAGGAACGGTTCGGCAGCCTGGTCGGAGTCGACCGCGTCGTCGAGACCGGCGACTTCGTGTCGATCGACCTCACCGCCACCGTCGGCGGCGAGGAGGTCGACACCGTGAGCGGGGTCTCCTACGAGGTCGGCTCGGCCACGATGCTCGAGGGTATGGACGACGCGCTGCTCGGTATGGCCGCGGGGGAAAGCAAGGAGTTCAGCGCCCCGTTGGCCGGTGGCGACCGCGAGGGTGAGACGGCCGACTGCACGGTCACCGTGCAGTCGGTCAAGGTGCGCGAGCTGCCCGAGCTCGATGACGAGTTCGCCCAGCTCGCCTCGGAGTTCGACACCCTCGACGAGCTGCGCACTGACGTGGTCGGCCAGGCCGCGCAGGCGAAACGCTACGAGCAGGGCATCCAGGCGCGCGACCGGCTGCTCGAGAAGCTGCTCGACACCGTCGAGGTGCCGGTTCCCGACGGCGTCGTCGAGGCCGAGGTGACGTCCCACCTGGAAGGCGAGGGCCGGCTCGATGACGACGAGCACCGCGCCGAGGTCGAGGAGTCGACCCGCAAGGCGCTGCGGGCGCAGTTCCTCCTCGACGCCTTCGCCGAGCAGCGCGAGGTCACCGTCGAGCAGCCCGAGCTCATCGAGTACCTCGTGATGAGCGCGCAGCAGTACGGCATGGACCCCAACCAGTTCGCCCAGGCCGTCGACAAGCAGGGTCAGATCCCGGCCATGGCGCAGGAGGTGCGCCGCCGCAAGGCCCTGGCCGTGCTGCTCGACACCGCCGTGGTCACCGACTCTGCGGGCGAGGCGGTCGACCTGGCTGCGCTGCGGCCACCGACCGACGACGCGGCGTCCTCGGCAGACGGCGGGGCGATCACCGACGCGACTGCCGACGACGCGAATGACGCCGCCTCGGCCGACGCAGGTGACGCCGCCCCGGCCGACGCGGATGACGCCGCCTCCGACGACGCGGATGACGCCGCCTCCGACGACGTGGCGTCGGCCACCGACACCCGTACGGCCTGAGCTTTCTCGATCCGCAGCGGGGGTGATCGCCCCGCGATTAGGGTGACCCCGCTCGGCGTCAATGGTGACGCCCTACCCCGGGAGTCCCAGATGTTCGGACGGGTCCTCATTTCTGCTGCCGCTACCGCGGGCCTGGCGGCGTCCGGACTGGTCAGCGCCCTGCCGTCCGCCGCAGCCACACCCGCGTCGTTCGACTTCGGGTCGCAGACCATCTTCAGCGAGCGGTTCGAGACCATCACCGTCGACGTCACCGTGGGCGCCGGGTACGGATCGCCGGCTATCACCGCGTCGTCGGCGGCGCCGGGTACCTTCGACGACTTCTACGTCGCCGAGGACACCTGCGAGGGCGTCGCGGCAGCGGCCACCTGCGCGGTCACCGTCGGGTTCGTCCCGTCGGGGTCAGGCGCACGTGCGGCGAACCTCGTCATCCCCACGGCGGTCGGCGCCACGCACGCCACGGTCACTCTCACCGGCGGTGGTGCTGTCGACGCCACGGGCACCTACTACCGGCTCGGCTCGCCGACCAGGTTCCTCGACACTCGTACCTCCGGGACCCGCCGGCCGCTGAGCAGCGGCGCGAGCACCACGGTGCAGATCGGGGGCCGGTCGGGCATCCCCACGAGCGGGGTGAGCGCGGTGGTGCTGAATGTCACGGCGGTCAGCACCACAGCCACCGGCTACTTCACGCTGTGGCCGTCGGGAGCCAGCCGTCCCACGGTGTCGTCGATCAACTTCCCCCGGGCGTGGACCGGGGCGAACCTCGTCACGGTGCCGGTGGGCAGCACCGGCGCGGTGTCGTTGTACAACTCCGGCGGCTCGGCCCACGCACTGGTCGACGTGCTCGGCTGGTACGCCAAGGACGACTCGGTGCGGGCGAGCAAAGGCATGGGCACCCAGCTCCAGGCGCTGACCCCGACTCGGATCTTCGACAGCCGTAACACCAGCCAGCCCGGCTCGGGTGTCTTCTACAACGGGGACTACATCGACTTCGAGGACGACTTCGGCAGCGCCTTCAACCCGCTGGTCCGGGCGTACGCGATGAACATCACCGCGGTGTCGGCGACCGGGCCCGGCTACGTCACCGCGTGGAGCGGGTCGGGCACCCGGCCGAACACCTCGACGGTCAACTACGAGACGGGCGTGGTGGCGCCGAACATGGCAGTGGTCCCGACCTCGCTCACTCCCGAGGGCAGAGTCCGACTCCGGCTCGAGAACTTCGGTAGCGGCAGCGTGCACCTCATCGCCGACCTGGTCGGCGTCTACACCCAGGACGAGGCGTCGGGCCTGCGGTTCAAGCCGCTCCCGTCGCCGGCTCCTCGCCGCATCCTCGACACCCGCAGCGGCACCGGCCTCTCGGGCGCCTTCACCGGGGGCGCCACCCGCACGCTCGACGCCTCGTCGATCGTCGGTGCCGACTCGGTGATGGTCGTCGGTAACGTCACCGGTGTCACGCCCACGTCGGGCACGTACCTCACCATCTGGGACGGCGAGTCGACGCGCCCCACGGTCAGCAACATCAACGTCTCTACGGGGAAGGTGCGCGCGGCATCGGTGTTCGCGCCGCTGAGTGGCCCGGGCGGGTTCGACATCTTCAACGCGAGCGGCAGCATGAACGTGCTCTTCGACGTCGCGGGCACCTTCGAGAACTACCCGCCGTTGTTCCCGGCCGCGCGCGCCGCGTCGAAGGCCGCCCGCACGAACGACCCGGGCGCCGTGTCGGCATCGGCGGAGCGGTTGCTCGACGAGCGCACGTCGACCGTGCGCCGCGGCTGAGCCGCAGCCGGTTCGACCGGGTCGTGGCACCGCCGCTCTCACCGGGTGGCGGTCGCCGCCGCGCCCGGTGGCCGGCGCGGTGGTGGCGCTGTCGTCGTCCCGATGTGGAGCCGCACCGGGAACGGCTCGTCGCTCGGTGCGCCGCCCTCGAGGACGAGGCGCAGCAGCCGCCCGAGCTGTCGCCCCTTCTCCGCTCCTGGTTGGAGCACGGTGGTCAAGGTGTGGTCGAGCCAGGGCAGGTCGACGCCGTCGAACCCGGTGACGGACACGTCATCCGGCACCCGCAGGCCGCGCGCCTCGACGGCACGCACCGCGCCCGCGGCGAGCAGGTCGGCCTGGGCGACGATCGCCGTGGGTCGTCGGTCGGCGGGGAGATCGAGGAGCATGCCCGCGGCCACCTCGCCGGCCCGCACCGTGAGGTCGTCGGCCTGCACGATCGGTGCGCCGGTTCCGGCGACACGACGGAAGCCCTCCGCCCGCCCGGCCGCATCGGGGTAGGCCGCTGCGGCCAGGTCGGCCGCGGAGACCGGGCCGGCCGCGGCACCGGGGGACAGGGACATCGCGAGGTGGCCCAGGCGCTCGTGGCCGAGGTCGGCGATGTGCCGTGCCGTGAGGGCCTGCGCGGCCGCTTCGTCGGTGAGCACGTGCACCACCAGCGGGTCCAGCGGCGCGCCGCTGCCCACCATCGGGATGCCGCGGGCGCCGAGGTGGGTGACGAGCGGGTTGTCGCGCGCACCGCACAGCGGGAAGACCGCAGCGTCGACGGCCTGCATGGCCAGCTGGGCGACCGCCCGTTCCGGGTCGCCCGGAGGCTGTGCCACCAGCAGCATGGTGCGCCCGGCGGCGTCGAGCTCCTCGGCCAGACCGTCGAGCACCGCCAGTGCGAACGGGTCGCGGAAGGCGTTGCGCAGCGGGCCGTCGACGACCACCGCCACGGTGGCCACCCGGCCCTGGCGCAGCGAGGAGGCGAGCGGGTCAGGCCCGTGGAACCCGATCTCGGCAGCGGCGGCACGCACTCGATCCGCGGTGGACGCGGCGACCGGCCCCTTGCCGCTGAACACCAGGGATGCCGTCGACGTCGAGACCTTCGCGCGGTCGGCGACCTCGCGCAGCGTGGGGCGCCGCGTCATCCGTCCCGGGTTGCCGGTCACGGCCTGAGCGCTTCGGGGCCGGGCACACGCACGGCCCGGTCACCGTCGGTCGGGAACGCGGTGCTCGGGACCGGGGCCGCGCCGGGGGAGCGCAGGAGCACGGCGACCTCGACGGTGCCGGACGCGCCCTTGGGCTGCTCGGCCGCGGTCGCGGCCGCGGCCGCGGTGGCGGCTTCGGCTTGACGCACGACGTGCCCCTCCCCGCACGCGGTCGCGTCGCTGCCGAGCGCGATCGGGGCGACCCTGGTCTCGGGCGCCCCGGTCTCGAGGTGCGTTTGACGCGGCCCACTCATGGACGGCAGACTATCGAATCGAATCGATTCGGTCGAATCGATTCGACCCAACGCGCCTGAGGCTCAGGCGGGCGCTTTGGGTCGATCGGGCGCATCAGATCGATATCGAGTGCCGATGATCCCGAGCTGCGGTCCGGCATCCGTCACACCATCAGCTGCCATCCGACGGGAGGCCAGACGCATGACTGCGAGCCAGCCCGGGGCGGCCACTGCCGAGCGCGTCGCCGGCGCACGAGCGGCGGTGCTCGTGGTCTTCGCCCTGTCCGGTGCCGCCTTCGCCTCGTGGGCCTCGCGGATCGCCGACGCCAAGGTGGCTCTCGACCTCTCGGCCGGCGAGCTGGGCACCACCCTGGTCGGCGTGAGCATCGGCGCGGTCGTCGGGCTGCCGCTCGCGGGTCGGGTCACCCAGCGCTTCGGCACCGCCCACACCGTCGCCGCCGCCGCAGCGCTGACCCTCGGTGGGGTGCTGCTCTTCGGGGCGGTCGTCGACAGCGGTGGCTCGCGCTGGGCGGCTGCAGGTGCCCTGTTCGTCGTCGGGTTGGGCAACGGGGTCTGGGATGTCGCGATGAACCTCGAGGGCGCCGAGGTCGAGCGCGGCCTCGCCCGGGCGGTGATGCCGCACTTCCACGCGGCGTACAGCGGTGGCACGGTCGCCGGGGCGCTCCTCGGTTCGGTGATGTCCTGGGCCGAGGTGCCCCTGCTTATCCACCTCCTCGGCATCGTCGTCCTCGGTGCGGGCCTGCTGTGCTGGGCGGTGCGCCGCTTCCTGCCCGATGACACCGAGCAGCCCACCGGTCCGGGTGAGTCGCCGGTCGCCGACGACGCGGATGCCGCCGCGCCGCCTCCGCGTGTCGGCTCGGCGTGGCTCGAGCCCCGCACCCTGCTCATCGGCGTCGTGGTCTTCGCCGCGGCCTTCACCGAGGGAACCGCCAACGACTGGCTCGCCGTCGCGCTCGTCGAGGGCTACGAGCTGCCCACGTGGGCAGGCGTGCTCGGCTTCGCGACGTTCCTCACCCTGATGACGCTCGGGCGGCTGCTCGGCACGCGGCTCATCGACGCCCACGGCCGGGTGCCCGTGCTGCGGGTGAGCTTCGCCCTGGCGGCGGCCGGTGCGGCGCTCGTCATCCTCGGTGGGCCGGTCGCGGCGTTCGTCGGGGCGGCGGTGTGGGGCCTCGGGTCCGCACTCGGCTTCCCGGTGGGGATGAGCGCCTCGGCCGACGACCCCGCACGCGCGGCGGCCCGGATGTCGGTGGTCGCCACTATCGGCTACAGCGCGTTCCTCGCCGGCGCACCGCTGCTCGGTCTGCTCGGCGACGCGGTGGGGGTGCTGCGCTCGCTCGCCGTGGTCGGCACCCTCGCCCTGCTCGCGCTGGTCGTCGTGCCCGCCGTGCGCGAACCGTCGCCACGACCACGGCCTCCCTCTCTATCGCGGGATCAGCGGCATCCCGCGTAGTCCGGGCGTCGTGCACCCCTGACGACGCAACAGCCTCCTGATTCGACGAGATGCCCCTGACGCCACAGCACCGTGTCGACGGATCGTGGCGTCGGCAGCTGGTGGTTCGGGCAGCGCGCGGGTTCGACGGCCGGTGGTCAGCAGCCGGTGGCCGCGTGAAGCACGTGGCACACCTCATGCAGGCGACCAGCCGAGAGCTCGGTAACCCGCCGCCGGACGCAGCATCGGAATGCGGTACGCCGGTCGACGACACGCCCCGTCGCCGTGACCGGGCACTCGATCGGCGCGCGACGGTCTCGACGTCGTTGTGCTCACGGCGAACACGGTTCCGGTCGGGAGTAGCCGTGCGCGGGGAGGACGTTAGGGTCACTGTTCAGGTGAACAGACGTACGGAGTCACAGACGTACGAACTCACAGACGCACGGACCAGCAGAGAACCCACCACGTCAGGAGCGACCCCAGCGTGAGCAGCAGCGAGATCGTCGCCGCCGGGCCGAACGGCCAGACCGGCCTCGACGACCACATCTACAACCGGCTCCTCAAGGAGCGCATCATCTTCCTCGGGTCCGACGTGCGCGACGACAACGCGAACGCGATCTGCGCCCAGATGCTGTTGCTCGCCGCCGAGGACCCTGCCAAGGACATCTGGCTCTACATCAACAGCCCGGGCGGTTCGGTCACCGCGGGCATGGCGATCTTCGACACCATGCAGTGGGTACCCAACGACGTCGCCACGGTGGCCATGGGTATGGCCGCGTCGATGGGCCAGTTCCTGCTCTCGGCCGGTACGCCCGGGAAGCGGTACGCCACCCCGCACGCGCGGGTGATGATGCACCAGCCCAGCGGCGGCATCGGCGGCACGGCATCCGACATCAAGATCCAGGCCGAGCAGCTGTTGCACATCAAGAAGCAGATGGCCGGGCTCATCTCGCAGCACACCGGCCAGGATGTCGAGCAGATCGAGAAGGACTCCGACCGCGACCGCTGGTTCACCGCCGAGGAGGCCCAGGAGTACGGCTTCGTCGACCACGTCATCACCCGCGCCGACATGGCCGGCCCGGGCCGCGACAACCCGGTCACCGCCGACTGACACCGGCCCGAGAGACGCGAGAGAGAGACATGGACGCCAACCTGACCGGCCGGCTGAACGTGCCCGGCCCCAGCAGCCGCTACATCCTGCCGCAGTTCGAGGAGCGCACCTCGTACGGCATGAAGCGGCTCGACCCGTACACCAAGCTCTTCGAGGACCGCATCATCTTCCTCGGCGTGCAGGTCGACGACGCCTCCGCTGACGACGTCATCGCCCAGCTGATCGTGCTCGAGTCCCAGGACCCCGACCGCGACATCCTCATGTACATCAACAGCCCCGGCGGCTCGTTCACGGCGATGACCGCGATCTACGACACCATGCAGTACATCCGTCCCGACGTGCAGACGTTCGTCATCGGGCAGGCCGCGTCCGCCGCGGCCGTGCTCCTCGGCGCCGGCGCCACCGGCAAGCGGTTCGCGCTGCCGAACAGCCGGGTGCTCATCCACCAGCCGGCGATCGAGGGCACCGGGGGCATGGCCTCCGACCTCGAGATCACCGCCAACGAGATCATCCGGATGCGCGGGTGGCTCGAGGAGACGATCTCCCGGCACTCCGGCCGCCCCGTTGAGGACGTGCGCAAGGACATCGAGCGCGACAAGATCCTCTCCGCCGAGGCCGCCAAGGAGTACGGCCTCATCGACGAGGTGCTCGCCTCCCGCAAGGCCAGCCTGGTCTGACCCGGGTGCCGGGCTCGTCATCCCCGGCCGGATGACGAGCCGCACCTCCCCGGATGCCGCCTGCGCACCAGCGCCGGCGGCATCCGGGCATTCGCGGGTACCGGCAAGACAGCGTTCGCGAACTTTCTCAGCTCCTCTCCGCCGGTCTTGAGGGCGCCGTACGCTTCGCCTCGACGTGCGGCGCCGTGGAGATCCCACGGCGCCGCCAGATGCGATCCGGGAGAACGACGATGCAGGGACGACGAGCAGGCGCGCGATGGGGCGCCCTGATTGCCGCGAGCGCGGTGGTGGTATCCGTCGCCGCGGCGTTGCCTGCCGAGGCGGCGCAGACGACGGCGAACGCGATCCTCGTGGCCGGGCCCGGCACGGCTTGGGTCGATGACGACGCGGACGCGACGTTCACGATCAGCGGGTCGAGACGCGCCGTCGTCCTCAGGGCAAGCGTCCCGGGGTCGGACTCCCCAGGTTCGGTCCAGTTCGTCACCACCGAGGCCGGCGGGGTGCTACCGACGTCCGGCGAACACGAGTTGTCCTCGGCGAGTCCGCTCAGTTTGAGCGTGGACGGTCCACGGGGGTGCTCGCCGTCCGGCGTCGTGACAGTTCACGAGCTGACGTTCGACGCGGACAGCACGCCCTTGACCATTGCCCTCGACTGGACGGGCAACTGCGGCGATCTGTGGAGCGGACAGGTCCGCTTCAACTCGTCAGTGCCGTACGGCGGGTTGGACATCGCCTCCGGCGCGAGCTGGGGCCAGGTATGGGTGGGCGAGGCCAATCCGCCACGGGACGTCGTGGTCACCGGACGCGGCACGCAGATCCCATCGATCGAGTCCCTCGAGATCACGTCCAGCTCGCCGGCCGACAACTTCGTTGTGAGATACGGGGAGGACAGCTGCACCGGTGCCGTCCTGGAGAACTTGCGCACCTGTCGAGTCTCCGTGGCGCCCGCTCCGCGGACGCCGTGGTCGCCCACGGTCACCGAAACCCTTCGCCTTCGGACGGCCGATGGGGCAACGAGCGGCACCTATCTCATGTACTCCGAAGCCAATGCCTCCACGCGAGGCCAGTACGTCGCTCGCGAGGGGCGGCTCATGGACACCCGCACCGGCAAGGGAGTGCGCAAGGGTGTCGTGGGCGCCGGCGGCACGGTCACCCTCAAGGTCGCCGGCACCGCGGGCCTCCCGACGACCGGCGTCGGGTCGGTCGTCCTCAACGTCACCGCCACCGGTGCGACCGCGACCTCGTTCGTCTCGGTCTACCCCGGCGGCTCGGCCCGACCGAACGTCTCGAGCCTGAACCTGACCCGCGGCTACACCGGCGCGAATCTGGTCACCGTCCCGGTGAGCGCGGCCGGCACGGTGGCGTTCTACAACCAGGCTGGGTCGACACATCTCCTTGCTGACCCGGTGGGCTGGTACGCCGAGGATCGCACCATGGCCGCCACCGGAGCCGACTTCTTCCCGACGACCCCGGAGCGCGTCCTCGACTCCCGCTCCGACTGGGGTGTGCGGCTCGAGGCGGATGAGTACTTCCCGGTGCCACTCAGCTACGACGGCTACGACGCCCGCATCCGCAGCCTTGTCGTCAACATCACCGCGACATCGTCGACCGGTTCGGGCTACCTCTCGGCGGTGCCGAACGAGCCGCGTACCTCTCCGACGACGTCGAGCTTGAACTATGGCAAGGGCTCGACCGTCGCCAATCTCGTCACCGTCCGGGCGCCGATGACGTCTCTGCCCGGCATCGGCTCCTCCCCGACGTTCTGGGTCGCCAACTCTGCGACGGCCGGTACTCACGTCATCGTCGACGTCGTCGGGTTCTATGCCGAGTACCAGGGCACCGACCCGGGGCTGCGGTTCAGACCACTGCCACCGACCCGGGTGCTCGACACCCGACGCGATCTCGGAGCCGCCTCGGTCGGCACGGGCGTCGCGACCCGCGTTCAGGCGCCGCTCTCCGTCGCCGGTCGCGACACGTGGGCGCTCGCCGGCAACCTCACCGGTGTCGCGCCCACCGCCACCACGTTCGTCACGGTGTGGGACGACGGGCCGCGGCCACCGGTGAGTAACCTCAACCTCGTGCGCGGGCTGACCCGGCCCAACGCGGTCGTGACAGGGGTGAGCGACACGAACGGGTACCGGGTCTACAACAGCTCCGGCAGCACCGACGTGCTCTACGACGTCAGCGGGAGCTTCGAGCTCTGGCCGGCGCTCCCAGAGACCTTGGCCGGCGTCCCGTTTCCCGACCCGCCGGCGGCGGCGACCGGAACGGCGAAGCGCCGGTCCGCGGCCGACGATCGCGAACGCGCGCCGCTCCCCGGCCCGGGCGCGGTGCGCATCCCGGGTAGCCCGGAGCCACGCCGGTTCTGACCACTGTGGCGGACACCACCCGCCGACCGAGGCGGGCGGCATCCGCCGCCGGGACGCCGGGGCGTCAGGGTCGCAGCACGGACCCGTCGGTACGTCGAGCACCTGCGGTGCTGTTCGTGTTCTTTCCTGCTCGTCAGCCGATCTCGCCGCGCGGGACCCGGCGGGCCAGGCGTTGCGCCGACAGCGAACGGGCGCGACGCGCGCCCGGCACGAGGGCTTGAATGGGTGCGGTGGCCGCCGTCGACGGGTAGCGTCGGCGTCGTTGTCCGTCATTGCAGGTGAACGTCACAGCAGATGTCCGCAGGGAGAAGGGTGCATCCGTGGCACGCGTGGGCGAGACCAGTGACTTGCTGAAGTGCTCTTTCTGCGGCAAGTCGCAGAAGCAGGTGAAGAAGCTCATCGCCGGCCCGGGCGTCTACATCTGCGACGAGTGCATCGACCTGTGCAACGAGATCATCGAGGAGGAGCTCGCCGAGTCCAGTGAGCTCGGGCTCGACGAGCTGCCCAAGCCGCGCGAGATCTTCGAGTTC
This sequence comes from Dermatophilaceae bacterium, assembly GCA_051645525.1. Taxonomy (GTDB): domain Bacteria; phylum Actinomycetota; class Actinomycetes; order Actinomycetales; family Dermatophilaceae; genus JBOFLG01. Next base: position 1,029 of record JBOFBK010000667.1, on the reverse strand, counting down.
CTCGAGCAGTACGTCGTGGGCCAGGACGTCGCGAAGAAGGCTCTCGCCGTCGCGGTCTACAACCACTACAAGCGGATCCAGGCGGGGGAGGGGGGCAAGAAGGATGCCGACCACGTCGACATCTCCAAGTCGAACATCCTGCTCATCGGCCCCACCGGATGCGGCAAGACCTATCTCGCGCAGACTCTCGCGCGGATGCTCAACGTGCCGTTCGCCATCGCCGACGCCACCGCGCTCACCGAGGCCGGGTACGTCGGCGAGGACGTCGAGAACATCCTGCTCAAGCTCATCCAGGCCGCCGACTACGACGTCAAGAAGGCCGAGACCGGCATCATCTACATCGACGAGGTCGACAAGATCGCCCGCAAGTCGGAGAACCCGTCGATCACCCGTGACGTCTCCGGTGAGGGCGTGCAGCAGGCGCTGCTGAAGATCCTCGAGGGCACGACCGCGTCGGTGCCACCTCAGGGCGGGCGAAAGCACCCGCACCAGGAGTTCATCCAGATCGACACCACCAATGTGCTGTTCATCGTCGGCGGCGCGTTCGCCGGGCTCGAGAAGCTCATCGAGGCCCGCAACGGCAAGAAGGGTCTGGGCTTCGGCTCCGAGCTGCACAACCCGAAGGACCTCGCCGAGTCGATCCACGAGGTGATGCCCGAGGACCTGATGAAGTTCGGGCTCATCCCCGAGTTCATCGGCCGGCTGCCCGTCATCACCACGGTCGCACCGCTCGACAACGCCGCGCTCGTGCGTATCCTCACCGAGCCGCGCAACGCGCTCGTCAAGCAGTACCAGAAGATGTTCGAGATCGACGGTGTCGCACTGGAGTTCAGCGAGGACGCGGTCGAGGCGGTCGCCGAGCAGGCGCTCGCGCGGGGCACCGGCGCCCGCGGGCTGCGCGCGATCATGGAGGAGGTGCTCCTCCCGGTGATGTTCGACGTCCCGAGCGACGACGAGATCGCCAAGGTGCAGCTCACCCGCGACGTCGTGCTGAAGAACGTCAACCCCACCATCGTGCGCACCGACACC
>JBOFBK010000666.1:0-1222 GCA_051645525.1 Dermatophilaceae bacterium | reverse complement strand
CAGAACATCGACAGCCTCCTCGAGGCGGTGCTGCTCACCGCCGACGCGGCGCTCGACCTGCGCGCCAACCCCGACCGCGACGCCCGTGGTGTCGCGATCGAGGCCAACCTCGACAAGGGCCGCGGCGCCACGGCGACCGTGCTCATCCAATCGGGCACCCTCGGCGTCGGCGACGCCATCGTCGCGGGGTCGGCCCACGGCCGGGTCCGGGCGATGCTCGACGAGCACGGCAACCAGGTGTCCGAGGCGCTTCCGTCGCGTCCGGTCCAGGTGCTCGGGCTCTCCTCGGTCCCGCGGGCCGGCGACACCTTCGTCGTCGCCCCCGACGACCGCACCGCCCGGCAGATCGCCGAGAAGCGCGAGGCCGCCGACCGTCAGGCCAGCCTCGCCAAGGCGCGCAAGCGCATCTCGCTGGAGAACCTCAACGAGGCGCTCGCGGCGGGCAAGGTCGACACGCTCAACCTCATCCTCAAGGGCGACGTGTCCGGCTCGGTCGAGGCGCTCGAGGACGCCCTGCTGCAGATCGACGTCGGCGACGAGGTCGACCTGCGGATCATCGACCGCGGCGTCGGCGCGATCACGCTGAACAACATCAACCTCGCGATGGCGTCCAACGCGGTCATCATCGGCTTCAACGTGCGGGCCGAGGGCCAGAACGCCGAGGTCGCCGAGCGCGAGGGCGTCGAAATCCGGTACTACTCGGTCATCTATCAGGCGATCGAGGAGATCGAGTCGGCCCTCAAGGGCATGCTCAAGCCCGAGTTCGAGGAGATCGAACTCGGCACCGCCGAGATCCGCGAGATCTTCCGTTCGAGCAAGTTCGGCAACATCGCCGGGTCCATTGTCCGCAGTGGCGAGATCAAGCGGGGCAGCCGAGCGCGTATCACTCGCGAGGGTGTCGTCGTCACCGAGAACATCGAGATCGCCGGGCTGCGGCGGTTCAAGGACGACGTCACCGAGGTGCGTGAGGGCTTCGAGTGCGGCATCAATCTCGGGTCGCACAACGACCTCCAGATCGGCGACCTCATCGCCACCTACGAGATGCGGGAGAAGCCGAGGGCCTGAGCGCAGCGAAGGCGTTCGGCTTCTTCCGCATCTCGTCGCACCGAGATGCGGCGGGTCCCACGTTGTGCGTGGGCGAAGCCGAGGGCCTGAGCGCAGCGAAGGCGTTCGGCTTCTTCCGCATCTCGTTGCACCGAGATGCGGCGGGTCCCACGTTGTG
>JBOFBK010000665.1:0-4640 GCA_051645525.1 Dermatophilaceae bacterium | reverse complement strand
GTTGCGAACGGCGCATCGTCCCCACCTGCCGCCTCGCGGTCCGGGAATGCACCGGCGAAGTCGTCGTAGGTTCCGTGCCCGATCAGCAGGACGTCGGCGGTGTCGTAGTCCTCGTCGACGGCGCGGCCCAGGTGCTCGTTGACGTACGGGAAGTGCCAGGCCGGGTCGATCTCGGCGACGCCGTCGGCGGCGATGAACAGGGTCGAGATGAGTTTCGCCATTGCTGTGGTCTCCTTCGCGTGGATGGTGTCGAAGTGCAGACCGTCGCCGCCCGGAGTAGTCATCGCCCGCCCGGCCACCTCGGCACGCGACCGCGTCGCTCACCGTTCAGCGCGACGGTCACGCCGATCTCGACTCAGCGCGACGGTCCCGCGGTATCGGCTCAGCGGGCGGTGACGTGGAGCTCGGCTCCGGCGAGGGACACCCGGTCGCCGGGTCGGAGCTGGCGACCGCGGCGGGTCTCAACCTCGCCGTTGACGGTCACCTCGCCTCGCTCGACGAGCTCCCGGGCGGTGGCGCCGTCGTCGACGAGCCCGGCGAGCTTGAGCAGCTGCCCGAGGCGGATCGACTCGTCGCGGATGGCGATGTCGACCGTGGAGGAGGTCACGGCAGCCGTCCCAGGGAGTCCACGGCGATCACGGTACGCGCGACCGATCGGTCGGGATGCGCCTGGGCAGGTGGGGTGAGTGTCATCCCGGTGAGGTGAACGTCATCCCAGACACGCGCACGAGAACGTCAGTGCTGAGGTCCACGTCATCCGGCTGCGACAGCAGCGACCGGGGATGCCGGTTCGGAGCCGCGGACCGCGCCAGACGCCCCGAACGGCGCGGCCCGCGACTCCGAACCCTTTCTCGCCACCGGAACCCGTGCCCCCGGCGGCCGCTCATGACGCGATGTGCCGCCTCCCGGTGTAGTGGCCCTCGCGTTCGTCTTCGGTGAGTCCGCCCCACACGCCGTACGGCTCCCGCACCGTGAGCGCATGCTCTCGACACTGCTGGAGCACCGGGCAGGCCAGGCAGATCTCCTTGGCGGCAGTGGCCCGGCGGTGCCGCTTGCTGCCGCGCTCACCCTCCGGGTGGAAGAAGACCTCGGGGCCGACTCGGCGACACGCGCCCTCGAACTGCCAGTCCCAGAGGTCGGCCATGGGTCCGGGAAGCCGGGTGATCTCAGCCATCGCTCGTGTCCCTCCGCATCTCGACCAGTCCGTCCTGGGTTGCCCCTCACCTCACGCTAGGTCGCCCTCGGTAGGAGTGGGGCAAGCGTTCGGTAAGGCTTTGGTCAACTCGTGCCCACCCCGCCTCGCCCCGCATAAACTGCGACTTCGTTTCTGTCAGAGCCATTCTCGGTGCCGGTTGCATGGCCCGCTCCGCGCCTACGGCATGCCGACCGCGCCCCGGTAGACTCGGGAGATGAGCCTCGGACTCCACGAGACCACGCCCCACGAGACCACGCCAGCGGACACCCTCCCCGCCACCGGTGACGACCGGCCGGTATCCGATGACCATGGCGGTCCCGTGGTCGAGCGCCCCGGTGCGCACACGCCCAGCGTGTCGGTGCCGGCGTCATCCGCCGAGCCGGCGCCCGAGTCACCGTTCGCCGAACTGGGGCTCACCTACGACGACGTGCTGCTCCAGCCGGGCGAGACCGACGTGGTGCCGAGCGAGGTCGACACCACCAGCCGGCTCACCCGGGAGATCTCGGTGCGAGTGCCGCTGGTGTCGGCCGCGATGGACACCGTCACCGAGTCGCGGATGGCGATCGCGATGGCGCGGCAGGGTGGGCTCGGGGTGCTGCACCGCAACCTCTCGATCGAGGACCAGGCGTACCAGGTCGATCTGGTCAAGCGCACCCAGACCGGGATGATCAGCAACCCGATCACCATCGGGCCCGACGCCACCCTCGAGGAGCTCGACCGCATCTGCGGCGAGTACCGCGTGTCCGGGTTGCCTGTCGTGCAGCCCGACTCGACCCTCATCGGGATGATCACCAACCGCGACCTGCGGTTCACCCCGGTCGCCGAGTGGGCCGCCACCCGGGTGCGCGACGTCATGACGCCGATGCCGCTCGTCACCGGCGCGGTCGGCATCTCCCGCGACGACGCCACCGCGTTGCTGCGCCAGCACAAACGCGAGCGGCTCCCGCTGATCGACGCGCAGGGTCGTCTCGGCGGACTCATCACGGTCAAGGACTTCGTCAAGTCCGAGCAGTTCCCGCACGCCAGCAAGGATGCCGACGGCCGGCTGCTCGTCGGTGCCGCGATCGGGTTCTTCGGCGACGCCTGGGAACGGGCCACCACCTTGGTGGACGCCGGCGTCGACGTGCTGGTCGCCGACACGGCCAACGGCCACGCGCGGCTGCTGCTCGACATGATCCGCCGGCTGAAGAGCGACCCGGCCACCCGGCACGTGCAGGTCATCGGCGGCAACGTCGCCACCCGAGCCGGGGCTCAGGCCCTCGTCGACGCCGGCACCGACGCGGTCAAGGTCGGCGTCGGGCCCGGTTCGATCTGCACCACGCGGGTCGTGGCGGGAGTCGGCGTACCGCAGGTGACCGCCATCCACCAGGCGTCGCTGGCCTGCCGGCCCGCGGGGGTGCCGCTCATCGGCGACGGCGGCCTGCAGTACTCCGGCGACATCGCCAAGGCGCTCGTGGCCGGCGCCGACACGGTGATGGTCGGGTCGCTGCTCGCCGGCTGCGAGGAGTCGCCGGGCGAGCTGGTGTTCGTCAACGGCAAGCAGTTCAAGGCCTACCGCGGCATGGGCTCACTCGGTGCGATGGCCTCGCGGGGCAAGAAGTCGTACAGCAGGGACCGCTACTTCCAGGCCGATGTCGCCAGCGACGACAAGATCGTGCCCGAGGGCATCGAGGGCCAGGTCGCCTACCGCGGCCCGGTCGGTGCGGTGGCCCACCAGCTCATCGGCGGGCTGCACCAGTCGATGTTCTACGTGGGGGCGCGCACCGTGCCCGAGCTCAAGGCGAAGGGCCGCTTCATCCGCATCACCACCGCGGGGCTGCGGGAGTCGCACCCGCACGACGTCACCGGCATCGTCGAGGCCCCCAACTACACCACCACGTCCTGACCAGAGCGTCCCGGGGCGGTGAGGGCGTCGCGCCAGGACAGTGCGCGGAGGCCGCCGTCGGCGGAGCGGTCGACCGATGTCGCCGCGAGCAGTGTGTGCGCGATCGCCCGGGTGACGGCGAGTCCGGCCGCCTCGTGCAGCGCGACCACGTCGAGCGGGTGCTCGGGCGCCGAGTGAGCGCGGGTCGAGAGCGTGAACACCGTGTCGCCGTCATAGGGCGTGTGCACCGGCGAGATCGCCCGCGCGAAGCCGTCGTGGGCCACCGCGGCGAGCCGGCGGCATCCGGCCTTGGTCAGGGTCGCGTCGGTGGCGACGACGGCCAGGGTGGTCGCCCGGCCCGGTCGCGGGCCGCTGGCGGGAGGCGTTCGGTGTGCCCGCGCACTCTCCGCCTCCGCTGCCCGCTCGGCCCAGAACGCCTGCACCGCAGCGGCATCGGGCGGTGGGAGGTCGTCGAACTCGCCAGGTAGGCCCCACCGTGTGGCATGCAGAACGCCGTCCCGGTGGACCGGCGAACCCACCGCGTTGATCACGACGAGCGCCCCGACCGTGGCTCCAGAGCCCAGGACGACGGATGACGTGCCGACACCTCCGCGGAGCCCGCCCGCGCGTGCGCCCGTACCGGCACCGACCGAGCCCTGGCCGACCTCGCCCCCCGACGCCGTCCGGTAGGCGAGCGCACCGTCATCCGCGCCGGGGTGGTTCCGCCAGCCGGCACCACCTGAGCCGCGACCGAGGTCGAAGAGGATGGCGGCCGGGACGATCGGCACCCGCTCGTGCGCGGCCGGCCCGACCGGCCAGCCACCGCCGGCCTCCCAGACAGCGGCGGTGACCCCGTCGGCGGTCGCCAGGCCGAAGGCGCTGCCACCGGCCAGCACCACGGCGTCGAGGGCATCGACGAGGTTCCCCGGGTCCAGCAGGTCGGTCTCCCGGGTCCCGGGCCCGCCGCCGCGCACGTCGACGCCGCCGACGGTGCCAGGCGGTGGCACGACCACGGTGACCCCGGTGAGCCAGCCCGGCTCGTCCCGCGTGACGTGGCCGACGCGCACGCCGGCGACGTCGGTGATGGCGTCGAGCGGCCCGGGTCGCATCACCCCAGCATGCCCGCCAGCGCCACCACTTTCCCGCCCCATGCGATCACCTGGGGCGAGGCACCCCGAATGTCCACGGGTCTCACCCCAGGTTCCGCCATGGGGCGGGAAAGTGGAGAGTTGCGGCGTGGATAGGCTCACCCGGTGAACGAGATCGAGATCGGGCGCGGCAAGCGCGGCCGCCGGGCGTACTCCTTCGACGATGTCGCCATCGTCCCCTCCCGGCGCACTCGTGACCCGCAGGAGGTGTCGGTCGGTTGGCAGATCGACGCCTACCATTTCGACATCCCGGTCATCGCGGCGCCGATGGACTCGGTGATGTCGCCGGCGTCGGCCATCGCGTTCGGTGGGCTCGGCGGCCTGGCCGTGCTCGACCTCGAAGGCCTGTGGACGCGGTACGACGACCCGACGCCGCTGCTCGCCGAGATCGCCACGCTCGACCCGGCGGTGGCCACCACCCGGATGCAGGAGA
>JBOFBK010000664.1:0-1590 GCA_051645525.1 Dermatophilaceae bacterium | reverse complement strand
CGGCTCGTGGCGTACGCCGACGCCAACGAGGCCAACGCCGCGATCGGTGTCGCGCTCGCCTGCGGCAACCTGCCGGATGACGTGCGCGCCGTACTGAGGCGAGTCCAGAACGACCTCTTCGACGTCGGCGCCGACCTGTGTACGCCGCTCCAGCAGGAGTACGAGCACCCGCCGCTGAGGGTGCAGGAACGGTGGGTCGACGAGCTCGAGCGGGACTGCGACCACTACCTCGCCGGACTCGAGAAGCTGCGCTCCTTCATCCTCCCCGGCGGCACGGCGGGATCGGCCTACCTCCACCACGCGCTCACCGTGGTGCGGCGGGCCGAGCGTTCGACCTGGTCGGCGATCGAGGCCTACAGCACCGAGCCGGGCACCGAACGCGGGCACGGCGGGGTGAGTCCGACCACGGCCCGGTACCTCAACCGACTGTCCGACCTGCTGTTCGTGCTCGCTCGGCACGCCAACCTCGGGGCCGGCGGCGACGTGCTCTGGGCACCCGGCGGGGGCCGCGAGGAGACCCGTGGCCACCGCCCGTCATGACACCGCGTTCCGTTCGTCGGGACCACGCCCCGCAGCGTCACGTCACGCGACGTTGCTGTGGAATCCTGGTGGGCTGGACTCGAGCCACGACCGCACCGCGGTGTAGGCCGCCGGGGTGAAGGCGAACTCGCAGTAGGCACCGGTGGTCGTCTGGCCGACGACGGCCACCGGGTCGGACAGCCCCGGGATGGGGTCGGTCAACGGCCTCGGAGCGCCCAGTTCGACCAGGCCCCGGGGCCAGGTCAGCTCGGGCCGCCACGACGGCCCCACGATGCTGAACCATTCGAAATGGTCGGCCCCGAGTCGACCGAGACCCAGACGCCATCGAGTGGTGTGAACCTTGCGCCGGGCGCAGAGCACGACCGGCCGGCCCTCGTTGCCGATGTACCGCCGACGGGCCCAGACCGCGACGAGCGCGACGACGGCGAGCACCACCAGGACCGCGAGGACCAGCTGGGCGACGACGACCAAGGACATCGACAGCCGATCCACCCCTCGCGTCAGGAGCCCATGCCGCTGGCGTCCACGCTCTCGGCGACGATGGTCACCCGGTCGTGGTCGACGGAGAGGAACCCGCCGTCGACCGCGGCCGAGCGCCATGACCCGTCAACACCAACGCGCACCTCGCCCTCGGCAAGCACACAGAGCAGCGGCTGGTGACCCGGCAGGATCCCGAGGTCGCCATCGACCGACCGGGCGCTCACCTGGCTCGCCTCACCCTCCCAGACCTTCCGGTCGGCGGCGACGAGCTCGACGTTGAGCGGCATCAGAGGTTCTTCTGGATCTCGGCCCACTGGCGCTCGACGTCGTCGAGGCCACCGCACATGAAGAACGCCTGCTCACCGACGTGGTCGTAGTCGCCGTCGCAGATCTTCGTGAACGCCTCGACGGTGTCGACGAGCGGAACGGTCGAGCCCTCGATGCCGGTGAACTGCTTCGCGACGTAGGTGTTCTGCGAGAGGAACCGCTGGATGCGGCGCGCCCGGCCCACGAGGATCTTGTCCTCCTCGGACAGCTCGTCGATCCCGAGGATCGCGATGATGTCCTGGA
>JBOFBK010000663.1:0-5331 GCA_051645525.1 Dermatophilaceae bacterium | reverse complement strand
CGTCACCGGATCTCCTGAGGTGCCGAAACCCGACGGTACCAACGTCGCCGGCACAGCGACCGGCGCCGACACCTCTGATGCCACGGCGCCGGTCGGCGGGTTCGCCGAGGTCAGGCGCCCTTGCGCTTGGTGACCTCGGCGGTGGCCTGCGGCAGCACCGAGAACAGGTCGCCGACGACGCCGAAGTCGACGAGTTCGAAGATCGGCGCCTCCTCGTCCTTGTTGACGGCGACGATGGTCTTCGAGGTCTGCATGCCGGCCCGGTGCTGGATGGCGCCGGAGATGCCGGCGGCCACGTAGAGCTGCGGCGACACCTGCTTGCCGGTCTGACCGACCTGGTTGCCGTGCGGGTACCAGCCGGCGTCGACCGCCGCCCGGCTGGCGCCCACCGCGGCGCCGAGGCTGTCGGCGAACGTCTCGACCGGACCGAAGTCGCCGCCGGTGCCCCGCCCACCGGAGACGACGATCGCGGCCTCGGTGAGCTCGGGGCGACCGGTCGCCTTCTTCGGCTGGGAGTCGGTGATCCGCGCGGCCCTGGCGGCGTCGCTGATGGTGACATCGACAGGCTCGAGCGTGCCCTCGGCCGGCGCCGCCTCGATCGGCACCGAGTTCGGCTTGACGCAGACGATCGGCGTCCCGGTGCTCACCCGCGAGGTGACGCTGTAGGAGCCGGCGAACACCGACTGCGTGGTCTCGACCCCGCGCTCGCCCGAGGTGACGTCGACGGCATCCGTGATGAGGCCGGAGCCGGTCTTGACGGCGAGACGTGCGGCGACCTCCTTGCCGGCGGCGTTGCTCGGCACGAGCACCGCTGCGGGAGAGACCTTCTCGACCAGCGCGGCGAGAACCTCGGCCTGCGGGGCGACGAGGAACTCGGCGGCGTCGGGGGTGTCGACGACGTACACCTTGTGCGCGCCGTACTTCGCGAGGGTCTTCTGCGCGGCCTCGGCGCCAGGGCCGACGTGCACCGCGCTGGGCTCGCCGAGGCGCCGGGCGACGGTGAGCAGCTCGGCGGTCGCCTTGCGCAGGCGCCCGCCGGCGTGGTCGACGAGGACGAGGACTTCAGCCATGGGTCTTCCGGTCTCCTGGTGGGTGGGCGGCGCGGGCGGGCGCGGGTCAGAGGAACTTCTGGCCGGCGAGGAACTCGGCGAGCTTCGCGCCGCCGTCGCCCTCGTCGGTGACGACCTGGCCCTGCTGGCGCGGCGGGCGCTTGGCGACCGAGAGCACCTCGGTCCACGCGGCACCGAGGCCGACCTGCGCGGGGTCGACACCGAGGTCGGCGAGCGACCAGGTGTCGACCGGCTTCTTCTTCGCGGCCATGATCCCCTTGAACGATGGGTAGCGCGGCTCGTTGATCTGGTCGGTGACCGACACCAGCGCCGGCAGGCTCGCCTCGACGGTCTCGCTCGCGGTGTCGCCGTCGCGGCGGATGATGACCTTGCCGCCGTCGACGGTGAGCTCGGAGGCGTAGGTGACCTGCGCCAGGCCGAGGCGCTCGGCGAGCATCGCCGGCACGACGCCCATGACGCCGTCGGTGGAGGACATGCCGGTGAGCACGAGCTCGGGGCTGCCGCCCGTGGTCTTGCGCACCGCCTCGGCGAGGACGAGGGAGGTCGCGATGGCGTCGGAGCCGTGGATGGCGTCGTCGAGCACGTGCACGCCCCGGTCGGCGCCCATCTGCAGCGCCTTCTTGATCGCGTCAGCGGCGCTGGCCGGGCCGATGGTGACCACCGTGACCTCGCCCTCCCCCGCGGCCTCGACGATCTTCAGGGCCTCCTCGACGGCGTACTCGTCGAGCTCGGAGAGCAGGCCGTCGACGCCGGCCCGGTCGACGGTGCGGTCGGACTCCTGGAACGTGCGGTCGGACTGCGCGTCCGGGACGTGCTTGACGCAGACGACGATGTTCATGCGTGCCCTGTCCTTGTCGTTCGGCGATACGTATGACGCCGCGCCCGTCGGCGCGAACCAGCCTCCAGTGTCTCAGCCGTATCCGTTCGATCCATCACCAGTCGAAGGTGACGGTCGCCACCCGCGTCGAGTCCGGTCGCAGCGAGGGAGCGGCCGGTGACTCGATGGCGGCGGGGCCGGTGGCCCGGTGGTGGCGGGCCGGTGACTCGATGGTGGCGGGCCGGTGACTCGATGGTGGCGGGGAAACCGGCCACCGACGCGACGGTCTGCGCGTCCGAAGCCGAGTTCCTCGCCACCGGCCGCCTCGACGAGGGTCACCGAGCGACGAGCCAGTCCTCGACGGGCCGGCGGTCGGCATCCGGCGCGGTCAGCCACGCGTCGAGGGCATTCACCAGCGGACCCGGGTTACGCCGAGTGCGAGGGAACGAGCGGCTCGACGTGAAGAGGAGCGGGGCGACCGGCGCGCCGTCGCCGACGGCCAGCAGGAGGCGGCGGAAGTCCTTGACGTTCTCGGTGACGATGCGTCGACCCTGCTGCGCCGCCCAGGCGAAGACCTCGCCGTCGGCCATGCCGCGCATCGTCGCGTCGGCCACCAGCGCAAGCACGTCGTGACCGCGCTGCTCCAGGAGCTCGGCGACGAGCGGCGGGTGCATCTCGTCGAGCAGCAGACGCGGGCTCACGCCAGAAGTCGCTGCTCGACCCGCCAGGCCTCCTCGGCGGCACGCGACTCGTCGTCGGCCTGCGCGAGCTCCGCGTCGATCTCGTCCGGGTGGGCGGCGTAATAGTGCAGTGCCACCCGCACCCTGCCCTCGGCGAGGTCCATCACCTCAGCTGCGGCAGCCACGGCATCCTCACCTCGCTCGTCCACCTCCCGCAGGAACGTGACGACCTCCCACACGTCCGGCCCGACGGCCAGCGCCGCACGACGCCCGCTCGGGCCGTCCTTGAAGACGATGCCCGGGTGCTCGGCCATCCGCAGTCCTTCGTCGACGAGCCGCTGGGCGAGCCCGGAGACACTGCCACCCGGAGCGGCACCGGCCCGGCGACGCAGCCGCGTGAGGACGTCGGCGTCGAAGCGGATCGACAGCGGAGTACTCATGTAGTGATCGTAGTCGAACGGTGACAGCACTGGACCGCCGAGCGCGGGCGGCACGACTCAGGCGCCCTCGAAGCTGGCCTTCCCGGGGCCGTGTTCGACGAACGAGCGCATACCCGCGGCGCGGTCCTTCGTGGCGAACAGCCCGGCGAAGAGCTGCCGCTCGATCTCCAGGCCCGTCTCGAGGTCGACCTCCAGGCCGCGGTCGATGGCCTCCTTGGCGGCCCGGAGCGCGTACGCCGGCCCGCCGACGTACGGCCGCACCCGCGCGACCGCCGCGGCGTACACGTCGGCCGCGGGCACCACCTCGTCGACGAGCCCGATGGCCAACGCCTCGTCGGCGGCCACGAACCGGCCGGAGAAGACGAGGTCCTTGGCGCGGGCCGGGCCGACCAGCCGAGCCAGCCGCTGAGTGCCGCCGGCGCCGGGGATGATGCCGAGCTGGATCTCGGGCTGACCGAGCTTCGCGTCCTCGGCGGCCACCCGGAAGTCGCAGGCGAGCGCCACCTCGCAGCCACCGCCGAGCGCGTACCCCGTGATCGCGGCGACCGTGGGCTTGGGCATCCGGGCGAGCGCCCGGGTGAAGTCCTGGAGGAGCGCGGAGTGGTCGACCATGTCGGTGTAGGAGAGGGTCTCCATCTCCGTGATGTCTGCGCCGGCGGCGAACACCTTCTCACCGCCGTACACCACGACCGCAGCGACGTCGCGCCGCGACGCCGCCTCGCGGCACGCGGCGAGCAGCCCGTGCTGCATCTCGGCGTTCAGGGCGTTCACCGGCGGCCGGTCGAGCCGTACCGTGCCGACACCGTCGCTGACCTCGAGCCGCACGTGGTCGCTCACGACGGAGCCTCTCCGGCACCGCCGTCGGCGGTGGGGTCGATGCCGAGCATCCGCTGGTGCCAGATGTGCACACCGGACAGCACGACCTGCACCGACACCTGCACCAGCGTGCTCACGTCGGCGCCCGGGGTGACCACGTGCTCGCCGGTGACCACCAGCGTCGTGCCCGCCAGACCGGTCTTGAGGTGGTTCATGTGCAGGTTGAGCTCGTTGCACGTCTCGTGCAGCTTCATCCGGTCGGCCGCGAGGTCGTCCTGGATCTGCCACTGCCCGAACACCCGCATCACCTGCACGTCGCCCTCGGTGCATCGGATGAAGAGCTGCTGGTCGTTGGCGGTGAACGCGACATCGCCGTCGGAGTCGATGTTCGGGGCGAGCCCGAGGTCGACGAGCACGTCGAGCACCCGGCCGCGCAACGGGTGCTCGTCGGGCGGCGGCGGGAAGTTCGGCAGCGAGCTGGGATCGGTCATGGCTCCACCGTAGCCACTGGCTACCCTCCCCCATATGGTGCCGTGGTCGCAGCCCTCGCCGGCCTCGCCGGGGCCACTCGGTCGTGACCTCCCACCGCGGCCGGGCGTCACACCCAGGGCCGGTGGCGCCGAGATCGCCGTCTACGCCGGCCATGCCGAAGCGGTCGAGGTGTGCCTCTTCGACACGGGTGACGCCATCGGTGTCAGTGAGCGCCGGGTGCCGCTCCGGGAGCGCGCCCACGGCTGGTGGTTCGGCGAAGTCGAGGGGATGACGCCCGGGCGCCGGTACGGCATCCGCGCCGCCGGGCCGTGGGATCCGGGGAGCGGCCTGCGGCACAACCCGGCGAAGCTCCTCCTCGACCCCTACGCCGGAGCGATCGAGGGTGAGATCACCTGGGGGCCCGAGGTGTACGGGCACGTCGTCGACGGCGACTGGCGCGGCGACAGCGACATCCGGTCGTCGCTGGACAGCCGCGCGCACCTGCCGCGGTGCGTCGTCGTCGACCAGTCCTTCGACTGGGAGGACGACCGGCCGCCGGCACACAGCCGCAGCGACACCGTCGTCTACGAGACCCACGTGCGAGGCCAGACGATGCGTCATCCGGGTGTTCCCGAGCACCTCCGGGGCACCTACGCCGGGCTGGCGCACCCGGCCTCGATCGACCACCTGCTCCGGCTCGGCGTCACTGCGGTCGAGCTGCTCCCCGTCCAGGCGTTCGCGTCCGAGCCGCACCTGGTGCGGCGGGGCCTGCGGAACCACTGGGGCTACAACACCCTGGGGTTCTTCGCCCCGCACGCGAGGTACGCGGCGGCATCCGACCCGCAAGGGGTGGTCGACGAGCTCAAGGGCATGGTCAAGCTGCTGCATCGCCAGGGCATCGAGGTGCTGCTCGACGTGGTCTACAACCACACCGCCGAGCAGGACCACACCGGCGCCACGCTCTCCTGGCGGGGCCTGGACCAGCGCGCCTACTACCGGCTCGACGAGCGCGGCCGCGACATCGACGTCACCGGGTG
>JBOFBK010000662.1:0-4666 GCA_051645525.1 Dermatophilaceae bacterium | reverse complement strand
CGCCTGCGCGGCGGTCGCCCGGGTCGCCGAGGACCACCCCGACGACATCGGCCTCGTCGTGCTCCTGCTCATGCGGCACCGGGTGCTGCATCCCGGGGAGTACGTCGACGTCGCCGCGGGCGTGCTGCACTCGTACGTGAGCGGCCTCGGCATCGAGGTGCTGGCCAACTCCGACAACGTCGTTCGCGCGGGCCTGACCAGCAAGCCGGTCAACGTGCCCGAGCTGCTCCGCGTGGTCGACCCGCGCGCCGTCGGGATCGGTGGGCGGGGACGGGTCGCCGAGCCCGGGCTCGAGGTCTTCGACAGTGCCTCCGACCGGTTCGTGCTGCACCGGGTGACCCCGGGACGTGACCTCCCGGGCGCGGGGCCACGACTCGTGTTCTGCCTGCGCGGCGAGGTGCGACTCCATACGGCATCCGGCGAACTCCGGCTCGGCGACGCGGAGTCGACGTTCGTACCGGCGGGCGACGGCGCGGTGACGCTCACCGGAACCGGCGAGGTCTACGTCGTCACCGTCCCCGCCGGATGACGCCGCGGGTGACCCGGCGATGCCTGACCCGCGGAACCACTCGGGTCAGCCGCCGGGGCTAGGGGACGAGGCGGGCTCGGGCTTCTTTGATGGTGAGGGTGACCGGGGTGCCGCGGATGACGACCTCGCCAGGGATGTCGACCCAGTCGGTAGCGCCGACGCGGAACTGGCCGGTGTAGGTGACGTCGGCGCGGACCTGCTGGGTTCCCGGCGCGGGGTAGGTGGCGATGACGTCGCCGTCGGGGTAGGGCCCGCCGAGGGAGGTGGTGGGGCCGATGACCGGCCCGGTGGTGGTGGCGCCGAGGTGGTAGGTGACGTCTTTGACGATCGGGCGGATCTGCACTTGCTGGCCGAGGAGGGTGACGGTGTCGACCTCGTCGGGGCCGTAGCCCGTGGTGGGGAAGATGGTCTGGAAGTAGGTGGGCAGGTTGACCAGGGTGAGGTCGCCCTCGGGCTGGATGTTCACGGTGGCGACGGTGAAGTCGGTGTCGCGGAACGCGCGCTGCAGCATGGCGATGGTGAGCACGTCGTCGGCGCCGGGGACTGCGTCGGGGAAGCAGGTAATCGCGACCTGGTCCCACTGCCCCCGTGCTCCGGTCACGGGTCGGCCGGTCTTGGTGACCTCCCGGCGGTGGATTGCGACTGCGGGTCCGCGGGCGTCGGGTGGGTTGTTCGCGCAGAACGCGACGGCGCGTCCGCAGAAGATGTCGGAGTTTTCTTCGCCGGGTTGCCCGCCGCAGAGCGCGACTGAGGTGTAGTCGTAGAACGGCGGCTTGGGCGCGGTGGCGCTCTTGTAGTGGTTCCTCGCCAGCGCCTGCGTCGCCCCCCGCGACAACCCCGACACGTGAACGCCTGAGTTGCCTTTCTTGCCAAGAAAGTCTGGATCGGCCCAGGCGGCCGTCGGCACACATAGAAGAGCGACGGCGCAGATCGCTACTGCAGCAAGTCGGCGCACGCCAGTTACTCCTTACCTTCGATCTCGAGCAACTGCCAGCCAGATTGGCGCCAAGCGACAATCACGTACAACTCCTCGTCCATGCCTTGTTGCCTGTCGACTTCCTTGCCGGTCTGGTCGACGACGGCGGTGGGCATCTGCTGGAACGTGACGGCGAGGAACTGCTGGTTCTTCGGTGCCCCAACGAAGGGCTCCACCGTGAGCACCTCGACCGGGCGGCTGTCGAACTGGTACCCCTTGGCGACGTATTCCTTCGCTTGAGCCTCAGACTTCGTACAGAACGTGCACTTGGGGTCGCTCAGCGACGCGATGAGCCCGGCTCGGGGCTCCATCCACGCGATGGCCAGCTGGTCGATGAAGAAACGAACGAATGCCTCGGCGCCGGCCGCGGTCTTCGCGCGGGCGGCGGCGGGCACCGCCGTGCCCGGCTGGCTCGCACCCGACCCCGACGTTGACGGCGACGCGGTGGCCGACCCGCTCGCCGCCGACGAGGATGCCCGCGCGCGCAGACTCTCGTTCAGCTCCGCAGCGCTCGGGGTGTCCCGCGAGGACCACCCCGCGATGCCCACACCCAGCAGCGCCGCCACGACCAGGGCCGCTACCCCCAGCCCAGCCATCAGCCACACCCGCCGACCCGGCATCCCGATCCCTCCTGAGCCGCTCCGACAGCGACTCCCACGGCACCCAACGTACCGATCGTGTGGTCGCCGGTCACCCGGGTGAGTCGCGCCTGTGGAAAACCCCCGGTGCCCTGGCAGCGGTGCATCAGCCACGGCGATCGGCCGGCACCCCGACCGGGTGGTCGACGACGCGCGGGACAGGTGGCAGCGCCAGGTGCGGCGACCCTGTGGTCGAGGTGACACCTGCGCGCGCCCGGCGACAGCGGCGGCCGAACCAATGACTGTGCGGTCGGCCGGATGACGTGGCGACGTTGCCGCACCTACCGGATGACGTGGTGACGCCCGCGGCGAGTGGCCGCGGGCGTCATCCGGAACTGCTGTTCGTGAGGTGTCAGGCGGCCTTCGTCTCGGCGAAGATGGTGGCGATCTCGTCGATCTTGGCGAGCAGCTGGTCGGCGGCGGCGACGTCGAACGTGCCCTTCGTGCCCCCGGCGCCGGCGAGCTTGGTGGCCTCGTTGACGAGCGCGTGCAGCTGCGGGTACTTCTCGAAGTGCGGCGGCTTGAAGTAGTCGGTCCACAGCACCCAGAGATGCTGCTTGACCAGCTCTGAGCGCTGCTCCTTGATGACCGCCGCGCGCATCCGGAAGTCGGGGTCGTCGTTGTCGGCCACCTTGACGCAGATCGCCTTGACCGACTCGGCTTCGATGCGGGCCTGTGCGGGGTCGTACACACCGCAGGGCAGGTCGCAGTGCGCGGAGACGTCGGTGATGCGGAACAGGGACAGCATGAAGTCGCTCCTCGAGGTGTCGATGACATGGGGTTCTGCCGCCAACCTACCTCAGCGGTCGCCACACGATTCCGGCCACCACCGCGTCGACAGCAGCCAGCCGAGCACGGGTCGGCTTCGTGGTCGGTCATTCGTAGCGGGTCCACATTCGGAGCACGTGGACGACGTGCCGATCCGCGAGCACCTCGTAGACCAGTCGGTGCTGGATGTTGATGCGCCGGGAGTAACAGCCAGCGAGATCACCGACCAGCTTCTCGTAGCGTGGCGGCGTCCTGAGCGGGTCGTCAGCCAGCACGTCCAACAGCTGCCCGGCTTTGGTCTTCAGGCCGCTGGTTGCCAGCTTCTTGGCGTCCTTCTGTGCCTGTCGCGAGTAGACGAGCGTCCATCGACTCACCGGTCGAGCTCGGTCGAGCCGGCGTCGACGCCCTCGTCACGCGCCTCCCGAATCGACTCGGCCAACCCGGGAACGGACTCCAGGTACAGCGTCTCCTGGATGGCCCGCCAGTCGTCCTCGCCGACCAGCACCGCGTTGCCGCGCTGACCGGTGATGGTCAACGGCTGGGACTCCTCGTTGACCTGATCGATCAGCCGGTACAGGTTCGCTCGGGCTGAGGTCGCACTCACTGCCGTCATGACCCCACCTCCGAAAGCAAGCGTACGCCATCGCGTACGTTCAGGCCAGGCGTCAGCGACGCTCGCGGTGAGGTCGCCTGATCGAGACCCGGCCGACTACGACCGCGACGATGTCGGCCGCGGCGAGGGAGCCGACGTCGAAGGACGTGACGCCCTCGGCCGGGTTGTCGGAGTCGACCCACCAGCGGCTCGCGTCGTCGGGGTCGCGGCCCGTGACCCGCTTCACCGCGAGCGGCCGGATGACGCCGCGCCGGTCGGGTGGCAGCCGCACCACCGCGGCCCGGCCGGTGCGCGGCGACAGCCCGCAGATGACGAGCAGCACGTCGCCCTCGCGGTAGGTCGGCAGCATCGACCGGCCGCGGACTCGCACCAGAGCGGGCCGGGGCAGCCGGTCGAGCCAGGGCGATCGGCGAGGCCGGGGGAGCGGCGCCGGTCGGTCGAGCCGCAGTCGGCTGGTGAACCGCGCGCGTGCGGTCAAGACCGGCGCCATCCAGGCATGCCCGGAGAGGCGGCTCACCCCGGCGGTGGGTCGAGCGCGGTGGCCTCGGTCTCGGCATGGCCGACCACCGCGGCGGCGTGGGCCTGCTCGTCCTGCCGCATCCGGGCCAGGAACGCTCGGGTGCGCTGGTGCTGCGGGCGCAGCACGACCTGCTCGGGTGGACCCTCCTCGACGACGACACCGCCGTCCATGAACACGACCCGGTCGGCGACCTCGCGCGCGAACCCCATCTCGTGCGTGACCACGATCATCGTCATGCCGGCGGCGGCCAGGGAGCGCATCACCCCGAGCACCTCACCGACCAGCTCCGGGTCGAGCGCCGAGGTCGGCTCGTCGAAGAGCATCAGCTTCGGGTCCATCGCCAGGGCCCGAGCGATGGCGACCCGCTGCTGCTGCCCGCCGGAGAGCTGGCTCGGGTACGCCGCGCGCTTGTCGGCCAGGCCCACCTGCTCGAGCAGCTCGACGGCGCGCGCTCGGGCGGCCGCGCGCGGCATCCGCTTCACCTGTACCGGTGCCTCGGCGACGTTGTCGAGTGCGGTCTTGTGCGGGAAGAGGTTGAACCGCTGGAACACCATGCCGATGTCGCGGCGCTGGGCGGCAATCCGCTTGTCGGGCAGGCGGTACAGCGTGCCGCCGCGGTCGT
>JBOFBK010000661.1:0-2154 GCA_051645525.1 Dermatophilaceae bacterium | reverse complement strand
GTCCGGGATCCCGTCGGGAAACTGTTGCTGCAGCTGACCGAGGATCTGCTCGGGCACGCCCGCGGGCAGGCCCTGCTCCTCGGCCCACCTCTGCAGCTCGGGGTCACCCGAGCCGCCCGCGTCCGGTGCTCCCGGCAGCGGCGGCTGCCCGCCGGGTTGCTCGCCCCCGGGCAGCTGCGGCCGGTCGCTCCCACCGGGTGCGCCTCCGCCCCCCGGCAGCTGACCGGACATCGCGAGCCCTCCGACCATGTCGGTCATCCGGTTCGTCAGGATCAGCATGCCGCTGCCCACCCCGGCGAGAAAGACCACCGCCACCGCGGCGGCGACGCCGGTGGCGAGCAGCGCCCGTCGTCGTCGGCGCCGCGGGTCCGCCGGGGCGGGATGGATGGCGTTGGCCTGGGACACCGGGGTTCTCCTCCGGTGGGCGTCGTGGTGACCTCACCGACGATCTGTCCCACGGCTGGCTCCCACCCATGACCGACCTGAGCGTGACCTGAGCGTGTCCGCGGTCGAGCGAAACCGAGGTGACGTCGAGGTCACCCGTGCATGAGACTCGTCGGCTGTGGGTCATCTCGACGTCAACGCGGTCGGCTACACCGTGGCCGACGGCCGGCTCCTGCTGCGTGAGGTCACGTTCCGCGTCGGCGATGGTGCGAAGGTCGCGCTCGTCGGCCCGAACGGAGTGGGCAAGACCACCCTGCTGCGCATCCTGGCCGGCGACCTGACGGCTCACGAGGGCGCGGTCGTCCGAAGCGGCGGGCTCGGCGTCATGCGCCAGTTCATCGGCTCTCCGCAGGTCGCCGATGTCGCAGAGCCCGAGGCAGGTACGTCCTCGGTGCGCGACCTGCTCGTCTCCGTGGCGCCCGAGCCGTTGCGCCGGGCCGCCGCCGAGGTCGAGCGCACCGAGCTCGCGGTGATGGAGCGCGACAGCGAGACCGACCAGCTCGCGTACGCCCAGGCGCTCGCCGACTGGGCCGACGCGGGCGGCTACGAGTGGGAGACGCTCTGGGACGTCTGTACCGTGGCCGCGGTCGGCATCCCCTTCGAGACGGCCCAGTACCGAGCGGTGACCACGCTCTCCGGTGGGGAGCAGAAGCGGCTCGTGTTGGAGGCGCTGCTCCGGGGCCCTGACGAGGTGCTGCTGCTCGACGAGCCCGACAACTACCTCGACGTGCCCGCCAAGCGCTGGCTCGAGGAGCGGCTCGTCGAGTCGCCCAAGACGGTGCTGCTCGTCAGTCACGACCGCGAGCTGCTCGACCGGGTCGCCACCCGTGTCGCGACCCTTGAGCCGGCCCGGGCCGGCGCGACGGTCTGGGTGCACCCGGGCCGGTTCTCGACCTACGAGCAGGCCCGGGCCGACCGGAACGACCGGCTCGTGGAGCTGCGGCGCCGGTGGGACGAGGAGCACGCCAAGCTCAAGGCGCTCGTCGTGATGTACCGGCAGAAGGCGGCGTACAACTCCGACATGGCGGCCCGACTGCACGCCGCCGAGACCCGGCTGCGGCGGTTCGTCGAGGCCGGCCCGCCCGAGGCGGTGCCGCTGCGACAGAAGGTGTCGATGCGGCTCGTCGGCGGGCGCACCGCCAAGCGTGCGATCGTCGCCACCGGGCTCGAGCTGCGCGTCGACGGCGGTGCGCTGATGCGCCCGTTCGACACCGAGATCTGGTTCGGCGAGCGGATCGGCGTGCTCGGCAGCAACGGCTCGGGCAAGTCGCACTTCCTCCGGCTGCTCGCTGCTGGCGGCACCGACCCCGACCGCGAGCACCAGCCGGTGGGCGACATCGTGCCCGAGCCGGTGGAGCACGGCGGCCGGGTGCGACTCGGCTCTCGGGTGCGGCCCGGATGGTTCGCCCAGACGCACGACCACCCGGCCCTGCACGGCCGGACCCTGCTCGAGATCCTGCACCGCGGCGACGACCACCGCGCCGGGATGCCGCGAGACCTCGCCGCGCGTGCCCTCGACCGCTACGGCCTGGCCCGGGCGTCGGAGCAGAGCTTCGACTCGCTCTCGGGCGGGCAGCAGGCCCGGCTCCAGATCCTGCTGCTCGAGCTGTCCGGGGCGACCCTGCTCCTCCTCGACGAGCCGACCGACAACCTCGACCTGCACTCGGCGGAGGCGCTCGAGGACGCGCTCGCGGCCTTCGAGGGAACGGT
>JBOFBK010000660.1:0-7081 GCA_051645525.1 Dermatophilaceae bacterium | reverse complement strand
CGCCGAAGCTGGCGAAGACGAAGTCGGACTCGGCCAGGTAGGTGAGGTCGGGCCGGCCCCGGCCGAGCCCGCTGCCGAACATGCCCCCGGACGCCATCCCCATCAGGCCGCGGGCGAGCTGGTCGGATGCCGCGAGCGCTTCAGGGCTGAAGGTGTCCAGCCAGAGCAGCACGCGGCGCTGGACGTGATCGAAGATCAGGTAGGCGGTGTAAGCGCCGCCCGCGAACAGCCCCAGACCGATCGCGATCCACGACACCCGCTCGGTGGCCACGTACAGCATCGCCACGAACAGCCCGAAGAAGAGCAGCGAGGAGCCGAGGTCGCGTTCGAAGACGAGCACTCCGAGGCTGGCGGCCCAGGCCACCAGGATGGGTCCAAGGTCGCGAGCCCGCGGCAGGGTGATGCCGAGGATCTTGCGCCCGGCCACCGACAGCGCGTCGCGGGTCTGGACCAGGTAGCCGGCGAAGAAGACGGCGAGCAGCAGCTTGGCCACCTCGCCCGGCTGGAACGACAGCGGCCCCAGCTCGATCCAGATGCGTGAGCCGAACCTGTTGCTCCCGATACCCGGGGTGAGCGGCAGCAGGAGCAGCAGGAAGCCGGTGACTCCCGAGAGCCAGGTGTAGCGGCGCAGTAGCCGGTGGTCGTGGACGACCACCAGGACCGCGGTGGCGATGCCCACGGCGAGGGCACTCCACATCAGCTGGCGCAGCGCCACCCCCTCGCCGATCGACCGGCCTTCAGCGATGTCGATGCGGTGGATCATCACCAGCCCGAGCCCGTTGAGCAGCGCGATGATCGGCAGCATCAGCGGGTCGGCGTAGGACGCACGCCAGCGGAGCACGACGTGGAGGGTGAGCGCCACGCCGAGGTAGCCGATGCCGAGCGCGGCCAGACCGGGCGGCACGGTGCCGGTGGTGGCCAGACCGAGACCGATGTACGCGAACCCGACGATGCCGACCGCGCCGAGGAGGAGGACCAGCTCGACGTTGCGGCCACTACGGGGCGCGATGGAGGAGACGACGCTCATGGTGAGGGGGAGACGGTCGGGGCTGGTGTGCGGGCCGGAGTGGGCGACGGCCTCGGCGTGAGGGTCGGCGCGGGAGTGGCCGTGGGTGAGTCGGTGACGGCTGGCCTGCTGGGCGTGACCGTGGGACTGGTGGTCGGAGGGGTCCAGGACTGCGGCACGGCGCGGCACTCCTCGCCGTTGCTGCGGGCCCATCGACAGGCGTCGGCCTGCACCTGGAGCTCGGTGACCCGTTCGTCGGCCTCGGCGCGACTGCCGACGTCGATGCCTTCGTCGAGTGTGGCGCTGTACGACGCGGGGAGGTCGTCGACGTCGATCGCCGTGGCGTACTCGGGCGCCGACAACGTGACCGGGCCGAGCTGCTGGTCGACGCCCCGGAACACGGTGACGACGCCGGAGTCGGTGCCGAGGTAATACTGCGTCTGCGACCATGCGTAGCTCGCGTAGGTGCCGCCGGCCACGATCACGCCGGCCACGAGCGCCGCGGCCAGCAGCCGCAGGACGGTGCCGCGCCGCGAGCGCGGCCCCTCCTCGGCGAGCGTGACGCGCGCGTCATCCGCCGGGTCGGTCTTGTCGGCGCCGGTGGCGGCGCGGCTGAGGGCCGCGGCCTTCGCCGCCGGCGTGACCGGCATGGGCCGGGTGCCGTCGCCGCGCACCGAGGCGGCCCCGACGATCTGCGGCTGTGTGGGTGGCGCCGTCGTGGTGGCGAGGTCGACGAGGTCGCCGACCACGACCGTGACGTTGTCGGGGGCACCGGCGCGCAGGGCGAGCGCGACGAGGCGATCGGCGCAGTCGCCGGGGTCTGCGGTGCCGGTGAGGATCTCGGCCACGGTGTCGCGGGCGACGTAGTCGGTGAGCCCGTCGGAGCAGATGAGGTACCGATCGCCGGCCCGGCCCTGGCGCACGACGAGGTCGGGTTCGTCGTCAGCGGCACCGGTGAGTACCCGCGTGACCAGCGAGCGCTGCGGGTGGGTGCTGGCTTCGTCGGCCGTGATGCGGCCCTCGTCGACGAGGTTCTGCACGAAGGAGTGGTCCCGGGTGATCTGGGTGACCTCCCCGTCACGCACGAGGAAAGCACGGGAGTCGCCGATATGCGCGAGCACCATGGTGTCGGCGGCCCGGAGCAGCGCGATGAGGGTGGTGCCCATGCCCTCGAGCCGGGACTCGGCGTCGATCTGCTGACCGATCTCGGTGTTGGCCGCGGTGATGCGGTCGAGCAGGGCCTGGCTGGCGTCACGTCCCCCGAACGACTCGCCGTCGAGCTCGACCAGGGCGGCGATCACCGTGGAGCTGGCGACGTCGCCGCCGGCGTGCCCACCCATGCCGTCGGCCATGGCGAGCAGGTGCGGACCGGCGTAGCCGGAGTCCTCGTTGTTGGACCGGACCATGCCGACGTCGGATCGGGCCGCGTAGTGGAAGGCGAGAGACATCGGCTACCTCTGCAGCTCCAGCACCGTCTGCCCGATGCGCAGGATGCTGCCGGCGGCCACCTCTGACGGCGTGGTGAGGCGGGTTGCCCCGAGGAAGGTGCCATTGGTGGAGCGGAGGTCCTCGACCATCCAGCGGCCGTCGGCCTCCTCGTAGATGCGGGCGTGGCGGCCCGAGGCGTAGTCGTCGTCGAGCACGAGCGCGCACTCGGGGCTGCGGCCGATGAGGGTGCCGGCCGGTCGCAGCGGCAAGGTGGTGCCCGACAGCTGGCCGGCCGTGACGACCAGCCGGGTGGGCGCCTTGGCCGACGCGGCCCCGGCCCTGCGTCGGCTGAGCCAGCCCTCACGGCGTGGTTCGGATGACGCCTCACCCGCCGAGCCGCTGCTGCGGGATCCGCTCTCGGCGCCAGCGGTGGCCCGTCGACGCGGGGGCACGGGAACCCGCCGTTTGACGCGCGTGCCGTAGAGGTCGCCGCGGAGCACGCCGACGACGGCGAAGACGAACAGCCAGAGGGCCACGAGCAGGCCGAGCCGGAGGACGGTGAGCGTGATCTCGCTCATCACCGCGCCATCACCTCCGACCAGCCCGGTAGGTGATGGACGTGCGACCCACCGTGATGCGGTCGCCGTCCTCGAGCCGCTCGCTGGTGATCCGCTCGCCGCTGACGAAGGTGCCGTTGGTGGACCCGAGGTCGCGGATCGTGGCGATCGTATGCGGGCCGTCGGTGGTGACCCGCAGCTCGCTGTGCCGCCGCGAGATGCCGGGGTCGTCGAGGATGATGTCGGCGCTGTCGTCGCGGCCGAGGATCGTGAGCGCCGACATCAGGGGGTAGCGCTCGCCGTCGACATCGAGCCAGGGTCGGTCGGCGGGATTGACCCGCGCCCGGCGCGGTGGAGCCGGACGCTCGGGAACGGGGTGCGCGCGCGTGGCCTCACTGTCATCCGCCGACTCGCTGGCTCCGCCCTCGGGGTGGCTGGTCCCGCCTTCGGGGTGGGATGACGCGGTGCCGGCGAGTGGGGGTGCGCCCGGCGTCGGCGGGGCGGCATCCGGGGTGTTTCGTGACCGGCCGCCACCGCTCCGTTCGGGAAGGGCACGGTTCTGGCCGGTCATGCCGGTGGCGCGTGGGCGCGACGCCTTGGACGGGCGGAGCCGGAAGACGCCCGTCTCGAGGTCCTCGTGCTCCTCGAAGACGATGTCGATGGGTCCGGCGGGCTGGTACCGCTGGCCCTCGCAGTGCTCCTCGGCGGCCGCCACGAGATCCATCTCGATGCTCTCGAGGTCGGGGGCGAGCCGGTCGAAGTCGCTGGACGAGAGCTCGATGGTGAACACGTTGGGCACGATCGCGCGACCACCGGAGCTAACCGCCCGATCGTCCATGGCCCGACGGACGTGGCTGGCGATCTCGACCGGGTGCACGGCCGACTTGAGGTGCTTGGCGAAGGT
The DNA here is from genome assembly GCA_051645525.1 of Dermatophilaceae bacterium. GTDB lineage: Bacteria > Actinomycetota > Actinomycetes > Actinomycetales > Dermatophilaceae > JBOFLG01. The sequence continues at coordinate 3,186 of JBOFBK010000660.1, read as the reverse complement.
GCCCTGGACGGCACGCTCGATCCCCGCCTCGAGGCGGTCGAACAGACCCATGAGCACACCTCCTGCGCATGTCAGCGGGTTAGCACGTTATCGGTGGACGATCGCCAGCGTATCCGCCGACCATGGGCGCACCTATCCACCTGCGCTCACGCGCCTAAGGCGGCTGCCGCGTGTGCGTCATTTGCCAGTTCACCGGGGCCCACGTGAGGCCATCGTCGAAGGAGAAGTCCTGAGACCAGATCGGCTGCGAGGTGGTGGTTCCTGACCATCGGAAGCGTGCGAGGTGTCGCGTCTCGCCGTGCTGGGCCTCGCCGACAAAGGTGCCGACGCCATCGTGGAAACGCCCGCGCACTGGGTCGTCGAGCACGCCAGGTCGATGGGTGGACGCCCACCAGATCGACCATTCGTCGCTCTCCGGTGCGTAGAGACGGAGCGAGAAGCCGGCGAGGCGAGCGCCGTCGGGGAGTGTGCCGCGAGTCTGGTCGGCGCTGCCCAGACCGTCGGGGATGGCGTCGACCTCGGCTGTGGACGTGAACCTCAGCCATGAGGAGCACCGTGGATCGAACGGATCGGCAAGGCGCTCGTGCTCGACGCGCCAGGTGCCGATGAGGACGTCGAAGTCGGTAGCCGGCATCCCGCGCTCCTCTCGGGGTGAGTGACGGTCACACGAGGAACGGCTATCGACCTCGTCTGCCTGAGTCGTATCAAGATCCGAGCCACCCGGAGAATGCCGGTCTTGTTCGTGCCACTGGGCGTCCGGGTGAGCCGTGGTACGACGACGTTCAAAGGGCCGTGGGCCGTAGTGGCGCGTCACGTGCGGTGGTGGAAGGTGACCGTGCGTCGTGAGCCTGGGCTGCCGTCGATCCGGTGGTGGAACGCGGGGTCATGGATGCGCCGATGGTGGAAGCCGCACAAGGGGACCGCGTCACGGAGGTCGGTGCGCCCGCCTCGGGACCACGGGTCAGCATGGTGCAGCTCGCTCCAGGCGTACGGCCGGTCACATCCTTCCGCGGCGCACTCGTCGTAGAGGGTTGTCAACGCGACCCGCTGGGCCTCGGTGAAGAAGCGTGTCGTGCGGCCCAGGTCGAGGGGTAGACCCTTCGTGTCGAGAACGGCGGGGAGGATGCCGGCGCCGCACGCGAGGCGGCGGACCTCGCCGATGCTGAGCGTGGACCCGGTGTCGAGCCCGGCGACCCCGACCTCGTCGCGCAGGTGCTGTTCGTCGACAGTCACGACGACAGTGGCGGCGACCTTGCCGTTCAGCCGGTCCGTAGGAAGGTGCTCGAGAACCTCGACGAGCGCCAGACCGTAGCGGTGTGACCAGTTCGTTCTCGCACCTGGACCCGCGTCGGTCGAACCAGGATCCGCATCGAGGTGGGCGGCGATGCTGGTCAGGTGGTCTTCGTCCGACGGTGGAGCAACGCCGACGGCACAGCCGCGGCGTCGCGGCGAGGTGATCTGCTGGATCACCTTCCGGAGGATCTCACCGGCGAAGGTGGGGATCGTGAAGTGACCGCCGGTGGTGCCGTCGAGATTGTCGTGCAGGGTGAGTCGGGTACGGGCGAGCGCCCGTTCCTCCTCGCTGCGCGCCATGACTCCGCCGGCGACGCGCTCCCGCTCGGCGGTGAGCTCGGCAGCGGCGAGAGCGCGGCGGGACACGCGCCGCAGCCGAGCCGGGTCGAGGTGCCTTGCCTGCCGGACCAGGCGCGCTCCGACCGCGGCCCGCTGGTCGGGGTCGAGCTCGTCGGGTAGCTGAGACACCACGGTCGCAATCACCGAGGCATGCGCTGCCGACACCATTCCCTCGGCGAGTGCAGCCCTGGTGTCGGCCAGATCGTCGCTCTCGAGCGCCACCGCGAGCCGAACCTCGGCTGCAGCGCTTGCGCCGGTCGACCGGGTGCGGCCGGCCAGCCACGCGCCGGTGGACGACGCACCGGCTCTGCGCGCCAGCCCGGTGCGTTCGGCCCGTGCGACGAGGGCCAGCTTCGTTGCCTGTAGGCGGGTGACGGCGCGGTCGATCTCGGCGACGACGGTGCCCTCTGCGCCCGGGCGCACGTGGTCGGCGACCAGATCGTCGATGCTTCGGTGCACCTCGATCAAAGCGTCGTCGACGCCCGGCGCACCTACCGACACCAGAACCGGATCGAAGGCTTCAACGAGTGAGTGCATATCGAGATAATATCGAACATGAGTACTAAATACAAGCGTTGGGTGCCGTTTGTGTGCATGTGGCTCGCGCCGGCAGCTCGGGATCGCGCGCCCGGCGAGCACGTCGTCCTGGCCGGGAAGTGTGGCCGACGTGGACTGCCCGGTTACGAACACCTCGGGCGGTGTCGCCAGAACCGGCGCCTCGGGCGGTTGCCAGCACCGAACGTGCCGTCGATGCTGTGCGCATGGCGATGCAGTGGCGTTCTCCTCGGGTCCGGGTGACATCGGAGGGAGCCTCGGTCACCCCTCTCGAGCTCTTCTTCGACCTGGTCTTCGTCTTTGCCCTCACCCAGGTGACCGCGTTGCTCGCCGACGACCCGACCCTGCGGGGCCTGGTCCGGGGGGTGCTGCTGCTCGGTGTGCTGTGGTGGTGCTGGGTGGGCTACTCCTGGCTGTCGAACCTCGCGCAGGCCGACGAGGGCGTCGTCCGCCCGGCGATGTTCGCCGGGATGGCCACGATGTTCGTCGCCGCGCTGGCCATTCCGGAGGCATTCGACGACCGGCCCGGCGGGCTCTCCGGCCCGGTCGCGTTCGCCGTCTGCTACCTCATGTTCAGGCTCGTCCATCTGGGTCTGCTCTGGGTCGTCGGCGCGGGAGACCGCGAGCTGCACCGCCAGCTGCTGCGGTTCGTGCCCTCGCTCGCGATCGGCACCTCGATGCTGCTCGTCGCGGCGAACACGTCCGGCACGGTGCAGCTGTGGTGCTGGGCGGCGGCACTCGCCGGCGATTACCTCGGGACCGTCGCGGCCGGGGCGAGCGGATGGCGGCTGCGCGCACCCGGGCACTTCGCCGAGCGGCACGGACTGATCGTCATCGTCGCGCTCGGCGAGTCCATCGTCTCGATCGGCGTCGGGGTCACCGAGCTGCCGGTGTCCTGGCCGATCGTCGTCGGATCGGTGCTGGGGCTGGGGGTGGCCGCCGCCCTGTGGTGGGTCTACTTCGATCTCACGTCCCGGATGGCGGAACATGCGCTGACCC
>JBOFBK010000659.1:0-11280 GCA_051645525.1 Dermatophilaceae bacterium | reverse complement strand
CGACCTGGACCACACCACACCCTGGCCGGGCGGGTCGACCTCACCGGGCAACCTGGTCTCGCTGTGCCGGCGGCACCACCGGATGAAGCAACACGGCCGCTGGTGCTACACCCTCCACGACAACGGCGACATCACCTGGACCAGCAGCACCGGCACCACCCGCCACACCCACCCCGCGCACCGCGTCATCCCGTCGCCAGGCCCGCGACGCGAACCGATATCTGGTTCCGTACACGTGCCCGAACCAGCTCCTGTGGCAACGACTCTCGCTACGGCGTCGGTTCGTGCCGCCGGGTCGCCGCGAGTGCGCGACCTATCCCCGGTGCCCGACCCACCGCCCTTCTGATGAGCGCGGTTCGGTGCTCGAGACCTGCGCGGCACCGTTCACCGGGTCGATAGCCTGGCCGGATGACGATAGGGCTTGCGCTGTCCGCCCGTGAGCTGACGCCCGACGAGCGGCAACTTGTCGAGCATGCTCGTCGGACGATCGATGCCACGACGGATGCCGGCCCGGGCGAGGACGGGCGGCACACCATGGGAGCTGCGGTACGCGGTGTCGATGGCCGGATCTTCACCGGGGTGAACCTCTACCACTTCACCGGCGGCCCGTGCGCCGAGCTCGTCGCGCTCGGCGCGGCACGCGCAGCGGGCGCGACGGAGATTACGCACATCGTCGCCGTCGGCAACCATGACCGTGGCCCGATCGGTCCGTGCGGACGCGACCGGCAGGTCTTCCTGGACTACTACCCCGACGCTCGCGTCATCCTCCCGACCCGTGACGGACCACGATCCGTTCTCGCCGCGGATCTGCTGCCCCTGGCCACGGTGTGGTCTATCGAGAACGGCTCGGTGACGGCAGAACCGCGATAGGCGCGTTCATCGGCCGAGGCGCTCCGCGACCAACTTCGCGAGCGTCTCGTGGGAGGGGTGACCCCAACCGATGCAGAACGGGTGGCCCGCCGGATCGGCATAGACCTGGTGGCCCTCCTCGCTCCCCAGGTCGTCGGCCGGCTTCAGCAGCCGAGCGCCGAGGGCGAGCGCCTCCGTGTGGGCAGCCCGAGCGTCATCGACGTGCAGGTCGAGGTGCACCTGCTAGAGCTGCCGTGCCGCCGACGTGAAGTGCGTCATGGGGCATCGTTGCCGCCGCTGCTAGCGTCCCACCCGACTCCACGTCCGGTGACCGGGAGGTCCGAACCATGCGCAGCGCCAGGGACTTCTTCGCTCCCCTCGCGGTGGGGGCGCCGACGCCGCTGCGCGAGGTCCCGGCCCGGCCGAGCCGGATGATCCACTTCGTCGACCCGGGCAACCCACGGATGGTCGCCAAGGTGCCGCAGCTCGTCGGCACCGTCGACGTGCTGCTCGGCAACCTCGAGGACGCCGTCAAGGCCGAGAACAAGGATGCCGCCCGCGCCGGCCTGGTCGAGCTCGCCCGCGGCACCGACCTCGGTGAGCACACCCAGCTGTGGGCCCGGGTCAACGCCCTGGACAGCCCGTGGTGCCTCGACGACCTCATGACTCTCGTCACCGAGGTCGGCGATCGCATCGACGTCGTCATGGTGCCGAAGGTGCACGGGCCCGAGGACATCCACTACGTCGACCGGTTGCTCGCCCAGCTCGAGGCGCGGGCCGGCCTCGCTCGCCCGGTGCTCGTGCACGCCATCCTCGAGACCGCACGCGGCGTCGCGAACGTCGAGGCGATCGCCGGGGCCAGCCCGCGGATGCAGGGCATCAGCCTCGGCCCGGCCGACCTCGCCGCCGACCGCCGGATGAAGACCACCCGGGTCGGCGGTGGCCACCCCGGCTACCTCGTGCGCGCGGACCCCACGGGGGAGGGCGGCGCGCGGGCCACCTCCCAGCAGGACCTGTGGCACTACACGATCGCCCGCATGGTCGACGCCTGCGCGATGCACGGCATCCTCCCGTACTACGGCCCTTTCGGGGACATCGCCGACACCCTCGCCTGCGAGGACCAGTTCCGCAGCGCCTACCTCCTCGGCTGCGTCGGCGCGTGGACGCTGCACCCGTCCCAGATCGCCGTCGCCGCAACGGTGTTCAGCCCCAGCGCGGATGACGTGGCGCACGCCCGGCGGGTCCGCGCCGCGATGGGTGACGGCACCGGCGCGGTCATGCTCGACGGCCGGATGGAGGACGACGCCAGCCTCAAGCAGTGCCTCGTCGTGCTCGAGCTCGCCGAACGACTCGCGGCGAGCGACCCCGAGCTCGCCGCGCGCTACGCCATGACCCCCGGCTCGCTGCCCGCTACGCCATGACGACCGCGGATGACGCATGACCGACGTCCCCGTGTACCGGCCGCGACGCTCGGTGCTCTACCTCCCGGCGTCGAACGAGCGCGCGCTGGCCAAGGCTGCCACCCTCCCGGTCGACGGCCTCATCCTCGACCTCGAGGACGCGGTCAGCCCTGGCGACAAAGAACGGGCCCGCGAGAACGCCTGTGCGGCAGCGGCATCCGGTCAGTACGGCGCGCGAGAGGTGACGATCCGGGTCAACGGCTCGGGCACGCAGTGGCACGACGACGACCTCGCCGCCGCCTGCGCAGCCGGGCCCGACGGCATCGTGGTGCCGAAGGTCGCCGATGCGGAGCACGTGCGCCGCCTCGTGCGGTCGATCGAGCGCCACCAGGCGCCGCAGCGGACCCGCCTCTGGGCGATGGTGGAGACTCCCGGCGCCGTGCTGGCCGCCGCCGACCTCGCGCGCGCGTCCGACCGCCTCGCCGCGATCGTGCTCGGCACCAACGACCTCGTCAAGGAGCTCGGTGCGCGGCACGTGCCCGGCCGGGCACCGATCCAGGCCGCGCTGCAGCAGGTGCTGCTCGCCGGTCGCGCGGCCGGTATCCCCGTGCTCGACGGCGTCTACAACGACGTGCGCGATGTCGACGGCTTCACCGCCGAGTGCCGCCAGGGACGCGACCTCGGCTTCGACGGCAAGACGCTCGTGCATCCGAGCCAGGTCGACCCGTGCAACGCCGCCTTCGCGCCGTCGGCCGAGGAGGTGTCCGATGCGCGCGGCATCCTCGCCGCCTGGGATGACGGCGCCGGCCGTGGCGTCGTCGTGTACCGGGGCCGGATGGTCGAGAGCCTGCATGTCGACATGGCGCGCCGGATGCTGGCTGTCGACGCCGCCGTGAGCCGTTCGGACTGAGCACGACCGCGCGGCATCGTCCGTTCGGCCACGAGTCACCGCTGGGTCGGCGCGTCGGTTGCGCCCGGCCTCCCGCGTGCCCTCTCATGGTCCGGCAGGTCGGAGATGTTGGAGGGTTCGTGGGCGGGTCGCCGAGACTCGCGGTCGTGGTGCTGACGGGCGCCGTGGTCGCGTCGATGCTGTCGGGGTGCCTCGTCGCCCAGCAGGGCAGGCGGGCAGCCGCCGATCCGGCGCCCTCGACCGTTACGCCACCGCATACCGCTGCGTCGCCGTCGGTGACGGCCACGACAGACGCGCCCACCGTCGTCGCGACGACGACCACCGTGCCGACGACGACCACCGTGCCGACGACGACCACCGTGCCGACGACCACCATCGCGCCGACGACCACCGCGCCCAACCCCGTGGCGCCCACCGCCGCACCGCTCGCCGGCCCTTCACCGACGGCCGGAACGTTCCCGCCGATCGGCACGCCCTCAGCGCCGGACACCGCCGGGCCGGTGACATGGAGGCCACCGGCGCCGCCGTCGAGCGCGCCGACACCGGCGTCGGCACGGTCCACCCTCAAGGTTGGTGACCAGGGCCCGACGGTGCTCGCGCTGCAGCAGCGACTCAGCGGGCTCGGGTACTGGCTCGGTGCGCCCGACGGGAGGTTCGGGCCGTTGACTCAGCAGGCTGTCTTCGCACTCCAGAAGGTCGCGGGTGTCTCCCGCGACGGCGTCGTCGGCAGCACGACCCGGGCGGCGCTCGACCGAGGGGTGCGCCCCACCGCGCGGATCGCGGCCGGGGTCGAGATCGACCTCGACCGACAGGTCCTGCTGGTCGTGCGCAGCGGGCGCGCGAGCGTCATCCTCAACACCTCCACGGGCAACGGCGAGCGGTACACCTCGACCGCCGGCACGCGTGCTCGTGCGGTGACCCCGCGGGGCGACTTCGCGGTGTACCGGGCGGTCGACGGCCCGCTGCGCAACTCGCTCGGCGAGCTCTGGCGACCGCGGTTCTTCCACCGCGGCATCGCCGTGCACGGCTCGCCGAACATCCCGCCCTACGCCGCCTCGCACGGCTGCGCCCGGCTCAGCAATGCCGCGGTCGACATGATCTGGCGCGAGAATCTCATGCCGAAGGGCAGCCGCGTCCTCGTCCATTGACCACCGTCCCGGATGTCGGCAGCGGCTCACGCGCCGGGGTGGTGCGCGCCAAACCCGGCGACGGTGACGTCGACGGTCCGGTGGCTCAGCTCGACTCGCGCGAGGATGCCGCTCGGCGGCATCGGCACGTGGTCGGCGACCGTCGGCGGATAGACGCCGACGTCGAGCGGTGCCCCACCGGCCAGCAGACCGCGGGCACGCCGAGCGTAGGAGGCAAGCTGGGTCGGTTAGCACAACTATGCCTCTGGCAGAAGGCCTACTGGGCCGTATACCGCATTCTGACGACCCCGCCACCTTGTAGGAATGCCTTGATCGTCAGTTGCGCCCTCCAGCACGCTTCCGCGTCATCAGGGGTCAACCAGACCGCTGAGGACGTCGATCTCGCACCGGAGACGACGTGTCCCGATCGGGAGAAACCCGAGATCACAGGGAGCACCAGATGACATCTCCACGTACTGTCCTGCGCCGTACGACCTGCGCCTTCGCGGTCGGCATCTTCGCCGCTGGGTCGTTCACTCTCACGACCGCTCAGGCCGTCACCACGTCTGCAGACACCGCAGCCGTGACCGCTGTGACCGATCTGGACGAGCTGGCCGCCACGCTCGCCGACCGTCTGAAGTCCAGCACTCCTGGGGTCTATGCCGAGGGCGGCTCGGTCGTCGTGACCGCGACCGACGAGGCCACCGCAGAGGCGGCCCGTGCCGCAGGTGCGCAGGTGCGCACGGTCGACAACTCGCTCGCGGAGCTCAACTCCGCCATGGCCACGCTGGGCAAGAAGGCCAGGGTGCCGGGCTCGGCCTGGGCGGTGGACCCGAAGACGAACACCGTGCGGGTCTCCCTCGACGAGACCGTCTCGGCGGAGGAAGAGGCGACGGTCCTCGCGGCCGTCAAGGCGCTCGGTGACACCGTGCGGGTCGAGCACGTCACGGGCACGTTCCAGCGGCGTATCGGCGGCGGCGAGGCCATCTACGGTGGCGGCGGTCGCTGCTCGCTCGGCTTCAACGTCCGCGACAGCGCAGGCACGTCCTACTTCCTCACCGCCGGGCACTGCACCGACATCGCCTCGACCTGGTACGCCGACTCCTCGAACGGGACAGTCCTCGGCAGCCGTGCCGGCAGCAGCTTCCCTGGCAACGACTACGGCATCGTCCAGTACACGAACCAGGGCGTCGCCAAGCCCGGTCAGGTGTGGCTCTACAACGGCAGCTACCAGGACATCACCTCCGCGCGGAACGCCGTGGTCGGTGAGCAGGTGACCCGGAGCGGCAGCACGACCGGAGTGCACTCCGGCACTGTGCAGGCGGTCAACGCGACGGTCAACTACCAGGAAGGCAGCGTGTCGGGTCTGATCCAGACCAACGTGTGCGTCGAGAGCGGTGACAGCGGCGGCTCGCTGTTCGCCGGCACGGCCGCGCTCGGGATGACCTCCGGCGGGTCGGGCAACTGCTCGAGCGGCGGCCAGACCTTCTTCCAGCCGGTGACCGAGGCACTGAGCGCCTACGGTGTGAGCGTCTACTGAGGTGTAGGTGCTCGCTCGGCTCGAGCCGAGCACGACGAGGCGCCGCCGGGCTCCCTGCTCCGGCGGCGCCTCGCTGTCAGAACTGGGAGGTCGCCTCGGCCATGAGGTCGGCGACGAGTTCGCCGTCGTCGACGTCGAGCCCTTTGCGCCGGAACCAGGCCGCCATCGTCATCGCGTCGCGTTCGAGGAACGTCAAGCCCTGCGGGTTGCCGATGACGTCCACGACCTGCGGCCAGTCGATGAGCACGAGCCGATCGCCCCGCAGGAGAACGTTGTAGGGCGAGAGGTCGCCGTGCGTCCACCCGTGGTGGGCGAGGAGCAGCATCGCCGAGCGGAGCTGCTCGAAGAGCTCGGCGAGCAGGTCGTCATCCGGCCGGGTGGAGACGAGCCGGGGCGCGGCGGTGCCGGTGGCGCCGTCGCCGACGAACTCCATGAGCATCTCGAGCCCGTCGAGCTGCACCGGATAGGGCACCGGGAGGCCGAGCTCCCAGAAGCGGCCGAGCGCCTGGAACTCCGCCAGCGCCCATTGGCCGGCGATCATCTCCTTGCCGAACTCGGTGCGCCGGGCCATCGCCCGCGTCTCGCGGCTCTTGCGCACGCGGCGGCCCTCGATGTACCCCGCGTCGCGGTGGAAGAGCTTGTGGTCGCCGGTGCGGAACCGCTTGGCCGCCATCATCATGACCCGGTCGGTGCCGGGCACCCAGCGCCGCACGACGTGGACGTCGGCCTCCTTGCCGGTCTTGAGGACGCCGAGGTCGGCGTCGACGGCACCGAGGTCGGTGACGACCCACGACGGGCGGGGCGTGGGGCCGTGGGTGGCCCCGTCCCAGGTGGTCCAGCGCTCGCCCTCGGGCGGCGCGTCGGGGAGGGTGTCAGTGGAGAAGAGCGCCTGCTTCTCCGGCAGGTGGAACGGCTGGTAGGCCATGACGGTGCTCCTGGTCGAGGGTGGTGCGGATGGGCAGGTTCATGCCCGAGGTCGTCGACATCACGACTCCTCCTCTCGACCTGGGCACGGCGGATGCCGCGCGCTCACCTCCCAGCGTGGCGCACGTCATCCCGACCGCGCCACCGGGTTACCGCTGTCTGTGGGCATACTCGACGGCATGTCGCGACTGCTCTCCACCGACGGCCTCACCGAGGACCAGCACGACCTGCTGAACCTGGTGCGGGAGTTCGTCGAGGAGCAGATCCTCCCGGTGGCCACCGCGCTCGAGCACGCCGACGAGTACCCCACCGAGATCGTCGAGGCGATGAAGGAGATGGGGATCTTCGGGCTGATGATCCCCGAGGAGTACGGCGGGCTCGGGGAGTCGCTGCTCACCTACGCGCTCGTCGTCGAGGAGATCGCCCGTGGCTGGATGTCGGTGAGCGGCATCATCAACACCCACTTCATCGTCGCGTACCTGATCCTCCAGCACGGCACAGAGGAGCAGAGGGCGAGCTATTTACCTCGGATGGCGACCGGCGAGGTGCGCGGGGCGTTCTCGATGTCGGAGCCCGGCCTCGGGTCCGACGTCGCCGCCATCCGGTCCAAGGCGGTGCGCGACGGCGACGGGTGGAGCCTCACCGGCCAGAAGATGTGGCTCACCAACGGTGGCTCGGCCAACCTCGTCGCGGTGCTCGTGCGCACCCACCTCGGCGAGAGCGAGAGCCCGTACCGGAACATGACGACGTTCCTGATCGAGAAGGAGCCCGGGTTCGGCGAGACGGCCCAGGGCGTCACCGTGCCCGGCACGATCGACAAGATGGGCTACAAGGGCGTCGACACCACCGAGCTGCTGCTCGACGGCCACCGCACCACCGACGCGCAGGTGCTCGGCGGCGTGCCCGGCAAGGGCTTCTACCAGATGATGGACGGCGTCGAGGTGGGGCGCGTCAACGTCGCGGCCCGGGCCTGCGGGGTGGCGATGCGCGCCTTCGAGCTCGGGATCGCCTACTCGCAGCAGCGCGAGACGTTCGGCAAGAAGATCGCCGAGCACCAGGGCATCCTGTTCCGCCTCGCCGACATGGCGACCAAGGTCGAGGCCAGCCACCAGCTGATGGTCAAGGCGGCCCGACTGAAGGACTCGGGGATGCGCAACGACCTCGAGGCGGGGATGGCGAAGTACCTCGCTGCCGAGAACTGCGCCGATGTCGTGGAGCAGAGCTTCCGCATCCACGGCGGGTACGGCTACAGCAAGGAGTACGAGATCGAGCGCCTCTACCGCGAGGCGCCGATGCTGCTCATCGGCGAGGGCACGGCCGAGATCCAGAAGATGATCATCGGGCGCCGCCTTCTCGAGGAGTTCGCGCTCCGCTGACCTCAGTAGTTTGGCGCGGCCGGGCGCCCGAGGAACTCCTCGTAGGTGTCCCAGCCGCCCTCGTGGTAGGCCGCCGCGAGCGCGGTGCCGACGTAGCGGAAGTGCCACGGCTCGAAGCCGACCCCGGTCACGCCGGTCTCGCCCCGCTCGTACCGCAGGATGAAGCCGAAGCGCCACGAGTGCCGGGCCAGCCACACCCCCTGCGGGGTCTGGTCGATGCAGTCGTTGATCGAGCAGTTCGAGCGGCCGATCGGCAGCAGGTCGACGGCGAGCCCGGTCTGGTGCTCGCTGTATCCGGGTCGTAGATACCAGCGGTCGGTCCAGGTGCGACCCCGCTCGGCGACCTTGCCGTCGTACAGCTCGTCCTGGGTGGCGTAGGAGCGGTAGGCGGTGTCGATGCCGACCGCTCCGGCGCCCTCCTGCGTCGACGCGGTCGCCATCCGGGCCAGCGCGGTCGCGGCCTCTCGGCGCATGGCCTGGCCGCGCGCGTTCGGCATCGGCACCTCGACGAGGTCTTCCGGTGCGAAGGACTGCGGCGAGAGCGGGTTCCCCTTGTTGACGAGTACCCAGGGGCTGGCCGGGTCGGTGAGGCTGCGGCACGGCTCGAACCGGTCGACCAGGCCGCGCGCGGCGCCCTCACTGCCGACGACCGTCATCCGGGTGACCGTCGGTGCGAGCACCGCCGCGCGGGTGGCCGACGGAAGACACAGCGGCGTGGTCCAGAGCAGCGACGCTCCGGTACGGCCGGCGAGGAAGGCCGCGGTGAGTGCCTCGCCCGCACGGTCGGGGTCGGCGAGCACCGCCCGAGCCGGGGCGGCACCACCCCACGCGAGCCGGTGCGTCCGTGCCGCGACGACGGTGCGGTCCTCGCCGGCCACCCGGGAGACCGCGCCCGTTCCCACCACCTCGACCAGGCCGGCCTCGACCCCTGTCGACACCGCCTCGGGGCCTCCGACGACGGTCACCTCGCGGGTGGTCGCCGTTTCGAGCAGGGCCCGGTCTGCGGCGGGGAGGGTGCTCGCTCCGCCGTCGACCACGAGCAACGGAGCGCGCCGGGAGGTCGCCGTGGCGGCCGCGACGGCGAGGTCCGGGCCGCTGTCGGCCGCCGCGACCCACGCCGCCGGAGCAGACGGGAAGGCGGACCGGGTCAGCTCACGGGCGGCCGTGACCGGGTCGGCGGCGTCGACGCGCACCACGTCCGGCACGATCCGGCGAACCGCGGTGACCACCGCGTCGGAGACGGCGCCGGTGTCGCCGACCACCACGACCTCGGCCGTCCGCACCCGCCTCAGCTCCGTCGCGGCCGCGTCCGAGAGCCGGTCGGAGTCGGTGAGCAGCACGATGCCGCCCCGCGCCGCCGCGGCCGGTACGGCGGCCCAGCCGAGATCGACGGCGTCGTCGCCGACGAGGTACGCGACCGGTGCGGTGGCACCGTTGCCCACCGTGGTGCGGCTGGCCAGCGCAGACAGTGCAGGGGATCCCTCGGCGCGCAGTCGCCGGACTTCCGGTGACGTACCGGAGGCACGGGGAGTCGGGGTCACGGTGGGCACGGGGCTCGGCGCGGGCGACGTGGCGGATGCCGTCGGCGCCAGGGACGAGGGTGACGCGGTCGGCGACAACGCCGCTCGCGGGGGCGACGCGTCATCCGTATGCAGCAGCACCGCCACGCCGGCGACCACCATGGCGACGGCGAGGGCACCGGCGAGCGCGAGGACGGCCGCGCGGGGCCGACCCGGCGAGGCCCGCTGCACGGACGAGAGACGCACCCGCCCAGCATCGCCGATGCCGCCGCCGACCGCACGACCACGTGTCAGCCACGGTGGGATACTGAACCATGACCTCCACACCGATGCGGCCCGGACTGCGAGCCGCGCTCTCCCTCGAGTACCCGATGTCGCTCGGCGTCCACGACACATACGCGGACGCCCAGAAGGCCGTCGACTACCTGTCCGACCACGGGTTCCCGGTGCAGGACGTGATGATCGTCGGCACCGACCTCAAGCAGGTCGAGCGGGTGACCGGCCGGCTCACCCGGGCCCGGGTCATCGGTGCCGGCGCGCTGTCGGGCATGTGGCTCGGGCTCTTCGTCGGCACCATCTTCGCGCTGTTCGACCCGAGCGGATTCAACATCGTGAGCGTGCTCGGCACCGTCGCCTTCGGTGCCGTGTTCGGCGCCGTCTGGGGCCTGGTCGGCTACTCGTTCACCCGGGGCCAGCGCGACTTCACCTCGGTGAGCCAGGTGGTGGCCGCGAAGTACGAGGTGCTCTGCGAGCACAAGCACGTGCAGCGCGGACGCGACATGCTCGCTCAGCTCGACCCGATGCGAGCGGCGCAGGAGGAGGTGCGCCGCGCGCAGGAGGCCGAACGGGCCCGCGAGTCCCACGCTCAGCGTGGGCCGGCGTCCGCGCCCGAGGTGCCCCCGCCGCCTCCGGCATCGCCCGCTCCGCCGTCGGCCTGACCGCGTCCTCCCGGCTTCTCGGCGTCAGCGGGCCTGGATGCGGGCCACCCACGCCTCGACGTCGCCGGCCGTGCGCGGCATCCCCGCCGAGAGGTTCTCGTGCCCGTCCTCGGTGACGAGCACGTCGTCCTCGATGCGGATGCCGATGCCGCGGAACCGTTCCGGCGCCTTGAGGTCGTCGGCCTTGAAGTACAGGCCCGGCTCCACGGTGAGCACCATCCCCGGCCGCAGCTCGGCATCGGAGTACTCCTCGCGGGTGGCCAGGGCGCAGTCGTGCACGTCGAGGCCGAGGTGGTGTGACGTGCCGTGCACCATCCAACGGCGGTGGTACTGCCCGTGCTCCTTGTCGAGGGTGTCCTCGACCGAGACGCCGTCGGGGAGGAGCCCCCACCGGTGGAGGTGCTCGGCGATGACACCGATGGCGGCGTCGTGGATGTCGGAGAACCGGTTGCCGGGCCGCACCGCCGCCAGGCCCGCCTCCTGGGCGGCCAGCACCGCGTCGTACACCTCGCGCTGGGCGTCGGTGAAGGTGCCGTCGACCGGCAGCGTGCGGGTGATGTCGGCGGTGTAGAGACTGTCGACCTCGACGCCGGCGTCGATGAGCACCAGCTCGCCCTCGTGGACGTCGCCGGTGTTGCGCACCCAGTGCAGCGTGTTGGCGTGGTCGCCCGCGGCGCAGATCGAGTCGTAGCCGAC
>JBOFBK010000658.1:0-3308 GCA_051645525.1 Dermatophilaceae bacterium | reverse complement strand
ACCCGGGCTCCGGGCGAACGACCACGAGGGCAGCGGAGAGCACCGCCATGAGCCAGGTCAGCACGCGGAGGTTACGGACCGTGCGTCCCGACCGGTCGGAGTTCTGGCCGAGCACCGGGGCGACGAGAGCAATGACCAGACCCGCGAGGCCGGTCGACCACGCCAGCGCCGTGGACGTGGAGTTCGCGCTTCCGAACGAGTCGCTCGTGATGTAGACCGAGAAGACGAAGGTGATGATGACGGTGTTGTACGGCTGGGCACCCCAGTCCCACATCCCCCACGCCAGCACCCGCCGCCTGCTGCCGGGCGAGGCGACATCGAGGGCTGCAGGGCCGGTGATCTCGGCCGGCACGGCGGGGATGCTCACGGGCCGACGTTAGCGAGCCGCGGACACCTCCGGCAGGGCCGACGCGCTGAACAAGCCGACGTATTCGGCGCCGCGCGCGTCTGTGAGGTGCATCACATTGTCGTCGGATGTGGGTCCACCGGGCCATGGAACAACGAAGAAGCAACACACGTTCCTCCCGACAACAACCGGTGACGTCGATCCTCACCGGTCCCCGCGACCTTGGAGACAGCATGGCCGAACGCAGCCTGCGCGGAAGCCGACTCGGCGCCCTCAGCATGGAGACCGACGAGAACGTCGTCCCGTCGGAGCGCCGCCTGACCGAGTATGCGTGCCCCAACGGGCACTCCGTCACCTTGCCGTTCTCCGTCGAGGCCGAGGTGCCGGGGGTGTGGGAGTGCCGGTGTGGTGCGGAGGCGCTCCTGATCGGTGGTTCCGAGCTCGAGACGAAGCCGGCCAAGCACCAGCGCACCCACTGGGACATGCTTCTCGAACGCCGCTCCATCCCAGAGCTCGAGGAGCTGCTGGAGGAGCGCCTTACCCTCCTGCGTGCGTCGCGAGGCGAGAAGTCCAAGCGCAAGTCCGCTTGACCCCACCGGTGGTCAGTCGACCACTTCACCGGAGACGACGTCGGGCCCCTCGCCCGGCGTCGTCGTTCTCTGGTGTCCCGGCCACCCACCTGTCAGCCCCAGCAGACGTCGAGCCACGGCGACCTCCAGCCAGCGCCTAGCCCACGGGCGGGTGACCGGCAGGATGAAGAGGAACCCGACGACATCAGTGGCGAAGCCAGGCGTCAGGAGCAGCGTGCCTCCGACCAGGACGAGCGCAGCGTCGGCAAGCTGGCGACTCGGCATCCGGCCACTGTGCAGCGCCTCGCTGAGCGCGCCGAAGGCTCGGCCCCCCTCACGCTTGACCAGCCACGCCCCGATCAGCGACTCCACGATCAACAGGCCGAGCGTCGGCCAGCCTCCGATCGTCCGGCCCACGGCGACGATCACCGCGATCTCCAGGACCGGTACGACGAGAAGTGCGCCGAATACCCAGCGTCTGACCCGGCTTCGTCGCCGTCGCGCCGCGAAGGGCGTGGAGCCGTCGGTCGTCACAGGTCGTGCCACCGCGGCTCTCGAGCTGTCAGTAGCGCACGCAGCTGGTCGACACGATGTCGCACACCCCACGCGGTGATGCGGCGCAGCGACTCGGTCATCACCGCCCGGCTCATCTTCGACGCCCCGACCTGACGTTCGACGAAGGTGATGGGGACCTCGACCACCTCGAGGCCGGCGCGGACCGCACGCCAGGTGAGGTCCGTCTGGAAGCAGTAACCCTGCGAGGCGACGTCGTGCAGACCCATGGTCTGCAGCGCGGCAGACCGATAGACACGGAAGCCTGCCGTCGCGTCGCGGACCGGCATGCCCAGCACCAGCCGGACGTAGAGGTTGCCACCGACCGAGAGGGCCTTACGGTGCATCGGCCAGTCGACCACCCTGCCGCCGCGCACCCATCGCGAACCGATGACGACATCGGCACCGGCGGCCGCGGCGAGCAGGACGGGAAGGGACTCCGGCTGGTGCGAGCCATCGGCATCCATCTCGACCACCGCGTCGTAGCCGCGGTCCAGGGCCCACCGGAAGCCGTGCAGGTATGCCGCACCCAGCCCGTCCTTGCCGGTCCGGTGGATGACGTGCACCCGGCGGTCTGCCGCGGCGAGTTCGTCGGCGACATCACCGGTCCCATCGGGCGAGGCGTCGTCGATGACCGCCACATCGGCGTGCGGAACAGCACCGCGCGCCCCACGGACAGCGCTCGTCACGGTATCGCGCTCGTTGTAGGTGGGGATGAGTACGACGATGCGCTCCAACGGCGGTCGGGAAGAGTCGGGCACGGCAGGGTCCTCAGGAGCGCTGTTCGTCGGTCGGCGCGGGCCGGCCCGCGCGTCTGACGACCTTAACGCGGCGACCGGCGAGCAGGCTCCCGCCGGCGAGGGCGACCAACGCCACCAGCGAGGCGATCTCGGGCCGGCTTCCCACCCGGTCCGACGGCGAGCGCTCGGACCGCAGCACCGGACGACCGAGGCCCTGCTCGGCCGTGAACAGACCGGTGGCTCCGGTCACCGACCCGTCCGGGGCGACGAAACCGGAGACGCCCACGGTGGACACATGCACGACCGAGCGAGCGTGCTCGACGGCTCGGACCCGGGAGATCGCGAACTGCTGCTCCGACTCGGCGGTGTAGCCAAAGGTCGCGTTGTTGGTCTGGACCAGGAGAAGACTGTCGCTCGCGCCGGCCGCGGCGACGCTGTCGCGCATCAGCTGGTCGTAGGCGACCTCGAAGCAGATCGTCGGCAGCAGGGTGTACTCCCCACCCGGTGCGGGGACTCGGAACGCGCCGATGACCTCGCCGGCGACGAAATTGCCGGCGAGGTCGGCCGCCGGGGAGAAGACGCGGAAGAACTCACGATGCGGGATGTACTCGGCGAACGGCACCGGATGCAGCTTGGTGTACCGCTGCGGGTAGGCGCCGCGGCCGTCGTAGAAGAGCGACACGTTGGAGCTGCGTCCCGGCGGCTCGGACAGCACCGCCCCGACGACGAGCGGGACACCGGCCGCGGCACGTGCTCGCTCGACCTGGGCGGCGGCGTCGGCGTTGCGGAGCGGGTCGATGTCGGAGGAGTTCTCGGGCCAGACCACCACGGTGAGGTCGTCGGGCGCCCGGGTCATCAGTGCCTCGGTACCACGCACATGGTTGTCGAGAACCGCGCGACGCTCGGCGTTGAAGTCGAGGCCAGCAGTCGGCACGTTTCCCTGGACGAAGCCGACGGCGGCGGTGCGGCCGTCCATGGGCAGCGGGATGACGCCCGCGCTCCACGGTGCGGCCGATACCGCCAGGCCCAGGATCGCCACCGTCCGGCGACGTCGGATCACCCCGTATCCCAGGGCGAGCAGCCCGGTGCCGACCACGGCGA
>JBOFBK010000657.1:0-8199 GCA_051645525.1 Dermatophilaceae bacterium | reverse complement strand
GACGCCGACAGCGCGTCCCCTGCCTTGACCGACTCCTGGATCGAGGAGCTCTTCAGCTCGAACCGGTACCCCAAGCGCCGATCGAACTCCTCATAGCAACCCGCCTTCTTCCACTCCGTCAACGTCGGCTCGTAGAACTGCGCGTTCAGCGAGGTGAAGTGGAACCGCTCCAACTCGGTCCGTGCCGTCTGGCAGTCCTCGCGCTGAGTGGGCTGCTGCGACTCACACGTCTCACCGATCATCGGCGTGTACGTCGTGAAGTTCTCCAGGACGTTCTTCTCGCCCTCGATGCTCTTCGGGTCGTAGGTGCCGGCGTCGGTCTTGCTGGTCAGGAAGCACTGGTTGCCCAATCCGGTCCGGGCGATGTCGGAGCCGTCGTACGCGGTCTCCGCGGTCATCCCTGCACCGGTCATCTCCTCGTACTGCTGCACGTACCGCACCGTCATCATCCGGTCCTTCGGCAGCACTTCCAGCATCTTCTTCCAGACCTTGCTCCGAGCTGGCTCCTTGTCGAGACCCGTACTGGAGGTGTGCCACTCACCCCACGCCCCCACGAACCCGTTGTAAAGACTGGCGATCACACCCTGGTGCTTCTCGAACAGCGGCTTCAACTGGTCGAGATGACCGAGGACGACGTCCAGCGGCGGATCGATGTTCTTCGTGGCGTCCTTCTCGCCGCCCGGTCCGTTCGGGAAGTTGTACATGAACTTGAGAAGAACCTTCACACCGGCATCGTCGGCACGCCCGAGCGTGGCGTCCACCTCATCGAGCTTCGTCTGCGGGAGCGCCCCACCTCGGTACTCGTCGAGCCGGACGATGTACCGCACCAGGGAGATGCCGGACTGGCGGGCGTTGGTGAAGCTCGATCCGGTCGTGTGGAAGCCGCGCTCGGGGTTGAGGAACACCGACCCGTCCGCGGTGTACGTGGTGTCGATGGTCTGAGCGGTGCCGGCATCGAAACCGGCGACGGGACCGGCGTTCGGAGTGGGGGTGGTGGTGGGGGCGGTGGTCGCTGTAGGGGTCGAGCCGGCCTCGACCGGGCGCACCCACAGATTGGCGAGGACGAGGTTGCGGTCGGTGTCCGCGGTGCCGCCGTACCGGTCGTTGTCGTACCGCGCGACCACGCTCGCCCCGTCCGCGACGGTGAACACCCCGAGGGAGAAGCGCCCGTAGGCCGTGGACGCGACCTCCTGGCTGGCTGTCCGATCCCCGACAGTGACGTCGAGTCGAGGTGCGCCCTCGTACCGTTCGCCGCGCGCGGTGGCGACAACTTCGTAGGACCCGGCCGGAAGATCGTGCTTCCAGGTCAGCGCGTCACCGTTGCGGAGGAACACGTGCGCCTTGCCACTCGGGGATGCCGCATCGTCGACGACGATCGGCGTACCGGTCGCTGCGGCCACCGCGGGCGACGCCGCAGCGGCTCCTGCGAGACCGGCGGCCATCGCGACGACCGCGACGACGGCCGACATCCTCCGGGTTCGGCGAGACGGCGTCGACACTCCACCGGGTCCGGCGAGAGCGGCGACGACTCGGAGATGGTGACGGCCGGTGAGCGTGGCGAACGTCGCCGGCATCCGGAAGCTCGGACGGGACATGCAGAACCTCACGATTGGGTGACACGGGTCGAGACCGGGGGCGTCTCAGGGGCGCCGGTGAGCCTGACAGAAACCTCTACTCATGGACAAGGCGACGTGACAACCTCGTTCATCCCTCGAAGACCAGGGCGAGCCGGACCAGGTCGCCCATCTCGACGTGCTCGGCACGACGGACATCGAGCCGCAGCGGCACGAGGTACCCACCGTCCTTCGGGAAGAGCGAGGTTCGCCCACGACGTGTCGGCCAGGCTCACGGCGGACGATCGACAGAGGACGGGTGCCGACCACCTGACCCCTCCCGGACGGTGCATCTCTCGGCCTCACCGTGGCCGGCACAGAGGGCAACGAGTTCGGCGGCGTCTGACGCCCTCGGGGTGCTCGATCGGACGAAGCCATCTCGCCGAGCTCAGCCGACCAGCCGGACAGTGACACCGACGGCTCGATAGGTGACTGCGGCTCGACGGTCCCCGACCCGCCCACCACCATCTCGACCTCGCCCGGGGTGATGCCGATCTCGTCACGGAGCCGTTTCGGAATGACCACGTGGCCCGCCTGATCAATGGTTGCTCTCATGCCACAACGCTGCCGGTGGAGTGGCACTGTCGTAGGCACGCGCCCGCGGCACCCTCAGCGCCAGCGGGAGGCGGCGCTGAGCACGGCGAGGGCGGCCGGGCCGGCGCTCGACGAACGCAGCACGGTCTCGCCGAGTCGCACGGTCAGCGCGCCGACCGCCTCGAGCGCGGCGATCTCCTCGGGTGCGACGCCACCCTCGGGCCCGACGACGACGAGGACGTCACCGTCATCCGGGAGCCGCAACCCCGCGAGGGGACGGCCCGCGTCCTCGTGCAGCACGAGGGTGAGGGATGCCGCCCGCGCGCGGACCACGAGATCGGCCGTGGTCGCCGTGGCGCCGAGCAGCGGCCGGCGGGCGCGCCGCGACTGGGCGGTCGCCGCGACCAGTACCGCGTCCCACTTCCGGTGCGCCTTCGCGCCACGGTCGCCGCGCCACCGCACGACACTGCGCGCAGCCTCCCACGGCACGACCTCGTCGACCCCGCACTCGGTGGCGGCCTCGACCGCCTGTTCGTCGCGGCCACCCTTGGCGAGTGCCTGGACGAGCACGAACCGCGGGCGCGGCTCCGGGTCGGTGCGCACGACGTCGACCCGCATCTCGAGCACACCGGCCCCGACCGCCGCGACCTCACCGGTGGCGGACGTGCCGGCTCCGTCGACGAGCACCAGACGCTCACCGGCCCGGAGGCGCCGCACCGTGACCACGTGCCGGCCGACCGCACCGTCGACCACCACGACATCACCGGCGGCGCGTCCCGCGAGCGTCGCGGGCTCGACGAGGAAGTGCGGCAGCGTCATCCGGGCGCTGCGCGTCAGCGCGTCTTGAAGGCGTCGCGGAGCTTGCCGAAGATCGAGCCGTCGGCCGGTGCGGTGACCCGGCCCTGCGGTCGTTCCTCACCCCGCAGCACGGCGAGACGGCGCAGCAGCTCCTCCTGCTCGGCGTCGAGCCGGGTCGGAGTGCCGACCATCAGGTGCACGACCAGGTCGCCGCGCCCGGTCCCACGCAGGTGCGTGACGCCGAGACCGCGCAGCGTGATCGCCTGGCCGGACTGGGCCCCGGGCACCACGTCGATCTCGCGCGGCCCGTCGAAGGTCTCGAACGGCAGCGTCGCGCCGAGCGCCGCAGCCGTCATCGGCACCTCGACCGTGGCGTGCAGGTCGTCTCCGCGGCGCTGGAACGCCGGATGCCGCCGCACCTCCACCTCGACGTACAGGTCACCGGCCGGACCGGCGCCGTGACCCACCTCGCCCTCACCCGCGAGCTGGATCCGAGTACCCGTGTCGACGCCCGCCGGCACCTTGAGCGTGAGCGTGCGGCGGGTGCGCACCCGGCCGTCGCCCGAGCACTCGTAGCAGGGGTCGGTGATGATCTGGCCGAAGCCCTGGCAGGTCATGCACGGCCGGGTGGTCATGACCTGGCCGAGGAAGCTGCGCTGCACCTGGCGGATCTCACCCCGCCCGGCACAGACGTCGCACGTGCGCACGGAGGTGCCCGGCTGCATCCCGTCGCCGTGGCAGGTGCCGCAGGCGACCGCGGTGTCGACGGTGAGCTCCTGCTGACCGCCGAACACCGCGTCGACGAGGTCCAGCTCGAGCCGCACCAGCGCGTCCTGGCCGCGGGCGCGGCGCGACCGCGGGCCACGTTGGCCACCGGCGGCGCCACCGCCGAAGAACGCGTCCATGACGTCGCTGAACGAGAAGCCCTGGCCGTACGCCGCCGCCCCACCGGCGTAGGGGTCGGCGCCCTGGTCGTACTGGCGCCGCTTCTCGGCATCCGCGAGCACGTCGTACGCCTGGGACACCTTCTTGAACTGCTCCTCCGCCTCCGGCCCCGGGTTGACGTCGGGGTGCAGGCGCCGGGCGGCCCGGCGGTAGGCGCGCTTGATGTCCTCGGCGCTGGCGTCGCGGGCGACGCCGAGGTCGCCGTAGTAGTCGTTCACGAGTGGGTGGTCCTCCGGCGGGGGCGGTGGGGTGGTCGGGTTCGGGGTGCGGATGACGCGCGGCCGGCTCGGCGGCTCACTCGCCGAGGATGCGGGAGACGTAGGTGGCGACGGCGCGCACCGCGGCCATCGTCGTGGGGTAGTCCATCCGGGTGGGACCCACGACGCCCAGCCCGGCCACGAGGTCGGTGCCGGGACCGTACCCGGACGTCACCATCGAGGTGGCCTTGAGGTCGTCGTACGGGTTCTCGGAGCCGATGCGCACGGCCACGGTGCCGCCGTCCTCGGCGACGCTGCCCAGCAGCTTGAGCAGCACGACGTGCTCCTCGAGCGCGTCGAGCACCGGGCCGACACTCGTGGCGAAGTCGGCGCCGGCCCGGGTGAGGTTCGCGGCACCAGCGAGGACGACCCGCTCCTCGCGCTCCTCGACGAGACAGTCCTCGAGCGCGTCGCCGACCGCGCGCGCGAGGTCGCGCGCGTCGGCCTCGACCCGCCCCGGGACCGCGTGGAGCTGCGCGGCGGCGTCGGCGAGGGTGCGGCCGGCGATGGCGCCGTTCACCTCGGTGCGGGTCGCCCCCAGGGCCTGCTCGCCGTCGTCGGCAAGCAGGTCGCGACCGGAGTCGACGATGCGCTGCTCGACGCGCCCGGTGGTGGTGATGAGCACGACGAGCAACCGGCTGCCACCGACGGGGACGAGCTCGACGTGCCGCACCGCCGACCGCGACAGCGACGGGTACTGGACGACGGCGACCTGCCGGGTCAGCGAGGCGAGCAGGCGCACGGTGCGATCGACGACGTCGTCGAGGTCGACCGCACCCCGGAGGAACTGGGCGATGGCGCGCTGCTCGGCCGCACTCATCGGCTTGATCTGGGAGAGCCGGTCGACGAACACCCGGTAGCCGGCATCGGTGGGGATCCGGCCGGCGCTGGTGTGCGGTGCCGCGATCAGCCCGTCCTCCTCCAGAGCGGCCATGTCGTTGCGCACCGTGGCCGCCGAGACACCGAGCTGGTGCCGCTCGAGCAGGGCCTTGCTGCCGACCGGCTCGGAGGTGTGCACGTAGTCCTGGACGATGGCCCGCAGCACCCGCAGGCGGCGGTCCTCACTCACCTGGACACCTCCCTACCGGCCCCTTGGCACTCTCGACGGACGAGTGCCAATTCTACGACACCAGCAGGTGGGCACCGGGCGGGCACCGCGGCGCGGGCTAGCCTTCGCGCCGTGACAGACCGGTACGGACCAGACGTCCTCGGCCCCGGCCGGGGCGAACCCCGCGGCCCGCGCTCCACCCCGCACCCTGCCGAGACCGGAACCGTCGTCGAGGACGCCGAGACCGGTTGGTGCGGTGCCGTCGTGCGGGTCGAGAAGGCCGGTGGGGTGCAGGTCGTGCACCTCGAGGACCGCCACGGGCGCACCCGCGGCTTCCCGCTCGGGCCCGGGTTCCTGCTCGACGGTCGACCGGTGACCCTCACCAGACCTCAGGTGCGGGATGACGCCCGCCTCGCCGCCGCGCGCGCGTCGGCCGCTCGGACGGCCAGCGGGTCGGTCGCGGTCCACGGCCGGCGGGCGAGCGTGGCCCGCGGGTCGCGGATCTTCGTCGAGGGGCGGCACGACGCCGAGCTGGTCGAGAAGGTGTGGGGCGCCGACCTCCGGGTCGAGGGCGTAGTGGTCGAGATGCTCGACGGCGTCGACGATCTCGGCGCGGCGATCCGGGCGTTCGCCCCCGGGCCCGGCCGCCGGATGGGTGTGCTCGTCGACCATCTCGTGCCCGGCACCAAGGAGTGGCGGGTGGTCGAGGAGGCGCGCGGCATCCGGCCGTTCGCCCCGCACGTGCTGGTGGTCGGTCACCCGTACGTCGACGTGTGGCAGTCGGTGAAGCCGGAACGGCTGGGGATGACGACCTGGCCGGTGGTGCCGAAGGGCACCTCGTGGAAGGCCGGCATCGCGGCCCACCTCGGCTGGCCGCACGCCACCCAGGCCGACCTCGCTCGGGCCTGGCGGCGGGTGCTCGGGGCGGTGTCGTCGTGGACCGACCTCGAGCCCGAGCTGCTCGGCCGGGTCGAGGAGCTCGTCGACTTCGTCACCGCGCCGGAAGCGGGCCCGGGTCCGGCATCCGGCGGAGCGTGACGGACGGCCGCCGCGTGCGCAGCCGCGCACGGTGGGTCTGATGCACGCCCGTGCGTGGCGCGCCGCACCGACTCCAAGGGACAGGCTCGCCACATCGGGGACAGGAGAGCGAAACGCATGGATGTCGACCTGCGTCGGCGGTTGAGCAACGTCTACTGGGTCGGTGGCGCACCCGGCGCCGGCAAGTCGACCATTGCTCGTCGCCTCGCCGACACCTATGACCTTCATCTGTACGCGACCGACGACGTCATGCGCGACCATGCGGCACGGACCACTGCCGACGAGTCGCCCCACCTCCACCGGTTCGTCGCGATGACCATGGACGACCGCTGGATGACGCGATCACCGCGGACGATGGTCAGCACCTTCCACTGGTTCCAAGGTGAGGCGTTCCACCTGATCGTCGAGGATCTGCTACGGCTGTCGGCCGAGTCCGCCGTGGTCGCCGAGGGTTTCCGGCTGCTGCCCCGGCTGGTCGGGCCGCTGCTCGCCGACCCGACGACATCGGTCTGGCTGCTGCCGTCGCCGGCGTTCCGTGCCGTGGCTCTGGCACGCCGCGGATCCACATGGACGATCCCGGACCAGACCAGCGACCCGGAGCGGACCCGGCGGAACCTCGACGAGCGAGACGCCCTGTTCACCTCGCGGCTGATGGAGGAGACGCGCCGCCTGGGCCTACCGTCGATCTCCCTCGGTCCGGAGATCGACGAGGATGCCGTGCTCATGCAGGTCGCCCGACAGTTCGGACTCAGCTGACCACGCCTGCGCATGCCTCCCGCCCGCCCGCGACGACTGTCAGCGGGCGGCCGCGCGGGCGGCGGCCACGCCGCGGTCGACCCAGACTCGCAGCGCCGCCTCGTCGTCGAGCCCGGCGGGGTCGACGTAGACCCACCCGCGGCTGCTCCGCCCGCCCATGACCATCGGCTCCACGCCGGGCTCGGCGAGTGCGGCGTCCTGGTCCTCGGGACGCAGGCGCACCAGCAGGCCACGCGCGCTCACCGAGCAGGCCAGCGCGCCGTCGACCATGAAGCCGGTGCCCGCGATGATCCGCTTCTCGACCGTCGTCGGCAGCAGCGCCCGCACCCGCGCACGTAGCTCGTCCATGCGGCCAGTGTGGCCGGTACCGCGACGCCGGTGAAGCGCCCGGCCAGGTCAGGTGAGGCCCTGAGCCGACCCTGACGAGCACCCCGAGCACACCCGAGGGGGCGAGACATCGCGCCGCAACCGGTGTTGGATGGATGACGACCACTCGAGAAGGAGATCGATGAGCGACATCACGCCCCGGCCCGACCAGACCCCGAACGACCCCGCCGCCCCGCCGCCTCCACCGCCGGTCGACCCGGCTCCGGCGCAGAGCGTGCAGGCGACGACCGCCCCGCCGCCTCCGCCCGCCACGGCACCGGCCCCGCCCGTCGCACCGCCGCCCGCTAACCCGGCTCCGGCCGCCGGCTCGGGAGCCGCGTACCCGCCGCCAGCCGCTCCGCAGCAGCCACCGGCGCAGTCCTACCCGCAGCAGCCGCCGGCTCCGTCGTACCAGCAGCCGCAGCAGCCCTACCCGGCCACCGCCGCCCCGATGGACCCGACCCAGGAGCGCCAGTGGGGCATGCTCGCCCACATCATCGGCGGGGTCGGCTTCATCACGACCGCCATCGGCGGCTTCATCGGCACCCTCGTCGTCTACCTCGTCTATAAGGACCGCGGGCCGTTCGTGCGGGCGCACGCCGCGAACTCGCTGAACGTGCAGATCACGACGTTCATCGGGCTGGTGATCGGCGGTATCACCTTCATCTTCGTCATCGGCATCTTCATCATCGTCGCCGTGGCGGTGTGGACGGTGGTCGTGCACATCATCGGCGCCGTCAAGGCGAACAAGGGTGAGTGGTACGACCCGCCGCTGACCATCAAGTTCGTCAAGTAGCGCAGTCGAACAGCATGCCTCCGGCCGGTGCGCCGGCTGCCGGTCACG
>JBOFBK010000656.1:0-5057 GCA_051645525.1 Dermatophilaceae bacterium | reverse complement strand
CTCGGCTACGAGCCGCAGATCTCGCCGGTCACCGAGCGCGGCGCGAGCGACCACCACTCGTTCCAGGAGGTCGGTATCGCCTCGGCCAACTTCTCCTGGCACGGCGAGGCCACTCCCGCACTGCTCGAACCGCCCTACCATCACCCCGAGGACACCATCGCGCGCAACATCAGCATCGATCGGCTCACGGTGAGCATGGAGATGATCGGTTGTGCGGCCTACGACCTGGCGAGCTGAGGAGCGCCATGGTGAGTATCAGCGCCGAGACCCCGGACGCCACCGACGCCCGGCTCCGCCGCGTCATCCGCTCCGCCCGACTCACGGTGTACGACCAGCCGTTCGCCTTCGAGGAGTTCGCGATCGCGGAGCTGGCGGCACGTGCACGGTCGGATGCCGTGGCTGTGGTGCGCGACGACGCCGTGTGGTCCCAGCTCGCCCCCACGACGTCGGCCTCCGGTGAGCGGTTCTGCCTCTGGCGCTTCCACTTCCCCGACGGCGTCGACAACTCCGGTTTCGTCGGCTGGCTCGCGTCGCACCTCAAGGACCGGTTCGGTACCGGTGTCATCGTCGTCTGCGGCTGCAACAGCGCGGACGGCGGAGTGTTCGACTACTGGGGATGCCCCGAGTCGCTCCGGCGCGAGGTGCTCGGTGAAGTGCGGGCCCTCGTCGACGGACCGGCCTCCGGGCCGGCGCGCGACCGACGCTGAGGACATCGGCGCCAGCGGCCGTCGACGTCAGGCGTACCGGCGACGCGACTCGATCGTGAGCACCGAGCCGAACGGCACCGTGGTCACGCCACGAACGTTCTCGCGGCGACGAGCTTCGCCTTCGGCGTGCTCGGCGACGGTGAGGTGGTCGGCACCGACCACGTCGATGGTGCCGACGAGTGACCCCCCGCCGCGCAGCAGCAGTGCGATTGTGGCACGGTCCCGCGCCAGGGCACGCGCCGCGTACCCGAGACCGAACCGGCGCGCGCTGCCGGGAGGTGCGGCGACATCCGACAACCCACCCAGCGTGGCGACCGAGGCGATCGGGACCAGAAGGTCGTGACCGGCGGGACGAGTCGCGAGCAGCACCCATCCGTCGCCGTGGTCGCGGACCTCGCCGTCGGTCCGAGCGCCTCCGACCAGGCCGAGCCGCACGACGGTGCCGACGGATGACGCCAGCCGCGCCTCGAGCCCGACCAGTGCCCGTTCACGGCGGGTCCGCTCAGCGACCTCGCCGTCGAGCTCACGCCGTTCCTCGGCCGCGAGCTGCCCCTCGAGGTCCTCGAACAGCGCCTCCCACCTCACGCCGCGAAGCGTAGCTGCATCGGGACACGGCCACTTGCGTGACCCAACGACACGATCTAAGGTCTATTTCATGCCAAGTGCATCAAACGACATTAAACGGGCCTTCGCGTCGGTTCTTCGCGTCGTCGCGTTGTCGGGGGGACTGCTGGCCGTCGTGGCCCTGGCGTCCGGCGTCCTCGGTCCGGTGCTCCGCCAGTTCGGCGCCGGCATCCCCCAGAGCACATCCGATGTGCTCGCCGCCGTGGCGGCAGGGATGGTGCTGGTCCTCAGCGGCTGGCTGGCCCTCGGCGTGCTGCTCGAGGCCCTAGCTCGGGTCCCGGGTGCGGTCGGCCGGGGCGCAGCGCGAGCGAGCAGAGCGCTCAGCCCGGTCATCGTCCGGCGGGTCGCCGGCGTGGTCCTCGGCGTCTCGGTGACCGCAGCGTTGACGCCCAGCGCCGCGGTCGCCGACACCCACCACCGTGGCGGCGGCGCTGTGGTCCTTGTCCGCGACGACCTCCCGTCTCCGGCATGGACGGCCGACGCCGCCCCACCCGTGTCACCACCGACGTCCGCGGTCGCCACCACACCCGACCCTCGCTGGGTGGCCCCGCCCCCGGTCGTCCGGCCGCACCCCGACGTCTCGGTGTTGAGCAGCGGTCGGCGTGCGACACCCCAGTCCGAACCACAGAGCTCCGACGTCGTGGTCCGCCGAGGCGACACCCTGTGGACGATCGCGGCCCGGCATCTGGGCACCGCCCCCCTCGACTCCGACATCGCCCGAGCCTGGCCAGCGTGGCACGCCGCGAACCGCGACGTCATCGGGCCCGACCCCGACGTCCTCCTGCCTGGACAGGTCCTCCGGGCACCCGCGGAGGTCTCGTAGATGGCCGCCGCCGCCTCGCTACGGGTCACCAGGTCCCGCGAACCACTGCCGCCGGTGCCGCTGCCCCCGCCGATCAGCCTGGCGGAGGCGGTTCGTCAGGTGCGGGCGGCGAACGCACCGCGAGTTCCGGGGTATGTCCAGGACGCGCTCGCCGTCGACTTCGCCGCCGCCTCCGACGCGCAGGTCTTCGGGCCGCAGCGCACCGGGCGGCCCGACCTGCCCGATCCTCAGCAGTGGGCCGGCCGCATCGCGAGCGCGCTGCTCGAGGTGATGAACGGCCTACGTCCGGCACCGCAGGTGCTGCGCTGGACGACGCCCGAGGTCTACTCCGTGGTGGCTCGCCGGGGTGCGGCCGTCGCACGCCGGGTCGCCGCAGGCCGGGCGTCGACGGGCGCGCGTACTCGCGTGACCGTGCTCCAGGTGCGCGTCTGTGAACCGGCCGACGGCGTGGCCGAGGCCGCCGTCGTCGTCCGGGCCGGCGACCGGGTACGAGCCGTCGCGATCCGTCTCGCCGGCCAGGACGGTCGGTGGAAGGTCAGCGCGCTGCACGTCGGGTGACGAGCAGCGCACCACCGTCTCCGAATCGCCGCTGAGCACAACGGAGCTGCCACACCGCGCACCGGCGTCACCATGGACGACGTCGCAGTCGTGTCATCACTGAATACACCAGCGTCGTGCTCCCGCAGCCCCAGCGCACCGGCGTCAGCACAAGCGCGCCGGCGTCACCGCCGGCCGTGACACATCTTGAACTTCTTGCCCGACCCACACGGGCACGGCGCGTTCTTGGGCGTCGACGCGAGCTGATCGTCGGTGAGCCCGGAGCCCCGCTGCGGTGAGTCACCGGCTCGTTGCTCGACCTCACCGGTTTCTGTCGGCGCGGAGTAGCGCAGTGCGCCATGGCGGGGCCGCCCCACTCCGACGCCCGAGACCTCCACGCGCGGCCCGGCCGTACCAGGGCCGAAGGCACCCGTGCCGCCACCGACCGGAGCGGCCTCGACCTCGGTCTCGGTCTCGGTCGCCGCCGGCGCCTGAGCAGTGGCCTGGGCTGCCCCGGCCATCGCACCGAGCATCTGGGAGACGTGCACGGGCGCCGGAGCCGGTGCCTGCTGCTGCGGCTCGTCGACCTTGACGTCGACATGGAACACCAGCTGGACCGACTCCTCCTTGACCGCCTCGTTCATCGCACTCCACAGCTGGAAGCCCTCGCGCTGGTACTCGACGAGCGGGTCGCGCTGGGCCATGGCCCGCAGCCCGATGCCCTCTTGCAGGTAGTCCATCTCGTACAGGTGCTCGCGCCACTTGCGATCCAGGACCGAGAGCATCACCCGCCGTTCGACCTCGCGCATCACCTCGGAGCCGAGCCGCTCCTCGCGTGCGTCGTAGGCGTGGTGCGCGTCGGAGAGCAGCTCCTCCTTCAGCCGCTCGGAGCTCAGCCCGCTGCGACCTCCCGCCGCCTCCTCCAGCTGCTCGGCGGTCAGGGAGACCGGGTAGAGCGCCTTGAGCGCCTGCCACAGTCGCTCCAGGTTCCAGTCCTCCGGGAAGCCCTCGGCTGTCTCCGCATCGACGTACCCGTCGATGACGTCGTTGACGAACAGACGCAGCTGCTCGTGAAGGTCCTCGCCCTCCAGCACCCGGCGCCGCTCGTCATAGATGACGGTGCGCTGCCGGTTCAGCACGTCGTCGTACTTGAGCACGTTCTTGCGGATCTCGAAGTTCTGCGCCTCGACCTGGGCCTGGGCCGACTGGATCGAGCGCGACACCAGCTTGGACTCGATCGGCTGGTCGTCGTCGAGCTTGGCGGTGGTCATCACCCGGTCCACCAGGCCGGCGTTGAACAGCCGCATCAGGTGGTCCTCGAGCGAGAGGTAGAAGCGCGACTCGCCGGGGTCACCCTGCCGGCCGGACCGACCGCGCAGCTGGTTGTCGATGCGCCGCGACTCGTGCCGCTCGGTGCCGAGCACGTAGAGACCACCGGTCTCGGTGACCTCGTCGTGTTCGAGAGCGACCTCGGCCTCGGCCTTGGCGAGCGCCTCGTCCCAGGCCGCCTCGTATTCCTCCGGCGTCTCGTGGGGGTCGAGTCCCCGCTGCTTGAGGGCAGCGACCGCGCGGAACTCGGGGTTGCCGCCGAGCATGATGTCGGTGCCGCGGCCGGCCATGTTCGTGGCCACCGTG
The DNA here is from genome assembly GCA_051645525.1 of Dermatophilaceae bacterium. Classification (GTDB taxonomy): domain Bacteria; phylum Actinomycetota; class Actinomycetes; order Actinomycetales; family Dermatophilaceae; genus JBOFLG01. The sequence continues at coordinate 731 of JBOFBK010000656.1, read as the reverse complement.
ACCGCGCCCTTGCGCCCGGCCTCCGCGACGATCGAGGCCTCCCGCTCGTGATGCTTGGCGTTGAGCACCTCGTGCCGCACGCCGCGCCGCCGGAGCTGCTCGGACAGGTACTCCGACTTCTCGACCGACACCGTGCCGACCAGCACCGGCTGGCCCTTCTCGTGCCGGCCGGCGATGTCGTCGACGACCGCGCGGTACTTGGCCTCCTCGGTGCGGTAGACCAGGTCGGCCTGGTCCGCCCGGATCATCGGCCGGTTGGTGGGGATCGGCACGACGCCGAGGGAGTAGATGGAGTTCAGCTCCGCCGCCTCGGTCATCGCGGTGCCCGTCATCCCGGAGAGCTTGTCGTACATCCGGAAGTAGTTCTGCAGGGTGACGGTGGCCAGGGTCTGGTTCTCGTTCTTGATGTCCACCCCCTCCTTGGCCTCGATGGCCTGGTGCATGCCCTCGTTGTACCGGCGGCCGGACAGCATGCGACCGGTGTGTTCGTCAACGATGAGCACCTCACCATTGATGACCACGTAGTCCTTGTCGCGCTGGAACAGCTCCTTGGCCTTGATCGAGTTGTTGAGGTAGCCGATGAGCGGGGTGTTGGCCGACTCGTAGAGGTTGTCGATGCCGAGGTGGTCCTCGACCTTCTCGATGCCGCGCTCGAGCACGCCGACGGTCTTCTTCTTCTCGTCGACCTCGTAGTCGCCCTCGCCCGACTCCAGCTCGCCGCGGTCGAGCCG
>JBOFBK010000655.1:0-1572 GCA_051645525.1 Dermatophilaceae bacterium | reverse complement strand
CCACTGATGGCGCCCAGTCGGATCAGGTGCCCACTGGCAGCTGACGGGTGAAGCCGGCCCGAACAGGCGTGGGGTGTTGCGGGGCCGCCACGGCGATCACGATGACGACGACGGTGGCGACAATGGCGGCGAGGAAAAGCAAGATCAGCAGCTCAGTCGGCCCGAGGTTCGGCATGATCAGACCGTAGCGGCGGACGGGCACGTGTGTCGTCGCTTCCGATCAGCCAGGTGAGCGGTCGTCATCCGGCGGGGTCGGCGCGTACCAGACCGGTCTGGTAGGCGAGCACCACGAGCTGGGCCCGGTCGCGGGCGCCCACCTTGGTCATCGCCCGGTTGACGTGGGTCTTGACCGTGGCCGGCGAGAGGAACAGCCGGGTCGCGATCTCGTCGTTGGCCAGCCCCTCCCCGACGAGCGTCACGACCTCGCGCTCCCGGTCGGTGAGGGCGTCGAGCCGGGCGTCGACCGAACCGGCCTGGGCGCGCGGCGCGGAGAGCACGCGGTCGATCAGGGTGCGAGTAGCTCGGGGAGAGAGCAGCGCCTCGCCGGCCGCCACGACCCGGACGGCATCGAGGAACGCGGCCGGCTCGACGTCCTTGCCGAGGAAGCCGGCTGCCCCGGCACGGAGCGCCTCCAGCACGTAGTCGTCGGCCTCGAACGTGGTGAGCACGATGACGTGCACCGCAGCGAGGTCGGGGTCGGCCGCGATGCGCTCGGTCGCGCGGATGCCGTCGAGCACCGGCATCCGGATGTCCATGAGCACGACGTCGGGGCGCAGCTCGCGGGTGAGCGCCACGGCTGCCTCGCCGTCGGCTGCCTCACCCACCACCTCGAGGTCGGGAGCCGACCGCACGAGTGCGGCGAACCCGGCCCTGATCAGGGCCTGGTCGTCGGCGAGGAGGACGCGGGTCGTCATCCGCCCGCTCCTCCCGCGCGCACCGGGACCCGGACGTCGACCACCCAGCACCGCCCGCCCGGATCGACGCCCGTGGTCAGGTCGGCGCCGACGAGCGCGGCACGCTCGCGCATCCCGACCAGCCCGTGGCCGCCGTTCCCGCCCGCCCCGGCGGGCTCGGTCGGAACACTGTTGCGCACGACCAACTGCAGCTCGGATGCCGCGCCGACGGTCTCGAGCTCGACCGGTCCCGTGCCGTGGCGGGCGGCGTTGGTGAGTGCTTCCTGGGCGATGCGGTACACGTGCAGCTCGGTGAGCTCGCCCAGCGCCGGGAGCGCGCCGGTTCGATGGTGAGTGACCGTCGAGCCGGACGCGCGCATCCGCTCGACGAGGGCATCGAGGTCGGCGAGTGTCGGTGCGGGAGAGTTGGGTTCGGGCCGAGTCCCGTCCTCGGCAGGGGTGTCGCGAAGCACGTCGACGAGGGCGTGCATCTCCTCGAGTGCGCGGGTGCTCGCTGCCCGCACGTGCCGCAGCGAGCTGGCCGCCTCGACCGGGTCGTCGGTGAGCAGGTGCTCGGCCACACCGGCGTGCACGGTGATGGTGGCGACGTGGTGGGCGACGACGTCGTGCAGCTCGCGGCCGATCCGCAGCCGCTCCTCGACGACCCGGCGCCGGGCCT
>JBOFBK010000654.1:0-7206 GCA_051645525.1 Dermatophilaceae bacterium | reverse complement strand
GGAGCGCCCACCGTTGCCGCACTCGGCGACGGTGGGCGCTCCAGCGTGAAAGGCCCCTCCCCAGCCCCCGACCCGGCAGACCTGAGGGCGTCGCGGCATCCGACGTACGAAGGAACCTACCTCCGGTAGGGAGCGAGCGTCTGTGGTGATCAGCGCACAGCGGTAGGCAGGTCGAGGAAACGCAGCAGCTCGGCGAGCAGCTCGGCGGGCCTCTCCTCGGCGAGCAGATGGCCAGCGCCTGGCAGAACGACCGAGCGCACATCATCGGCAAGTGCACCGATCGACTGCCCGACGTACTGGCCGGCGCTGTACTCGCCGCCGATGGCCAGCACCGGCATGGTCAGCCGCGATGCTGCAGCGCTGGACCGGTTCTGTTCTGCATTGGTCCAGGTGGCGCGGAAGATCTCGCACAGCGGTCGCCAGCCGTCGGCACGGGAGTAGCACCGAACGTATTCGTCAAGGTCCTCCTCGGGCACCGCCGCGGGCGTCGCGGACAGCGCCTCGCGCATGAGCAGCGACAGGTAGGCGCGTTCGTGCCCGGCGACCAGCAGCTCCGGTACGGCCGGCACCATGTTGAGCGCGGCGAACCACAGGTGGTGGCCGTCCGGCCGCGGGGCGAGTGCCTCCTCGAATCCGAAACCGCACAGCAGGTACTCGAGAAAGCCCAGCCGGGTGGTCCGATCCGGATGGTCGACCGCGAAAGCGGTGGCCACTGCGGCTCCGACATCGTGGCCGACGACGGCGGCCCGGTCGATGGCGAGGCGGTCCAGCAGCCCACGGATGTCGCCGGCCAAGGTGCGCTGGTCGTAGGGACCGTCGACGACGGCGGAGTCTCCCAGGCCGCGCAGGTCCGGCACGACCACCCGAGTGTGCTCCGCCAGCACCGGTATCACCGTGCGCCAGCACCTCCAGGTCTGGAATCCGCCGTGCAGGAGCACCACCGGGTCCCGGTCGGCGCCATCCGGGCCGGCCGTCACGTAGTGGATCCGGGCCGCCTCGAGATCGACGGTGCTGTGGGTCAGGCTGGTGTTGTCATGCGACACGGTGAGCCTTTCATCGTGAGAAGGGAGGAGTGCGCAGTGCCCGAGCGCAGTCTCGTGGAGCAGACCGGCATCCGTCCAAGAGGGATTCCGCTGTGGTCGATAGGCTTCTCGCTATGGCTGGCGATCTGCGGAGGTGGGCCGTCTTCGTGGCAGTCGCCGACGAGGGTCACGTCGGGCGGGTCGCTGAACGGCTCGGGATGGCGCAGCCATCGGTGTCGCAGCAGGTGCGTCGCCTGGAGGAGGATCTTGGTGTCCGGCTACTCGACCGGCATGCACGCGGGGTCTCACTCACCTCGGCCGGAGAGGCGTTCCTCCCCGCCGCACGTATCGCGGTGGCAGCTGAAGCAGATGCGCGCTTGCGAGCCCGGGACACCGGACGTGCGTGGCGCGCCTCGCTGCGGATCGGACTGATCGGCCCGCTGCCCGATCCGTACGTGACCACGATGTTGCGTCGGTTCAGCACTGACCATCCGGACGTCGAGCTGGTGACCTGCCAGCCACGGTTTCCCGACCACCTTGCGGCCCTCCGTGACGGCTCGGTCGACATCGCCTTCGTCTACCCGCCCTATCGGACCGACGACTCGGTGTGTTGGCAAGTGATAAGAGCCGAAAGTCGTTGTGTCGCAATAGCATCGACTCATCCATTGGCCGGGAGTGAAAGCGTGCGGCTGGCGGATGTCGCCGCCGAGCCGGTGGTCGGCTACTCGGTCCCGACGGACCCGGTCTGGGAGAGGTTCTGGACCACGGCCGATCTTCGCGAGACCGATCCCGACGTGGTCGGCCGGACTGACTCGATTGCCGGACTGCTGACGCTGGTCGGGAGCGGGCACGCGGTGGCGTTCTTCCCGGACAGCGCACGCACGAGTCTCCGGGTCGACACGGTGACGTTCGTCCCCTTGTCCGACGTCGGTCCCTGCGAGCTGGCGCTCGCCTGGCGCACCGAGCTGAGAACTCCGGAGGCCAGCAACCTGGTCGCCCTCGCGGTGGCGGACGCCGTCGACCCCCACCTGTCGGCCGGTGGCGACCTCACGCGTGCGCCGGGAAGCGTCGAACCCGGTCTCAGGTAACGCCGCGCACCGTGGTCTTCATCGGGAGTCCCGGGGTCACGGTAGGAAGAGCGCGCTGTCGCCGAACTCGTGCCAGAGGTAGCCGTTCGCGACCGCCTCGTCGTAGGCCGCCTGGGTCAACGCCTCGCCGGCCACCGCCTCGACGAGCAGCAGGTGCGAGGCCGCCGGGTCGTGCCACCCCGAGACCAGACCGTTCACCACCTGCGGCGGGTGATCCGCGGTCACGACCCGGTCGGTCCACCCCGATCGGGCGACCACGGCGCCATCCGCCACGGCCGACTCCAGGGCCCGCGTGACGGTCGTGCCGACCGCGACCACCCGCCGGCCGGCGGCGCGAGTGGCGTTGACCGCGGCAGCAGTCGCTCCCGGCACCTCGAACCACTCCGGCTGCGGACCCTCGCCCGCCTCCTGCGACGAGACGCCGGTGTGCAGCGTGACCGGCGCGACGCCGACCCCGGCAGCAACGAGGTGGGTCACCAGCTCGGTCGTGAACGGCCGCCCCGCAGAGGGCATCTCGGCGCTTCCGGCCCGGATGCCGAAGACCGTCTGGTACATCTCCAGCGGTAGCGGCCGCTCGACGTAGCCGTACGCGATCGGCCGGCCACGGGCCACCAGCTCACGGTCGAGATCACCGCTCACCGTGACCCGCCACAGCCGGTTCCCCGCACCTGTCGGCGAGGCGCGGAACGGATAGGGCTCGACGAGCCGGATGGCGGTCGCACCCGCCGCGACGAGGTCGCCCGGTTCGGCATCCAGCACCGCCCGCTCGGCGTGCGGCGCGGTGCGCAGCTCGACCACCCGGCTGCCGTCGTCGAGTCGTGACGCCACGTGGACGACGACCGCGCCCCGTCCGACGAGCTCGCCGTCGAGCTCGGCCGGCACCGTCGCGGAGGTGTTCACCACGACGAGGTCACCAGGCCTGAGCTGGTCGGGAAGGTCGCGGAACCGCACATGCCGGATGCCGTTCGGCCGGGCGACGAGCAGGCGCACCTCGTCGCGTACCAGGCCGCGCGACTCGGCGGGCAACGAGGCGAACGCGGACGGTGAGAACCGGGTGACCGGTCGCCCGACGACCGCGGTCATGGTGTCACCACCGGCTCGGTGGCGGCCCGCTCGACATGGCCCGGCTCGACGATGTCCGCCTCGGCGTCAGCCCGCTCGCCTCCAGCCGGCTCCCCGCCGCCCGGCTCCCCGGTGCCGGGCTCCCCGGTGCCGGGCTCCCCGCCGCCCGGCTCCCCGGTGCCGGGCTCCCCGCCGGCAGACTTGGCGACCGTCACCTCCGCGGTATCCAGTTCCGCGGCGCGATACCTGCCCGAGGGCGGTCGATGCTCGAGGAGAGCGAGCAGACGTGGGGCGACCGTCGCTGGGAGCGGCCGGTCGCTGATGTCCTCGCCGGGGAACGCCGACTGGTGCAGCTCGGTGCGCAGGTCGCCCGGGTCGACCACGTAGACCGGAACCGCCGGGTTCTCCGCCGCCACGGTGAGCGCGAGATGGTCGAGTGCCGCCTTGGAGGCGCCGTACGCGCCCCACCCCGGATAGTGCTCGACCGCAGCGTCGGAGGAGATCGACATCGCCACACCGGCACTCGCCGCGAGGGCCGGGAGCAGCCGCACCAGCAGGTCGGCCGGGGCGAGCACGTTGGTGCGCCAGACCGTCTCGAGCGCACCGGGCGGCAGGTCGGCCACCGGTCGCAACGGCGTCGGGCCCAGCGTGCTGGCGTTGTTGACCAGCAGGTCGAGCCGCCCGAGCCCGGCGACCACGTCGACCAGTGCCGCGCGGTGGCCGAGGTCGCCGATGTCGCCGGCCACCGGGTGCATGCCGGGCCGGGCGGCATCCGCAAGGCGATCGGGCCGGCGACCGTCGACGACGACGTGCCATCCGTCGTCGACGAGGAGGTGGGCGAGCGCTCGGCCGAGCCCGGCGGACCCTCCGGTGACGAGCGCGACCCTGCGGTTCACGTCGGGGGCCTTGCGTTCCGAGTGGGCAACCTCGAGTTCCGAGTGCATGACCCGCAGTCTGCTACTTCATGTTAACGTGAGGTCAAGGGAAGTCGAGACGGGCGGGATGTGGCATGGACACGCGCGACCTGATGTCGATCGGCGAGGTGGGTGCCCGAAGTGGCTTCGCCGCCTCCGCTTTGCGGTACTACGAGAGCCGCGGACTGATCGCGGCCGAGCGCAGCACCGGGGGGCAGCGGCTGTTCCCGCGGCACACACTGCGGCGGCTGGCCTTCATCCGGGCGGCAGCGAACGTGGGTCTCACCCTCGAGGAGATCACCGCGGAGCTCTCCCGGCTGCCTGCCGGGCGCACGCCGAGCAAGGCCGACTGGCAACGCATCTCGCGACACTGGCGGAGCCGGCTCGACGATCAGATCGAGGCGCTGGAACGCCTGCGCGACGGCCTCGACTCGTGCATCGGGTGTGGCTGCCTGTCACTCCGGCGATGCGCGGTCGCGAACCCGGCCGACACCGCCGCCAGCTCGGACGACGCGCCCGGCGCCGTGTTCCTCCCCGACCGGCTCCGCAGGCCGGCCGAACCGGTCGGCCGGCACTCTCACTGACCTGGCCGATCCGGTCGGCACCGACGCCCCAGACGGGACGTCCGGCGGGGCACGATGTCGACGACGGTCGTCCGTGGTGAGGACCGTGACCGGGCCGATGCACTCGGACTCGAGACGCCCGGCGGTCACCGGGGCAACCGGGCCGCCGGCGCGAGGCGTGCCCCGACCGGGATGAGCGGTAGGTCGGTACCCTGCCGTGCATGCCGCAGCGCAACCGCAACCGATGGCTCAAGCTCGCCGGTCTGGCCGCCGTCACCGGCGTGGTCGCCACCGGGGCCCTGGTGGCGCGAGACGAGCGTCAACGGCGGGCCTACACCTCCGACGAGGTGCGCGCCCGACTCCGCGAACGACTCGCGGATGCCGAGCGCGACACCGGCGGGTGAGCCGTCGTCATCCGGCGACGAGTGCGTCGAGGCGGTCGTAGCCCTCGGCCATGCCGTGCTCCATGCCCGACTCGACCATCGCGTCGCGGCCCTCGACGGTTCGCCCGACGCTGCGGCCACGCAGCCGGGTGCGACCGTCGCCGAGGTCCTCGAACCACAGGAACTCCAGCGCCACCTCGTCGGGGGCACCGTCGAACTCGAATGTCTGCAGCACGAACTCGTTCTCGCGCACCGTGTGGAAGACCCCGCGGAAGCCGTATACGTCGCCGCCGCGGGAGTGGGTGTAGGCGTAGCTGCCGGCGGTGGCGAAGTCCCAGTGGTCGATGTTCATCAGCAGGTCACCGGGACCGAGCCACCGTCTGACCTTCTCGGGGTCGCGGTGTGCGTCGAAGACCGCCGCCGCCGGAGCGTCGAACTCGCGGGTGAAGTCGATCCACGGCACCCCGGCTGGGATGTCGAGTTGAAGTGCGTTGTCGCTCATGGCTTCTCCTTCTGGTGGTGGGTTTGACGGCCTGTCGACGCGGATGACGGTGGGTTGGCCAGGAGTGCGTCGAGGCGCCGGTATGCCTGCTCGTGCGCGAGGCGGTACCGGTCGATCCATGCGGTGAGTCGCTCCAGAGCAGCCGGCTCGAGATGAACCGGGCGGCGCTGAGCCTCCCGGCTTCGAGTCACCAGGCCGGCCTGCTCGAGAACCTGGATGTGTTTCGAGACCGCCTGGAGGGAGATCTCGAACGGGTCGGCAAGCTCGCTCACCGTGGCCGGACCACGGCTGAGCCGGGCGACGATGGCGCGGCGCACCGGGTCGGCCAGCGCCGAGAAACCCGCGTCGACCCGCTCGTCATCCGACCTCATCGCCGCTCCTCTCGTAATCAATCTATGGATTGATTACAGCAGATCGGGCCACCCCTGATCAACCCTCACGTTGATCAACACCAGCTCAGCGCGTCGCGGATGCGTGCAGCACCGGGGAACCCATGCCGCAACGCGAGGCGTCGCGGATGCGTGCAGCACCGGGGAACCCATGCCGCAACGCGAGCAGGGAGATCGGCAGATCAGCACTGCTGCAGTACGCGTCCGTGCCGCCGCGCACCCGTCATCCGCCCAGCCATCGTCCGCGCTGACGCCAGCCTCGCGTCGAGCGGATGCCGCCACCCGCGGAAGTCGAGCCGGCAGGTGATTCAGGCCCGGCTCGCGTGACGACGCACGACCTGCCCGGTGTCGTCGACGAGACAGCCGCGGTTGCCGGTGAGCAGGCCCCGCGCGGGAACGGCGGTCGGGTCGCCCCACGGGTCGACCCGGTTGCGGCGCGGTACGACTCAGCGCTGCGGCGGCCGCATGGTGTGCAGCGAGGTGCTGCCGTCGGCGGCCTCGTGCACCACCCACACGACCCCCGACGAGGTGGTCGCCGCCGCGACCGGCACCCCCGGTGCCGAGTACGGATGCGAGGCGACGGAACCCTCGGCGTCGACCTCGACCACGCGGCCCGCGGCGCCGTCGGCGACGACGAACCGGTGCGTGCCGTCATCCGCGAGCATCGGCGCGAGCAGCTGAACCTTGTCGCCGACGCCCACCGACGGCAGCTCCTCGACCGGGGTCACCCGGCCGTCGGCGGCGACCGTCCACGCGACGAGCCGCCCGTCGGCCTGGCCGACCACCGTGCACCGGTCCGGCGAGCAGCCGGCGGCGTGCGCCTCGGCGAGTGTCGCCGACGACGGCAGGTCCACCCGGCGCCAGGGGCTGTCGAGCGAGTCGGCGACCCACACGGCCGGGCGCAGGGTGACCGAGCCGGGCCGCAGCTCGGTGACCGACCCGGACGCGATCGCGCCGTCGCCGCGCGGAGCAGCTCGGCGGGCCGCAGCGAGCAGCTGCGCCGTACTGGCCAGGGCCGACCCGGCTGCGGTGGGCGTGCGCGTCCACCGCTCCCCGGCGAACCTCCAGACCGCGATGTCGGCGCCGGTGGAACCCTGCCACGACCCGACGATCGCCTCGCCGCCGGGAGTGCGTACGTACCCGTTGAGCGCCCCCGCCCCCCAGCCGCCGAAGGTCTGGAACGGCTGGGTCAGCTCGCGCACGCCGGTCGCGGTGCCGGTCCACGTGCTCCACCGGGTGTTCGAGTGCGCCCCGGCCGGTGCTCCGGCGAGCGCCGTGACCTG
>JBOFBK010000653.1:0-14350 GCA_051645525.1 Dermatophilaceae bacterium | reverse complement strand
GGGCGAGCAGCGCGAGCACCTGGTAGCTGAGCTGGTCGACGACGATGCCGGCGAGCACGCCACCGGCCGCGGCGGACAGCCCCATGAGCAGGTCGGCGGCGCCCTGGGCGCCCGGCCGCTCGGCCAGCGGCACGGCCGCCACGAGCATGGTGGAGCCGGCGACGAGCGTGCACGACCACCCGAGCCCGAGGAGGAACAGCCCGGCGAGGAGAGTGCCGGAGTGGCCTTCCGGCGACAGCGAGGCGAGAAAGGTGGCGACGGCGAGCACCAGGGCGCCCGCCATGGCCACCGCTCGGGCGCCGAACCGGTCGGTGGCGGCGCCGGTGAGCGGCGAGAACGCGAACATGCCGAGCACGTGGATGCTGATGACCAGCCCGACCAGGGTGAGGTCGGCTCCGCCGTGGGCCATGTGCAGCGGCGTCATCACCATGACGCTGACCATGGTGACGTGACCGAGCGCGACGGTGGCGACTCCCAGCCGGGCCAGCGGGATGCCGCGGATGACGCGCAGCCCCCGGCGCACCGAACCGTGGGTCCGGGCGTCGTCGCCGCCTCCGGCGAGGCGGCGCGCCTCGAGGAGCGGGTCGGGGCGCAGCCGAACGGCGATGAACGCGACGGCCAGGGCGATCCCGATGCACGAGAAGAGGAACGGACCGGTGAGGCGCGGCAGGCCGAGTGCGTCGGCCACCGGTTCGGCCGGGCCGACGAGGTTGGGCCCGAGCACGCTGCCGACCGTGGTGGCCCAGACGACGAGACCGAGGTCGCGGCCGCGGTGGGCAGGTGCGGCCAGGTCGGCGGCGGCGAACCGGCTCTGGCTGTTCGAGGCCGTGGCGCCGCCGAAGAGCACGCTGGCGAGGAGCAACAGGGTGAAGCTGCCGACGACTCCGGAGAGGATGAGGCCCAGCGCGCCGACCCCGGCAAGGGCGTAGCCGAGCACCAGGCCGGGGCGGCGCCCACGCGAGGCCATGACGCGCGCCATCGGGATGGCGATGAGCGCCGACCCCAGAACCTGGAAGGTCGACCCGAGGCCGGCCCAGGTGGCCGACCCCGACACCTCCTCGGCGAGCAGGGCACCGACCGCGACCCCGGACGAGAGACCGATGCCGCCGAGCATCTGCGACGCGACCAGTGTTCCGACGACGCGCCGCTGCGCCGAGGCGGTCGGCGTGGTCGGACGGGTGGCGGTCACCTCGGGCAGTATGCCGGGCGGTGGCGACAGGCCTGGCCGGATGTCGAGCGGTGGGATCGTCCGGCGGTCGGCTCCCGACGGCATGCAGATCGTCGCGTCGAGCTCGGTGGCCGCTACCCTGTGGCGCATCGCCCGACACTCGGGCGCGCCCTCGTAGCTCAGGGGAAGAGCACTTCTCTCCTAAAGAAGGTGTCGCAGGTTCGAATCCTGCCGGGGGCACTACCGGCTGACCTGCACGAACGTCGGAGCAGCGTGGCGAGCAGCAGCGCGAGACCGCGCAAATGGGCACCAAATGGGCACATGTCAGTGCTCCCCCGAGTCCGCCGGCGGCACGTGGAGCCCGTCGAGTGCCTGCGCGATGGCGTCCAGCTCGTCGTCGTACAGGTGCGCGTAGATGCGCGCCGTCGTCGTGATCGACTCGTGCCCCATCGCCTTCTGGATGAACCGCAGGTCCGCGCCCGCCATCCGGGCGAGGCTGCCGAACGTGCGGCGCAGATCGTGCGGTGTCGCCCTGAACCCGCAGCGCTTCAACGCCTCGTCGAACCCGGCCCGGCGACGCCAGTTCCGCACCCTGAGGTAGTCGCCGTCGGGCGAGGGGAACACCAACGCATCGGGCCGCTGGCCGTCGATCCTTGCTTGCAGGTAGGGCGCGATCCGAGCCGGCACCGGGACATGCCGGTGACCGGCCCTGCTCTTCGGCTGGTCGAGGTCCATGCGCCCGTCGACCTCGGTTGCCCGCTGCACGACGTGCACGCGTCGTCGTTCCAGGTTCACGTCCTCGCATCGCAGCGCAGCCAGCTCCGACCATCGAAGCCCGAGGTACGCGAGAGCCAGCACCACGTCCTTGTCGGTCGTCATGGCATCGGCCAGGGCGTGCACCTCGCGGATCGTCAGGATTCGCTCACGAGCTGGCGCCCGCTTCGGCAGCCTCACGCTGCGCGCCACGTTGACCGGTACCCGGCGAGTCAGACACGCGTGATCGAGCACGCGACATAGCACGCCGTGCGCCTTCCGCACCGTGTCCGTGCCCGACGTCCTCGACAGGCCCGCGACCCACTCGGCCACGTCGGCATGCTCGATCTTGGCGACCGGCCAGCGGCCGAACGTCGGCGCGACGTGCTTCCAGGCGTGGCGATACCCGGACTGTGTCGTGGCCCGAAGATGGGTCATCCCGGATGAGGCGTACTCGCTCCACACGTCGCCCAGCGTCGTCCGACCCCGTTGCGGGTCAACCCAATCGCCACGCCGGCGTTGAGACATGACCTCACGTTCGTACTCGACGGCATCACCACGCCGCTTGAACGACTTCGACCGGAACCGGCCATCAGGAGTGCGGTACCGAACTCGGTACGTCACGCTCCCGTCCTGCCGGAGCCGCTTCTCGATCATCGCCGTGCAGCCTTCGCCGCCGACAGCCACCACACGACCTCGGCCGCGTCGAAACGCCGGTGCTTGCCGAGCTTGAACGACGGTGGCCCCTCGCCTCGCACGGCCCAGTGATGGACCGTCGAGACAGGGACACCGCATATCGACGCCACATCCTTCACCGTCAGGAGCGACGGGAAATCTGGTCTCTGCGCTTCGACGCTCATGCTGAATATCGCTCTCTCTCAGTAATTTTGATTCCCCTTCTGCTGTGCTCGATGCTGTTCGTAGGCGCGGGCTCGGTCGGCGGCGGCGAGGGCGAGGGCGGTCTCGGTGGGGGTGTCCCAGCCGGTGCCGGTGTAGGTCCACTCCCCCAGCACGAGCGTGGTCTCTTCGTCGTGGTCGGCGAGGAGGCGTGCCTCGAGGTCCCTTGTGTCGACCGGGGTCCCGGTGCGTCGGGAGTCGGCGGCGAGGGTTTGCCAGCGGTGTCGGGCCCGTCGGAGTTGGCCGAGGGTGACGGAGTAGCGGCGTGACTTGGTGGAGAAGTGGCCTCGGAAGCCGAGCATGTGGGCCCACTTCCCGAGGAGGGCGTACGGGTCGCGGTCGGTCTTGGGGTCGAGCGGGACGGCGGTGGGGTGTCCGGCGCGGCGCCACTGGTCGCGTAGGACGGCGGTGTCGTGGAGTTCGTGGCAGGTGGCGCGGAGCCGGGCGAGGTGGGGCCGGTGGGTGCGGTCGCCGACGACCGATGTGGCGTCCTTGGTGGAGTACTTGGCGATGTACCCGGCGACCTGCTCAGCGACGAGGGGCCCGGTGGGGTCGTCGGTGCGGTGCCCGGCACGGACGGTGCGGATGTCGACCTGGGCACCCCAGGCGAGCACCCGTGCGTCGTCGGTCTCCCAGGCGGGTGGTGCGGTGAGGGTGGCCTCGCGGGCGGCAGCGGCGACGGCAGCAGCCAGGGCGGCGCCATCGAGCGGGGCGGGTGAGCCGGGTCCGTCGGCGCCGTCGAGGCGGATGAGTGCGTGGAAGTGGACCAGGCCCGGGTCTGGTACTCGGCGACCTTGGCGTACTGCACCGACACGACTCGCTTCGCGGCGGTCTCGGTGAGGCCGAGCGCGGCAGCGAGGTGGCGTCGGAGGGCGATGGTGGTGCGGCGCCAGAGTTCGGGGGCGTGCCATTGCCACACCACCGCGCCAGTCCAGTCGTAGCAGTGCTCGCACAGCGGCGCCCCGACCGCGGTGTCGTGCTCGTCGTGCCGGTGGCTGCACCAGGTCGGGCGGCCGTGCGGGCAGCGGGTCCGGTGCTCGGCCCGGCGTGGGCGACACGGGCTGTTACGGGCACGGGTGCCGTGCACGAGTCCAAACGAGGGTGCGGTGAATGTGGCGAACACCAGCGGGTTGTCCGCGACCGTGTCCGGGACGGTCTTGCCCCCGGCGACCCCGGCCCGGATGAGTTCGAAGGTGTCCCGCGCGTACAGCCGTGAGCAGGACGGGCAGATGGAGGCGCGGCGGTTCCCGCACCGCCGGTACAACGCCCCCAACGGCGCAGTGTAAGAGTCGAACCGGGCCACGACTTCCCCGGTCGTGGTGTTGATCGTGGTGCTTGACCCGGTGAGCCGGACCGGGCGGGCGCAGTACCCCACCGCGGCAGCGGTCTCGGCCCAGGCATCGGAGCGGACCAGGCGCGCGACCTGGGCCCCGGTCAGCGACCCGGCGACGCCTTCGAGGTCGAGTGGTGCGTCCTCGCCGAACCCCGGAAACCGGGTGGCCTGGGTGGTGGTGGTCACGGGCGGCTCGTCCCGCTCGGCAGGGTCGGGATGGAGGTGACGGGGCAGCCGGCGGGGCACGGGACACCGGCGCGGCGGTGCAGGGTGCCGGACCAGGGGCAGCGGGCACCGTCGGGGCGGTGGTGCTCGGGCCAGTAGGCCGACCCGCGGCGCCGGTCGGGGTTGCCGGTGAGCCACCCCGGGAGTACCGAGCGGCGGGCGTGGGTCTGGTCGGTGTTCACGCGGCACCGCCGAGCGGGAGGACGCCTTGCGCGGTGCCGGGTGCGGCGTGTCCGCGTCCGGAGCGGATCGGCACCCACGACACGGCCGGGGGTTCCTCGGCGTCGGGGTCGCGGTCGTGTCCGGCCCACCAGCCACCGGTCATCCCCTCGGCCGCAGCGGTGCACTCGGCCAGGACCGGGCACGCCTGGCAGGTGGCGCGCATGGTCTCGGCGTCCCAGGGCGAGACGTCGGCGGCGTCGGTGGTCCATGGCAGGTCGGTCCTGGCACCGCAGGAGCCGAGCGACCGCCACGCGACCCCGGCGAGGGCGGATCGTGCTGTGTCGGCCGCGATCTCGGCCAGCGCTTGGGCGAGCCGGGCACGGCGGTCCTGGCGGTTCATGCCGCATCACCGCCGGTGGTGTCAGCGCCGCTGCCGGTGGCGTCGACCCGGGGACGGCGGGGCGCCCTGGGCTTGCGGGCAGGGCGCGGGGAGCGGGTTGCCCGGGTGAGCGGCACCGGCCCGACGTCGACAGTCGAAGCTTCATCGGTGGGCGCAGCTGCCGGGTAGAGGGTGGGTGCCCGGTAGGCGCCCGGGTGGTGAGTGTCGATGGCGGCGATGCCGTCGGCGACCCGGGCCCGGTACTCCGCATACGTGGTGTAGTCGGCGCGCCACCGGGCGAGGGGTCGGCCGGGGGATTCGATGAGTCCGACTCCGGGTGGGAACTGGCGGACGTCCTCGATCAACCCGGCGTCGGCGCCGTCGTGGAGCATGCGGACGGCGTCGCGGTTGTCCACGCGCAGGGTGGCGCGGGTGCCGAGGTTGGATCGGTCGTCGGTGTCGACCGCGTTCGCGGACATCCGCTGCGCGAGCAGCAGGACGCGGATGCCGACTTTGGCGCCTTCCTTCACCAACCTTCCGACGGCCCGCTCGATACGCGGCGCGACCCGTTGTGTCTTCTCCCGTCCGGTGGCGTCGTCATCGGCGCGGGCGGAGGCGAGCAGGCCGGGGTACTCCTCCAGGACGACCAGGATCACCGGACAGTGCGCGTCGTGGTGCTCGATCTTGTCCAGCCCGACCCGCTCGAGATGCCCGATCCGGGTATCCATCGCCGCGACGATCGCCTCGGCCGCTTCGGCGTGGGCGGGCAGGTCGGCGGTGCCGGTCGCGACCCACCCCGAACCCCGCCCGGCCCGCCACGGGCTCAGGAGGATGCCGGAGGGGTCCAGGCCGCACACCAGCACATCCGGGCGGGCCGCGTAGCCGCTGAGGAGGGTGTAGCAGAGCGCGGACTTGCCGGAGCGGGTGGCGCCTTGGATGGCGAGGTGCCACGCCTGCCCGGTCAGGTCGACGTGCAGGTCGGTGCCGTCCTCGACCCGGCCCACCACCACCGGCCCACCCATACCCGGAGACGCAGCAGACGCGGAGGCGGCGACGGTCATGGCGCCGGTGGGGACCGAGGTGCGGACCCCGGCGAGGGGGTCACGCATGCACAGCACCAGCTCCACCGTCGATGGGGACAGCATCGCCGCCCGGGAAGTGACCGCGCCGGCAGCGGTCGCGATCGCCGGCAGCGCGGCGGTGAGGTCCTCGCGGGTTTGCCCGACCCGGGCCTGCACCAGCAGGCACAAGGTCTCGCCCGAAGTGGTGGCGTTGACCAGGCGGGGGTGCGTCCACTCCGTCACCATCCGCGAGGACGCCGCTACCAGACCGCCCTTGTCTTTGGGGTCCCACCCCACCGTGCGCCGGGTGACCTTGTGCGAGGTGGACAGGCCGCACTCCCGGGCCAGTGTCGGCCACGACCGACGCGCCCAGTGTCGCCACCGGTACCGCCGCCACGGACCCGCCGCGCGCTTGTCCCACCAGGTCGGGCAGTACCGCCACGCCACCGCGGCAACGACACCAGGCAGGGCGCCGGTGATGGCGAGGGCGAGCCCGGCGCGGGGTGCGCCGAGCGGGCCCGCTGCGAACACTGCGAGGACCGCGGTCCAGAACACCCACCGCAGCCCGGGACCGCCCGCCCACCGACACCAACCCCGCACCAGCGGACCCAGGACCCGCCCAGCCTCGGCGGCAGCGGAGGCCACCGCCCGGGCCGAGACCGTCACTGCGGGGCGCATCACGCCACCGCCTCAGCACACACCGCGACGGCGGCGACGATCTCGACGATGACGGGCCAGGACCGGAACCGGTCCGGGCACCACCCGCGCCAGGTGCGCCACTGCAGCGGGCCGTACCCGTCGACCTCGGGCGTAACCCGCCGAGCGGTCTGGTCCTCGACCAGTCCCAACACGGCCGCCAACACCTCCGCCTCCGTCGGTGAGGCCGCGTGCACCCGCACCTGCACCACGTCCACGCCGCGTTCGCGGGGATCGGGCACGAGGTATTCATCGGTCACGAACACCGAGTGCACGGCCACCTCCGGACCGAGCGCGAGCAGCTGCGCCACCGCCACCAGCTCGAACACCGAGGCGGCCATCACGCCACCGCCTCAGGCTTGGACACCCGACCAGCACCAGCAACGGCCCCAGTGGCGCCCTTACCGGGGGCGGTCATGCCCTCAGCGCGGATCGACCACGCCAACCGGGCCCGCTGCCCGTTCTCATCCACATACGGCGTCACCGACAACCCGGTGAACTCCACCGGCACGAACGGCAACCCCGCCTCGTTCTTCGGCGGCACCGGCTGATGCGACGCGATCACCTTCACCACCACGGTCTTGTCCCGCTTGCCCGCCTCCGGGTCCGCATCCAGCACCGGCACCGACCACACCGGCAACCCCGAGCCCTCACCGGCCCGGTTCACATCGACCGCCTGCACCTTCGGCCTACCCTTGGACCGCTCGTAGTCGATCACCGCCTCCACCTCCCCCACCAGGTACGCCCCGTGCGGGAACACCTCACCCATCTGCACCGTGAACCGCCGCTGCATCGCCATAACTGATCTCCTCTGAAAGTGACTACTGGCTTGAGCCAGTGACCTTCATCAAAGTGGCTTGAGCCAGTCTTGTCAAGAGGTGGCTTGGGCCAGTCGTAGAATCGGGTGATGACGACTGATGGAGCAGGGACCCCAGCCGAGCCGGCCAGCCGGCTACTCGCCCACGAGCTGCGCCAGCAGATCGCCCGCGGCGACCTCGGCCCCGGTGACCGGCTGCCGTCCGAGCGAGCCTTGGCGCAGGAGCACGGCATCGCCCGCAACACCGCGCGTGAGGCGGTCCGGCTGCTCACCGACGAGGGCCTGGTGACCGCCGAGCACGGCCGGGGCGCGTTCGTCCGGGCGGTACCGCGGTTGATGCGCTTCGGCCAGCGGCGCTACTCGCGCAAGGTGCGCGAGGAGACCGGCCTGTCGCCGTTCCGGGCCGAGGTCATCGCCCAGGGCCGCGTCCCGGACGCGGTCCTGCACAGCATCGGCCGGGTCGTCCCACCCGGGTACGTCGCCGAGCGGCTGGAGGTGTCCGCGGACACCAAGAGCGTGGTCGAGCGGGTGAACTACTACTTCGTCGACGGCGAGCCGGTCCAGATCGGCACGACCTACATCCCCTGGCACATCGCCGAGGGCACCGTGCTCGCCAAGAGCGGGGAACTCGGGACCGGCGGCATCTACGCCAGGTTCGAGGACCAGGGCTACGCCATCACCTACACCCGCGAGGAGGTCATCGCCCGCATGCCCACCCGAGACGAAGCCCGCAGCCTGCGGATGCCGGGCGGGGTGCCCCTCCTCGTTGTCACCCACACCGGCCTCGACGAGCAACACCGGCCCTTCGAGGTCACCGAGTTCACGATGCGCGCCGACCACACCGGCCTCGACTACACGATGCGAGTCGACGACTGATGCCCGCCACCATCCGACCCCGCACCGATGCCGACCTCCCCGCCCTCGCCCGAGTCCTCGTCGAGGTACACGCCACGGACGGCTATCCCGTCGAAGGCGTCGCCGACCCACTCGCCTGGCTCACCCTCCCGGGCGCCATCGGTGCGTGGGTTGCCGAACTCGACGGCCAACCAGTCGGACACGTCGCCCTCACCGAACCCGGCCCCGGCGACGAAGCACCACGCCTCTACGCCGAACGGCACGGCCCCGAGCCCACCGCCGTCCTCGGCCGACTCTTCATCTCACCAGCATCACGCGGCCAAGGACTCGCCGAACAACTCGCCCGCACCGCCATGAGCGCCGCCCACGACGCCGGACGGGTCGCCGTCCTCGACGTTATGCAGAAGGACCACGCCGCTATCAGGCTCTACAAACGACTCGGGTATCTCAGACTAGGGCTGTTCGCGCACCGCTACGGTCAGGAAAGCGACGCCGAAGCAGCAATTTCAATGGTCGCCCCCTATGAGATTGGGATTCTGTGACGCTTGCATGAGGGGACTTAGGCAACCCGTCGATCCGCCACCACCAGAGCCGCAAAACCTATAAGACACGCAGCTGTTGCAACCGCAAACGCCCAAGCGGTATCAGGAGGCGCCTGCAGCACTCGGACGAAACGAGCACCCGGCGCTGAGCTGCCATAAGTTAGCGCAAGAAGCAATAGCACTGTTGTAACTGCTGCCGCTGCTGGTGGCGACGCAACTGCCACTATGAACGCAGCGAGGCCGGTGAGAATTAGCGAATTACGTATCATCCTAACATCAGTCGAAGCAGCTGACGCCGCCACTACAGCGACAACTGAATTCACGACTATCAGCAGCGCGCCGTCGAGCCAACCCGTATCGCGTAGCTGAAGTTCCACCAGATGGTTCACGCGCGCAGAAAGGGACCACATAACCGTGAGTGATAGTATGAATGGAGCAAGTGTCGGCAACGTAACTACACTACCGGTTCCTGAGCCAATGAAACTCGGAAAACTAATCACTAATGTGGAAGCAAGTGGAGAGAGACTTACGCCTGCGGCGACTAAGAGCAGTGTGAGAACCCGTCGCGATCGCAACCAGAGTGTCAACTTCGGCACCTGGCTATGCGTTCCTGCATCCAATTACGGCGGCCAGATTGTGGCAGTCCATTAAACTCGGCGACGGCGCTTGCCACCGCTTGGTCCCCGCCGATCGCTTCCTGACCAGTCAAGCCCATCTGTGAAGCAATCGCCGAGGACACAACTGCCTCATTCGCTGGCGATAAACACCCAGCGTTGTGCGCGATGCTAATGCTAAGCGAATAAAGATGTTGGTCATTGGAAAGGCCAGATGACCATCTGAAGGCCACCGCCGAAGGAACAGCACCTTCGCTCCAGCGATCCGGCAATTGAATTCCAAGCGAATCAGCAGTCCGCTTACCGGAGGCAATAGTCGATGCGATCGCCTCGCGTTCGCCTGTATGCTCGGGCCATACACATAACAGTATCCGCGCTTCATCGCCGCAGACTAGATGAGAACTGCTTCTCGCCTCAAGTTGACCGCCTGACTCAGTGGTTTCAGCAGCCGCCCATCCTGCGCCACTCACACCGGCCATAAAAAGGACCAAGGTGATTCCTCGGGCGAAGCGAGTCCGGTTCAGCATGATAACGACTACTGCACCGCACGTCCCTGACAACGCCATCAGGGCAGCGTACCCGAGCGTTTGTTCACTAATCTGCTGGTCGGACGAACAACATGGAGCAACTGCACCCGTTAGCAGAACACGGGCGGGCCAAGAATCTGGATTAGCGACAGGTGCGGCCAGCAAACCATAAACTACCGCTACCGCTACAGGAACAGAAGCTAGGCGCGGTAAAACCGTCCCTAGCGCTGCGCCAAAGGCGGCCGCAGCGACCATGGTCACGGTTGCGACCACCGTCACAACCCATACTGCAGAACTTCGAGGCAAACCGGACGCGAGTATGACGATAAATAAGACAGTAAGTAGTGTAAGAAGAATGGCCGGCCCTAGCATACGGAGCAGGCCTTTCGCTCGTTGACGACCGTTAAATGATTCGTTGAGCCACGGGGCAAGCCTACCGCTATCCCACGCGCACCAAGCTGCAATGAGCGGCGCTACTACAACAAGAGATATCCACGCCTGACTTGCTCCTACTAAAGGATAGTCACCAAAGAATTCCTGCTCAGAAAACGCGCCGAGAGTAGCGGCGGTGATCATCACCGGAAGAAGTATCCAGGCGACGCTCCAACGGAGCGTACGTAGAGTGTTCAACGACGCCTCGTTAAGACAGAGAATGCAGACTCGGCGCGGCGGGCATTGTTGGGCCCTGTGCCATTTGAAAGATAGTCGCCCACAGTTCCTTGAAAGATTATCCGACCGTCCTCTAATATCGCGACATATGTAAACAGGTCGTCGACATCATCTAACTGATGAGTTGATACAAGAGTTGGTCGATCCAGAGCTAGCAGCAGTGCACGAAAGTCTGCTCGCTGGACAGGATCGAGCCCAGCAGTCGGCTCGTCGAGAAGAAGCCAATTCGCCGGCCGTACTAGCGCTTCAGCAAGACCGACCCGGCGCAATTCGCCGCCCGAAAGGGTAGCGGGTTTCCGCTTGCTTAGGTGTTCCAGGTTGACCTCTTTAAGCGCCAGCCTAGCGGCTGCACGTGAATTACTTTCGGCTAGTCCGGCTAGCCATCCTGCGAACGAGACCTGTTCGAAGACAGTCAATCCTGGAACCGCCGTAATTGTTTGTGGCATTAGAGCGATGCTCCGCCGTAGAACACTTCTACTAGCAACTACGCCGTCTATTCTAATGCGCCCTGCGCGTTGGCGGAGACCGCCGGCGAGAAGTCGAAGTGTAGTCGTCTTTCCTGCGCCGTTGCGACCAAGCAGCAATGTGCGGCCATTTTCGGGAACTCTCCAATGCAATCCTTGGAGGACGTCGCGGCGCCCTCGTCGAACGGCGACGTCCTCCAAGGTAAAAGCGGTCAATTTTGCTCCCCTCGCAATCCGACGAGTCGGCGAAACGGTATGGCTAGAGTATCCGGGACGGAATCAGAACTGAGTATAGACCGTGCCGTAGAGACCGCCGCTGTTCTGGGTGCTCTGAATGACCCAGTGAAGATCACCTGCAGTGCCGACGTTATAGAAAACCTCCGGAGTGCTGTCACAAGTCGTGTCTCTCGAACCCACGACTTCGTCTGGAATTGGGAACTGACGGTTTCGATAAACGGCGACCGTTGCCGTTCTATTGCACGAGTAGATCTTAACATAGTTGCGCGCATCGTCACGATTCCTGTCCGTCCACGTGCGCGAACTGAACCCTGAATAGACCCCTGAGACTGTCGACGTCCAGTACCCTTCTGCTGCAGCGGGGGCGGCGACCGCGAGACACGCGATCGGCACCGCGACAACCTTTAGTATGCCCGTCATTCTCGTTAATGAGCGCATTATCTTCCTCCTCTGGTTTCGACGCCGTGCTTCCCCACCGGCGCCATACTTCCACCCGCGCCGTGCTTCCCAGCCGCGCCGTATCGAAGACTACTACCGCGGGCCCTGCCGCGCGCACCTGGAGACGAACTGGACAGTGCGACGCGCTGCGTGGCACACATTCGGGGAGGACTTTCTCTACTGGCTCAAGGCGCGCAAGCGCGCACGCCTGGCGCCGGCGGTCGGGGCCCCGCGACAGGGACCCCCGCGCGCTCGGCCGCAAGCGGCCTCCCGCGCACCCCCGTCGCACCCCACCCACCAGGGCCAGGCGCACAGCAAGAAGGTCCCGAGCCCAAGCAGCCCGAGACCTCCCATCGCGAGGCGCTACTCCCCCTGCAGCTTCCTCAGCCGACTCTGTACGCCACTCGGCTGCCGCCCGAACTCCGCGACCAACTGCTCTGTCGACCAGCCGTCACCCGCCAACTTCAACAACCGGGCGTCGTCCTCATCCGACCATGCCCTGTACGCGTTCGGGTACTCCGCCCGCACCGACTCCACCGGCACACCCTTCGCCCTCGGTGAGGGCACCACCTCTAGCCCGGCCACGTCCCCAAGCTTCACTCGAGTGACCTCCAGGCCATCGCGCCACAACGCCACCTCTCCCTCCTCGAACGTCACCACCGATGCATCTACATCACGAGTCCCCAACGGGCCCAGCATCAAACGAATCACGCGCACCTCCCCGACGTAGCTCACTGTCACTCCGAAGCATTTCGCACCTCAACGACACCCGCACACCGGCAGTGCCCCGGCGCACGTCCGAGCCGCCGACCCGACGCCGAGCATCCGGCCCACCGCCCGGCAGGTCAAGCCCTCACTATCGCGGACGGTCCCGGTCTGTGCTCACCGCACAGCAGCGGGGAGACGAGAGCACGAAGGCGAGGGCCTGACCCGCCGACCGCCGGACCTCTCGTGCTCCGCTACGGATCGGTGGCTCTCTCTGCCCACACTCCCGATGGGCACATTTTGGGCACCCGCCATCCAGGATCACACGGATCGGCTGTGGTGTGTTCGTACGGTTCGTGCAGGTCACACGGTTGACGACCCTCTCGAACCGGACGCGGGCGCGTCTCCTAAAGAAGGTGTCGCAGGTTCGAATCCTGCCGGGGGCACAACGCAATTCGTCGCTGCGCCAATCGCTGGACGGCCCGTGTGGCAGGTCGCCCGCTGGGTCCACTGGTACAACCACCAGCGGCTCCACTCCTCCATCGGCGACATCCCACCCCTTGAGTTCGAGCACGCCCACCGGCAGGCTCACCCCGTGGCCCCAATCCCGGAGGTCGCGTAACTAACCAGCCCTCCGGAAGACTCAGGATGCTTCTATGTGCTGTCAAGCAGCCGGAGCATGCGGTTCGCCAGCGGCGGCGGCGTTGAGGGTTCGGTTGATCTGTCGGGTGGTGTAGCGCTTGAGGCAGCGTCGGATCTCGCGGCCGGTCTTGCCTTCGGTGGTGCGCCGAGCGATGTAGGCGCGGGTGGCTGGGTCGGTACGCATGCGGGTCAGGACGACGGTGTTCAGTGCCCAGTTCAGGCGACGGTCACCGCCGCGGTTGAGCCGGTGGCGCACGGTGTTCCCGGACGAGGCGGGGATGGGGCAGGTGCCGGCGATTTGGGCCATTGCAGCCTCGCTGCGGACCCGTCCGGGGTGGGACCAGACGCACAACACGACGGCTGCGGTGACGGCCCCAACGCCGGGCAACGCGAGCAGCTCGGGTGCGCGGTCTGTGACGGTCTCGGTGAGCTGGTCGCGGTTGTTCTTCAGGTCGATGTCGAGCTGGGCGACCCTGACGGCCAGCCGGACCGCTTCGGCGCGTGCGGTCGCGACACCCAGGGATTCGCTGCGACGACGCCACGCCGTGATCTGACGGATCTGGGTGGTCGTCAACGCGCGGCGTGCGTCGATTCCCAGGTCGTGGGTTCGTACCAAGGCGGTGAGCGCGTTGATGGCGCGCAGGCGGTCGGCGTTGAGCTGCTCGCGGGCGGTGGTCAGGACCTGGAGCGCGACCTGATCGGTCCCACCCCGACGGTCTCGTAGCCGAGCAACGGGCATGGCCAGGGTCGCGCGTGCGGCGGTGACCGCGTCCATGGCGTCGGTCTTGCCACGTCCTCGCTCACGGCGCGGGGTTGGTGCCTCGACGACGCGGTAGCCGACCTCGGTGAGGGTCTGGGCGAGCACGGCGCCGTAGGAGCCGGTGCCTTCGGCAGCGACCAGGACACCGTCGAGTTCGCCTTGGGTGCGCCGTGCGACCCAGTCGCGTGCGCGGTTGATACCTGCGGCGGTGGTGGGGAACGTCTGCTCATCGAGCACGGCGCCGGCCGCGTCGACGATGGCGTAGCTGTGAGTCGCGGCATGGGTGTCGACACCAACCACGAACCGGTAACACTGCGCGACCCTCACGCAGGTGCCTGGGGCGTTCTTCTTTGTCACACTGGGCACTGCGATGTCTCCTTCACTTCACCGGGGGTTGGCGTCGTTG
>JBOFBK010000652.1:0-1813 GCA_051645525.1 Dermatophilaceae bacterium | reverse complement strand
CTCGTCGACGCCGGTGTGGCCCGGAGCCGCAGCGACGCCCTCGCGTGGTCGGTACGGCTGGTCGGCGAGCATGCCGACACCTGGCTCGGCGAGCTGCGCGACGCGATGACCGAGGTCGACAAGCTCCGGGCGAAAGGGCCCGAGGCCTGACCGAAGGCCACGCCCGGCGGTGGCGCCGGTCGTGGACCTCGCACCCGGCACGAGCCTGCCGTGGCGCCTCGAGGCACCACGGCAGGCTCGCGTCATCCACCGGGCCCGTGAACGACGTGACGATCGCGTGACGACGGTGACAGGGCGCGACGCATGACGAGGCGTGGCATCTTCGAGGCGGTTGCCTCGGTCGTGCCGACCACGAAGAACCCGGCCCGCTCGAACATCGCCCTGGTGCCGACGAAGGCCATGGTCAGGTCCATCCGGCCGGGCGGGTCGACCGGGTACGACTCCACCGCCGGAGCGCCGTGTGCCGCCGCCCACGCCACCGCGCCCTCGATCAGGTGGTGCGTGACGCCCCGCCTGCGGTGGCCACTGCGCACGACCAGGCAGATGATGCTCCACACCGGCACGTCGTCGACGGGGCGGATCAGCCTGCTCGACACCAACCGCGGGATGTCGGCACGCGGGCTGACGTGGCACCACCCGACCGGCGTCCCGTCGCGATAGGTGACCACGCCCGGGGCGGTGTCGCGCCGGCACAGGGCGCGCATCGCCTCCTGCCGGCTGCCGCCGCCGAGCTGCTCGATCTCGCGAGCCGGCAGGCGGTGCGACAGACACCAGCAGTGGGTGGTGCGTCGGTTCGGGTTCACGACGTCGGCGAAGTCCTCGAACCGGTCCAGCGTCACCGGCTGGGTCTCCCAACGCGGCTCCCGCCCGCCCCGGCCGGCCCCGTCGTCCGCCGCTCCTGCCGATCGCCTCTCCGCCATCGCCCCACCCAACCACCGTCCGCCGACACCCTGGCAGGTGAGCGGATGCCGTTCCGGCCGGTGCGGACCCGGCCCCGGCCCCAAGCAGGCCCCGGCCCGCACGCCCCTGTCCCGCGGGCCCCTGCCCCGGCCCGTGCCGACCCCTACCTCGTGCAGGCCCCGGGGCCGCAGACGGATGGGAGCCACGAGAACCCCGTGGCCGGTGCGGCAGGCTGGGCCGGTGCGCATCGTGAGCCTGCTGCCGTCGGCGACCGAGATCCTCTTCGCGGTCGGCGCGGGCGACCACGTCGTCGGAGTCACCGTCGAGTGCGACTTCCCGCCCGAGGCGCGCACCCGTCGCGTGGTGTCCACCACCACACTCGCCGAAGGGCTGTCACCCGCCGAGATCGATGCCGCAGTCGCTACAGCAGTAGCCCGCGGCGACGACCTCTACCGTCTCGACTCCGGTGCCCTCGCCGAGATCGACCCCGACCTCGTCGTCACCCAGGACCTCTGCGCCGTCTGCGCCGTCGACGTGTCCACGGTGGATGACGCGCTCGCTCACCTCGGCTGTCGCGGGGCGGTGCTCACGGTCGATCCGCACAGTCTCGACGAGGTGCTCGCGTCGATCGTGACGATCGGCGAGGCGGTCGGACGACCCGCGGAGGCGTCATCCCTCGTGACCTCGCTGCACCGGCGGCTGGATGACGTGCGCTCCCAGGTGGCGGGCCGGTCCCGTCCGCGGGTGGCTGTCCTGGAGTGGACCGACCCGCCTTGGGCGCCGGGTCACTGGGTGCCCGAGATGGTCGAGATCGCCGGCGGCGAGTGCGTGCTCGGCGCCGCGGGGGAGCGGTCGGCGCGCATCACCTGGGACGACGTGCGCGCGGCAGCCCCGGACGTCATCCTCGTCGCAC
>JBOFBK010000651.1:0-4944 GCA_051645525.1 Dermatophilaceae bacterium | reverse complement strand
CGGAGACGGCTTCGGTCTCACGGCTGCCCTCGGTGAGGTCGTCGAACGCGTTGGCGACCTTGATGATCCGTGCGGCCATCGGCACCTCCTCGTCGAGCTCACGCACCATCCGGTACGGCGTGGTCTGCGCCTCGACGAGGGCGGCGACATCGTCGAGCCCCCCAGCAGCACGGATGATGCGCGCCCCCTCGTCGGCGATGTCCCGCTGGTCGGTCGGTGCGGCGAGCACGGTGGCTCCCCCGGGGATCGGTTCGAGCAGCGAGATCTGCCCAAGATCATGGAGCAGCGCCGCATACTCGAGGTCACGCAGCGACCGCTCCCCGAGCCCGAGCATCCGCCCGATCCGCACCGACATCGCAGCGACCCGCTCCGCGTGGTGCACCGGCGTGTATCCGCCGTGCTCGGTGAGGTGCGAGAGCGTGCCGATGAGTTGCCGGTTCGTCTCCCGGTTACGGATGTACTGGCGTACCGCGAGGTAGGCGATGACGAGCGGGAACAGTGCGGCGGGGAGGGAGAGCAGGCCGAGAACAGGTGCCATGAAGGCGACCATCGGCCCGATGGCGACCACGGCGAGCGTTAGCGGCGCGGCCTCGTAGACCTCGTCCCGGAGCGCTGTCGACCACGGCGACCGCTGGCGCTCGGAACGCACCGCCGAGGCGAGCACCAGCTCGGCGAGCAACCCGACGGCAGCCACCGCAGCCATCGCGACAACGACGACTCCTCGGGGCAGTGAACCGTCGGTCTGGGTGTCCCACAGGGTGGGGTCGCCGACCTCTCGGGTGATGGTGGCAGCCAGGGCTACGCTGACGATACGTGCGGCCAGCATCGGCGCACGCGCGGTGTGGTGACGTGCCCGGCGCACAGCGGCGGCCAGCAGCAGTCCTGCGGTGACGATGAGTACGACCAATCCGGCCTCGACATCGAACGTCGGTTGTTCGGCCGTCGGGCCGAGGAAGACCACAGCCATCGCCGACGCCGACGACAGCGGCGCTGTCTCCCGGCCGCTCGGCATCCGGATGCTCGCCAGCTCGCCCAACGCGATACCCGCCACGAGAATGAGCACGGCCGGTGCATGGACCTCCAGCACCGTCGGCAAGGCAACCGCCGACTGCGCGACTGCAGCGAGGAGAGCTGCCACGCCGAGCACGACGACCACGGTGGCAGCACGCCACTCCCGTCTTCGAATGCGAGCGGTCGCCGACCGAACTCCTGTCGACACACGTCGCTCTGGGTGCCGCAGGTGGGCAGTCACCGACTGATCTCCTCCGTCGCGCCCCGGACCACCGCATGGTCCAACGCCTCGACCAGCCCGGTGTCGTCGGCCGTCTCGGTCATGATCAGCTGGCGGGCTCCTTCCGGAGCATGGATGACGCCTCCCGGACCACCGACTCGGGTCAGCAGGTCATAGCGGTCCGCGACAGCGACAATTCGAGTCGGCAGCGTAGTCGCGGCACCTGAGCGCAGTGAGTCGCGGTGCCCACGGATCGGTTCCAGGACGCCACCGAGGATGGTCAGGTCACCGAGCATCCGAGCCCCCGCGTCGGCGTAATCAGGGCTCGTGCGGGAGTCGGTGAGGTCGAGGCCGCGGACCAGGCGGGTCGGCAGACTGGTCTGGCCGATGTCGTGCAGCATGCCTGCCATCCGGGTGTCGGCCACCTGTTGTGGTCCCAGGCCGAGGTGCTCGGCCATGTGCCCACTGAGCGCGGCGACCCGGGCGCTGTGTCCGGCAAGATGCGGCACCTTGGCCTCCACCGCTGCGACTAGCACACCAAGCACGCGCTGCTGGCTCTGCAACTCCTCGGCATGCTGACGATAAGTCCAGTGAGCAACGAGGAGGGGTGCCAAAACCACCAATGCGGCGACGACGCCGAGACCAGCGGGCACCCAGAGCACAACGAGAATCAGAGCGATGACTCCATAGCCCAAGTACTCGCGCCCGACACCGGTGAGCAGCGCAGCCAACTGGAGGCGCATGGGCACGCCCTGAGCGACACGGACCATCCCTGCTAACAGGACGAAGTTGACCAGCACCAAGACGACATGAGCGAGCAATATCGGGATGGCGAGGCCCACAACTACGTCAGAAACATCGGCTAGTTCATCCGGATGAACCGTTCCACCAGATGCACGAAATGTCAAGCCAGCAAGGCAGGAGAACAGCGAGAACTGCGCGGAGTTAAAGACGCGACCACGCCAAGTCGTGCCCTGGAAGGAGCCGACGAGTGCGCCCACAAGTGCGACTGCTGTCGGCCCGGCCACCGCCTGAGCGGCGAGCAATACGATACTGGAGATTGCCTGCTGAACGCGGTCGCCCACCACAACACTGGGGTAGGCAACCGCGAGCAGCGCGAGTGCGACGATGGCGACGAGGTCCGCGTCAGCAGCGATGCTTTGAACATGCGTCGAAAAGGCCGCGATAAGAGCCGCTGCGAGAACGACGGCGGTCTGGTAGGCCGCGGCCGCGCCTATGACGCGCACCTCACGACCATTCTTAACCGCCACCTCGCAATACCTTGACTAGGGCTGTACTACTCAACCGCCCCAGGAGGTGCCGAGTTGGCCCGGTTTCGAGACCTTCGGCGACTCGGCTTGCGCTGCGCTCGGAACGAACACAGCGAGTAGCGTCATGAGCGCGATAGCGAGCAGGGTGCGCGTGCGGTTCATGAGGTTGTCCTTTCAGAGGGGTGTCCGCGGGGCCCGCCCGTCGGCGGCACCCCGCAGCGCCAAGTGTCCCATGTGCCATGATGAGCGACAATCAAATCTGGAACACTCACCTCGAGCCACCTTGGCGAGTCAAGGCCCACGGAAGGAGCAGACATGAGCAAGCGTGCCCGCAAGCGCCGGTCCCGCAAGAGCGGCAAGGCCAACCACGGCCGCCGCCCCAACGCCTGACGCCGGTCCGATCGCTGACCGAGGCATTAGCGGAGCCGAAGCGGCCCTAGCCCCAGCGGCCTAGTCCGGCTTGTCCTCCGTCTCCGTCAGCGACCGCCGCACCCGTCGACATCTTGATGTCAGTAGCCGACAGCGTCTAGGTTCGCAGCACCACTTCGTCGTCGTATGCACCCTGGGGGGCGTATTGGGAGTCGCGGAAATCGAGCTCCGAGTCGGTCAGTCCGACGAGATGCGTATGCGCGTGGGCGCGAGCCCTCTGCTTAGCGTAGCCACTGGCGTGTACGAGATGCTCGGACCGGGCAGCTATCGCGTACCGTCCGACATCGTTGCAACGGCCAGGCGGCTCGCGCAGAGCCTCAACCTCGAGGCGCTGCGGCCGTTGGCCGTGCCGGCGGCCCGGTCAGTCGGCGTGCCAGAGTTCATCACACCGTTCAGCGGGCCCGGATTCGGGCCACTAGCCAGTGCGTTGGATCGCCTGCGCGACACCCCGACCGACATGATGCTTCAACAGATCGAGACCTACCGAACCCACACCGGGCGACGCGACGGTTTTGGCGGGTGGTCCAAGCGCCCACGGCACCATCTGACTGCCTTCGTCGCGGCATTGTCCGAGTTCGAGCGCGCGGTGTTCCGTCCCCTGGTTCCGCACTTCGACGCCCGCCTACGGACCCAGGTCGAGAACCTCGCGGTCGCTGTCGGAACCGGCCAAGGAGCGGCGGTGCTGTCGGCTGTGCATCCATCGCTAACCAGGCAAGACGACACTCTTCGCTGGCCGATAGAGATACGAACGGGCCCTCCCCCGGTCCGCTCGATGGTGATCTACCCGATGGCTGCGAGCACCCGGTGCATTCTCGCCAGCGACGACGGCGAAAGCGACGGCGTCGAACTCCACGAGGTGAGCTTCGGCCTCACCGTGCCGGCCCTCGCAGTGCGGAGCCTGCCACAGGCCGGGGGGCTACATCCGCGCGATACTCCGTTGACGGCGCTGCTCGGGCCCGCGCGGGCCTCGGCTCTGACCGCGGTGTCGAGAACCGAAGGATGCGCCGTAGCCACGCTCAGCGCCCAGCTCCGGCGACCGCCCAGCACGGTGTCGCACGACCTCGGCGTGCTGCGCGGGGCAGGCCTGGTCCAGACCGCGCGTGTCGGCCCGAACGTCGTCTACCGCACGACCATCGCCGGCCGCCGCATCCTCACCGCGTGGGAGTGAGACAGACGAGGACATGGCGACATACGAGGTAAACCTACGGGTCGGGCAGCCGGACGAGATGCGAATGTTCGTCGGCGCGAGCCCACTGCTCAGCGTGCTCACCGGCGCCTACGAGATGCTCGGGCCGGGCCAATTCATGCCACGCGGGATCGTTGCAACAGCAGATCGGATGGCACGGAGCCTCGACTTACGAGCCCTACGACCGATGCTGGCGCCGTCGGCTCGTTCCGCCGGGCTTCCGCACTTCCTTGCCGAGGCAAGGGGCCCGGGCTTCGAGCCGATCTCCGCCGCGCTTGACCGCCTCCGCGATACCCCTTCGGACGTCATCGTGGAACAGGTCACGCGGTACGAGACCTACGCTGGACAACATCACGGCTTTGCTGAGTGGACCACGCGTCCACGGCACGAGCTGACCACCTTCGTCACCGCACTGTCGGAGTTCCAGCGCTCGGTCTTCCGCCCGCTGGTCCCAGACTTCGAGGCGCGGCTGCGAACGCAGGTTGAGAACCTCGCGATTGCCGTCGGCACCGGACAAGGCCCAGCGGTGATTTCGGCGATTCACCCGCTCCTCACCAGGCTGGACGACAAACTTCGGTGGTCGTTGATCCCGCAGCCGCCACAAGAGCCACCGATGACCCGCGATCTGATGATCTATCCGATGGCCGGCAGCGCCCAGTGCATCCTCTCTAATAGTGATGTGGATGGTGTCGCACCCAGAACAGTCGACCTCGCGTTTACCGTTCCGTCCCTTGCACTACGAACGCTGCCTCGAGGAAGCTCGTCTCCGCTACCCCATACTCCGCTCGCCGCGCTACTCGGGTCGGGGAGGTCGGCCGTGCTGACGG
>JBOFBK010000650.1:0-2902 GCA_051645525.1 Dermatophilaceae bacterium | reverse complement strand
AGCTTCGCGCGGGACTTGCCGAACTGCATCACCCGCGACCCGCCGCCCTGCGCCTGGGTCATGAGGAACCAGAACAGGCCGACGAGCAGCAGCACGGGCACGAAGCTGACGAAGATCGTGAACCAGGCGCTGTCACCCTCGACCCGGTCGTTGTACTCGCCCGGCACGTTCGTGTCGACCAGCTCGACCAGCCCCTCGGCCCGGGCGTCGACGAACTCGGCCCGCACCTTGGTGGCCCCCGAGATACCGGCGTCCTCGTCGGAGAACGACTCCCCCTGCCTGAGGTCGAGGCTCAGCACGTTGTCGGTGGTGAGCTCGGCCTTCTCGACCTTTTTCTCGGACAGCAGCCGTTCGGCCTGTGCCGTGGTGATCGTCGTGTACCCGCCGCCGTTGTCGAGCGAGAAGAAGGTCAGCATCACGACGACGACGACCAGCACCCAGAAGACGGGTGCTTTAACAATGCGCTTGGCGTTCATGTGCGTGCGGAGCCGGATGCTCCGGTCCTCCTGATCGACGTGGGGCAGCCGAACGGCGGCGACGCCGGTCGGGACGGGTACACGCTAGCAACGAGCCCGTACGGGCACGTGTTCCGCGCGTCTCAGCTGTAGACGTGCGGGGCCAGGGTGCCGACGACGCGCAGGCCGCGGTAGCCCTCGGCGTAGTCGAGGCCGTAGCCGACGACGAACTCATTGGGGATGTCGAAGCCCACCCACCTGACGTCGACCTCGACCTTGGCGGCGTCCGGCTTGCGCAGCAGCGTACAGATCTCGACCGATGCCGGGCTGCGCGACTCGAGGTTGGCCTTGATCCACGACAGGGTGAGCCCGGAGTCGACGATGTCCTCGACGATGACCACATGCCGGCCGGTGATGTCGGTATCGAGGTCCTTGAGGATGCGCACGACGCCGCTGCTCTTCGTGCCGGAGCCGTACGACGAGACGGCCATCCAGTCCACCGGCACCGAGACCGGCAGGGCCCGCATCAGATCGGCCATGACCATGACCGCTCCCTTGAGGACGCCGACGAGCAGCAGGTCCTTGCCCTCGTACTCCTGCGCGATTGATCCGGCCAGCTCGTCGAGCCTGGTGCGGATCTGCTCCTCGGTGAGGAGCACCCGTTCCAGGTCTGCTCCCATGTGGGCGGCATCCACCGTGGCTCCTCGCGTCGCGAAAGGGGACGGCACCTATTCAACCCGAGGGGCCGGGCCGATGGTCACGCGGCCGTCGACCCGGGTGACGCGCAGGTCGCCGGGGGCGTGGACCGGGCCCTGCCCGTGCCAGTGGGTGAGCAGCCGGTCGCACGCCTCGACATGCCTGATGCCGACCGCTCCCGCGGGTGCCCCGGCGGCGGTGAGCAGCCGGCGCCAGACCCGCGTGCGCACCGCGGCGGGGAGCGCAGCCAGCACCGGGGCCGGCCAGGGGCGCTCACCGAGGTTCGCGGCGGCATCCGCCGCCAGCGTGTCGAGGAGGTCGGCGTCGGTGCGCAGGAGGTCGGCGGTGCGGGCGAGGGACGCCGCGATACCGGGCCCGAGGTCACGCTCCAGGTCGGCGAGGGCCCGGCGGGCGCGCACCCGGGTGAACGCGGCGTCGGCGTTCATCGGGTCTTCCCACGGCGTGAGCCCCTCGGCCGCGCAGGAGGCCCGGGTCTGCTCGCGGGTGACGGCGAGGAGGGGGCGGCGGTAGCGGCCGCGGGCGGGCGGCATCCCGGAGAGGGAGCGGGCCCCGGCGCCGCGGGTCAGGCCGAGGAGCACCTGCTCGGCCTGGTCGTCGCGGGTGTGCCCGAGGAGGACCAGGGTCGCCCCGTGGCGGTCGGCTGCCTCGTCGAGGGCGGCGTACCGGGCCGCGCGGGCGGCGGCCTCGGGCCCGTCGTGGCCCGGGGTCACGGTGGTGGTGGTGACGTCGACCGGGTCGAGATGGAGGTCGCGCAGGCGGTCGGCGACCTCGGCGGCGACCTCGGCGGAACCGGGCTGGAGGCCGTGGTCGACGACGACGGCTCCGACCCGGATGCTGGCCCGCTCGCCCTCCCACGCCAGCGCCGCAGCGAGGGCGAGGGAATCGGCGCCGCCACTGCACGCGGCGAGGATGACGTCATCCGGCCCGGCCCCGGCGAGGTTCGCCCGCACGGCGGCCCGGATCGCCGCCGTCGCCGGGTGGGGACCACTCACCCGGCCACTCTCCCACCCAGGCGGGGCCCTCACGCGACCCAGATCAGGTCGACGAGATGTCGTTCGAGCGCGGACTCCGGTTCGGGCGGGGTCCAGCCCCAGCCCAGCAGGGGTGGACTGACTGAGCGGTACTCGTGCCCTGTCGGGGTGCGCAGCACCGACTCCCTCGGCCGGTGCCCGACGTCATGCTCGCTGCTCACGGCGGGTGCGCGGCCTGCTGTGCCGTCCCCGCCGTCGTCGTCGATGTCCGCGTTCCTGTCTCCATGGTGACGCGCGCCGCCGGCACCGCTAGACCTTCGTGGCTCTGCGCCGAGGTCCAGCCCGGTCGCCACGACGTGCTCGGACCAGCCGGGGGCCTCCTTGGTATACGAGCAGCGTTCACACTTCCCGCCGGCATTGCCCAGCCACGTCGCCCCCGACTCTCTCGCCGGGTGGGTGTGGTCGGCGTGCACCACCGGTGCGTCACACCACGGCGTCGTGCACACGTCGTCGCGCAGCACCAGCATCCGCCGCAGCTGCCCGGTGAACACCCGGCGTCGGGAGTCCATCCCGACCAGGTCTCGCCCGTCCGGGGAGGCGTACAGCCGCCGCACGAACGCGCTGCCCGGGGAGCCGTCGCGCAGCCACCACCGCGCCACCGGTGCCGGCACCGACCCGTGCCCGGGCACCCGGGCCGCCTCCCACGGTGACCGGGCCCGGTCACCGTCGCCGAACAGCGCCCGGTCGGTGATGACCAGC
>JBOFBK010000649.1:0-2051 GCA_051645525.1 Dermatophilaceae bacterium | reverse complement strand
GCGGTCCTCGGCGCCAACGACGGCATCGTCTCGACCGCGGGGCTGGTGGTCGGCGTCGCGGCCGCCTCCTCGTCGCGGGGGCCGGTGCTCGCCGCCGGCGTCGCCGGCCTCGCAGCCGGGGCGATGAGCATGGCCGTGGGTGAGTACGTCTCGGTGAGCACCCAGCGGGACTCGGAGCGGGCACTCATCGCCAAGGAGGTCCGCGAGCTCGCCGACGAACCGGAGGCCGAGCTCGCCGAGCTGGCCGAGCTGTACCGCGAGAAGGGCCTCTCCCCCGACCTGGCCCACCGTGTCGCCGTCGAGCTCACCGCTCGCGACCCCCTCGCCGCGCACGCGGAGGCCGAGCTGGGCATCGACCCGGAGAACCTCACCAACCCGTGGCAGGCCGCGTGGGCGTCGATGACCGCGTTCACGGCCGGAGCTCTCCTGCCGCTGCTGGCGATCGTCATCCCACCCCTCGCCTGGCGGGTCCCGGTGACGGTCCTCGCCGTCGTCCTCGCGCTCGCGGGAACGGGGTGGCTGAGCGCCCGGCTCGGTGACGCCGACGCCCGCCGGGCGACCGTTCGCGTGGTGGGTGGCGGTCTCCTCGCCATGGCGGTCAGCTACGGCATCGGTGCGCTCGTCGGAACGCAGGTCGGATGACGTGAACGCGCGTCTCCTGGTCGTGCAGCACGAGCCCGACGCCCCGCTCGCCTGGCTCGGCGAGTGGTGGGCCGCCGACGGGCTCGGCCTGGATGTCGTGCGCGGCGACCTCGGTGAGCCGTTGCCGCCTCGAGTCGAACACGACGGGCTGGTCGTCCTCGGCGGTGCGATGGGAGCCCACGACGACGCTCGACACCCGTGGCTGGCTCCGACCAAGGCGCTGGTCCGCGACGCCGTGCAGCGCGACGTGCCGCTGCTCGGGGTGTGTCTGGGTCACCAGCTGACGGCAGCGGCACTCGGCGGCCGGTGCGGGCCCAACCCGGCAGGCCGCACGGTCGGGCTGGTTCCGGTGCGGCTCACCGCGGCCGGCGCCACGGACCCACTGCTCAGCGGGTCCGATGGCCGCCACGCGGTGCACTACAACGACGACGTCGTCTCGGCCCTGCCGCACCGGGCCCAGGTGCTCGCCACCCTCCCGGGCGGCGCGCCTCAGGCGGTGCGCTTCGGCATCCGGGCATGGGGCGTGCAGTTCCACCCGGAGGCCTCGCCGGAGGTCTTCACGTCGTGGATCGAGGCCGACCCGCCCGTCGTCCCGGACCGCCGCGGGGGCGGCACCCGCGCCGAGCCGGTGGCGACCAGCCGGGCGCTCGTCGCCGACGTCGCGGCATCCGAGGAGCGACTGCAGGCGGCCTGGCAACCGCTGGCGCATCGGTTCGCCGAGCTGGTCGCCTCGTCCTGCACCATCGCACCACCGTCGGCTCAGGTCTGAGCGACCGAGCCCCCGCCCACCGACAGGACGTCGGCGGGGTCGGGCGCTGCCGGAACGTCATCCGTGCTGGTCGGAGCGATGACCGACATCGAGTCGACGTGCATGTCCTGTCGGTCGGCTCGGCAACCGGCCGCGCCGCCTACACGTCGCGAGTGCGCAGCGCGTCGAAGAGCTTCCCGGCGAGGTCCGCCTCGCGGATGCCGTCGAGGGTGACCGGGCGGCCGTCCGGCCCGGTGAGCGGCAGCCGCCAGTTGGGGTACTCGTCGTTGGTGCCGGGCTGGTTGACCGCGCGCCGGTCGCCGACCAGGTCGGGGAGGGACGCGGCGAGCATGCGGCTCGGTGTCTGCCCGAGCCAGCGATGCAGGCCGACCAGCACCGACTCCGTGCCTGCCCCGGGCTCCACCAGGCCGCGTGCCTCGAGCTCGGCGCGTACCCGCGCGATGGCCGCCTCCTCGACGGCCCGCTCCTCCGCGACCGGCCGGGTGAGCAGGCCGAGGCGCTCGCGCACGGCCACGTGCTCGAGGGTCAGGTACCCGGCCGACGGCGGCAGGTCGTGCGTCGTCACCGAGGACAGACACAGGTCGCGGTAGTGCTCGGGCGGTCTCGGCCGATCGGAGTCCCACTCGAACCACAGGATGCT
>JBOFBK010000648.1:0-6095 GCA_051645525.1 Dermatophilaceae bacterium | reverse complement strand
GGTCACAACCCTCGTCCGGTGAGTGCAAACGAGCCCCGCAGCGGACAGACCGACAGATCCGGTTCAAGACCTCACGGTCAGTCAGGTGGAGGGTCAGGACCACCGCTGCGGGGCTCGCCTACATCATCACTGTCAGGTGTGAACGCGGAAGCCGCGGCCGGTCTTGCGGCCGAGGTAGCCGGCGGTGACCAGGTGCTCGAGCAGCGGAGCAGGGGCGAACCCGGGCTCACGGAACTCGAGGTAGAGCTCGCGCTGGATGGCGAGCGAGACATCGAGCCCCACCACGTCGAGCAGCTCGAACGGCCCCATCGGCAACCCGCAGCCGGTCTTCATCGCCGTGTCGATGTCGTCGGCCCCGGCGTAGTTCGCCGACAGCATCTTCACGGCGTCGTTGAGGTACGGGAACAGCAGCGCGTTGACGACGAAGCCGGCACGGTCGCCGCAGGTCACCGGGACCTTGCCGGCCGTGCGGCACAGCTGCTGCACCGTGGCGGTCACGTCGGGCGCCGTCGAGATCGTGTGCACCACCTCGACCAGCTGCATCACGGTCGCCGGGTTGAAGAAGTGCATGCCCACGACATCCTGCGGTCGCGTGGTCACCTTCGCGAGGTCGACGACGGGCAGCGACGACGTCGTCGTGGCGAGCACCGCACCCGCCCGGCAGATCGTGTCGAGGTCGCGGAACAGCACCTGCTTCAGCTCGAGGTCCTCGGCCACCGCCTCGACCACGAGGTCGGCGCCGGCGAGCGCGCCACGGTCGGTGCTGCCCGTCATCCGCCCCAGCACGGCCTCCGCGTCCGCGGCCGTCATCCGGCCCTTCTCGACCGCTCGGGCAGTGCTGCGCCCGACCGCCGCCTGCACCGCCTGCACCGCGTCCTCGGTGCGGGCCACGTACGTCACGGGCAGCCCGGCCCGCACGAACACCTCGACGATGCCGGTGGCCATCGTCCCGGAGCCGACCACTCCCACGGAGCCCACCGGCCGCGGTGCCACGCCCGCAGGCGCACCCTCGGCCGGCGTCGCGGCATCCGGCACCACCTCGGGTGACCCCGGGGCGGCGTAGGTGTAGAAACCCCGCCCCGACTTCCGTCCGAGGAAGCCGGCCGACACCATCTGCTTGATGAGCGGCGTCGGCGCGTGCAGCCGGTCGCGACCCTGCTTGTACATCGTGTCGAGGATCTCGTAGGCGGTGTCGAGGCCGATCAGGTCGAGCAGCTGCAGCGGCCCCATCGGGTAGCCGCAGCCCAGCCGCATCGCGGTGTCGAGGTCCTCGCGGGTGGCGTAGCGGGACTCGACCATCGACACCGCGTGGTTGAGGTAGCCGAAGAGCAGCGCGTTGGCGATGAACCCGGCCTTGTCGCCGACCACGACCGGCTTCTTGCCCAGCCGCTCGGCGAGCGCCTTGACGTCCTCGAACACGTCGTCGGCGGTGACCACCGTCCGGATCACCTCGACGAACTGCTGCACCGGTGCGGGGTTGAAGAAGTGCATGCCGACGACGCGTTTCGGGTCCGACGTGGCCACCGCGATCTCGGTCACCGGCAACGAGGAGGTGTTCGTGGCGAGCACGGCGTCGGGCGAGACGACAGCGTCGAGCCGGCCGAGCACCGACCTCTTCAGGTCGAGCTGCTCGGGAACGGCCTCCACGACGAGCTGGCACGGCGCACACTCGGTCAGGTCGGTGGAGTACCGCACCCGGGCGTGCAGCGCGTCGTGTGCCTCCTGGGTGAGCTTGCCACGGGCCAGGCCGCGGCCGGTGCTCGCCGCCAGCACGCCGCGGCCGTGCTCGATGCCGCGCCGGTCGGCGTCGACCGCGACGACCTCGATGCCGTTGCGGGCGAACACCTCGACGATGCCCGCCCCCATCGTCCCCAGCCCCACGACCCCTACGGTGGTGAACTCACGCGCCATGGCCGCGATCCTCGCAGAGGCGCCGGATGACGACCACGCCACCTCCGCGTGACGCTCCTTACCCCGTCACCACCTACCAGTCGACGCCCGAGGAGACCAGCCCGGTCTCCACCTCGAGCCGGGAACGCGCGCTGAGCGGAGGCCGGTGCGGCGGGGTGGGGACGTCGTTGCTCACGGCGAGCTGGAGGAGCACGGTGTCGTAGGCCGCCATGGCGGCCTCCAGCCGGGCCGCCCGGTGCGGCTGGCATCCGGTCTCGATGCGGTGCACGTCGGCGGCGATGCGTCGCAGCTCGAGCCCGAGCAGCACGGTCGGCAGCGGCTCAGGCTCCACGTGCCGCCGCCGCGCCTGGTGCTGGCGCGCGGCGAGCAGCGGCTGCAGCGGCCGTGGTGGGTCGCCCCCGGTGAGCCAGTTCAGCCCCGCGAAGAGGGCGACGAACGAGATGACGGGCAACGCGAACAGCGCCAGCGCCATCAACGCAGCCTCCATTGGCCTCACCTCGCCTCCAGTGTGCGGCGTGCTCGGCGGCCCGGCAAGCAGGATCGTCGGCGGAGGCCGGGCGGTTAGGGTTGGCGACCGTGCGCATCGTCATCGCTACGTGCAGCGTCGAGTACGACGGCCGGCTCAGCGCTCATCTCCCGCTCGCGACCCGGCTGCTGCTGGTCAAGGCCGACGGCTCGGTGCTCGTGCACTCCGACGGCGGCTCGTACAAGCCGTTGAACTGGATGTCGCCGCCGTGCGCGATGGCCGAGACCGAGCCCGATGACGCCGAGCGCACCGACGGGGTCACCCGGGTGTGGGTGGTGCAGCACGCGAAGTCGGAGGACCGGCTGCGGGTCCGACTGCACGAGGTGCAGCACGACTCGGCGCACGACCTCGGCGTCGACCCGGGCCTGGTCAAGGACGGCGTCGAGGCACACCTGCAACGGCTGCTCGCCGAGCACATCGGCACGCTCGGCCCGGGGTGGACGCTCGCCCGGCGGGAGTACATGACGGCCATCGGCCCGGTCGACATCCTGTGTCGCGACGCCGCCGGCGGGCACGTGGCGGTCGAGATCAAGCGGCGCGGCGAGATCGACGGCGTCGAGCAGCTCACCCGCTATCTCGAGCTGATGAACCGCGACCCGCACCTCGCCCCGGTGACCGGGGTGTTCGCCGCGCAGGTGATCAAGCCGCAGGCGCGCACCCTGGCCGAGGACCGCGGCATCCGATGCGTGGTGCTCGACTACGACGCCCTCCGCGGTGTCGACGATCACGACCATCGCCTGTTCTGACCCCGCCCTCGCGACGATCTGCCCGCGTTCTGCCGCGAGCTCACCGCCCGGCTGGGCTGACCTCCGCGGCGGTCCCCAGGGAGTCCAGCCCGCGCGAGGTGCGGATGACGTCGACGAACCTCGCCATGATGTCGTTCAGCCCGACGTCCTTCGGGGTGAAGACGGCCGCGACGCCGAGCTCGCGGAGCCGGGCGGCATCCGACTCGGGGATGATGCCGCCGACCACCACCGGCACGTCACCGGCGCCGGCCGCGCGCAGCCGGTCGAGCACGTCGGGCACGAGCTCCATGTGGGAGCCGGAGAGGATCGAGAGGCCGACGAGGTGGACGTCCTCGGCGACGGCGGCGGCGGCGATCTGCTCGGGGGTGAGCCGGATTCCCTGGTACACCACCTCGAAGCCGGCGTCGCGAGCGCGCACCGCCACCTGTTCGGCCCCGTTGGAGTGGCCGTCGAGCCCGGGCTTGCCGACGAGCACCCGGAGCCTCTCGCCGAGCTCGGCACCGGTGCGCGACACCGCGTCCCGCACCCGCGTCAGCTCCGCGGTGCCGGCCGCGGCGCCCACCGAGCCCGACACCCCGGTCGGCGCGCGGAACTCCCCGAACACCTCGCGCAGCGCTCCGGCCCACTCCCCCGTGGTCACGCCGGCCCGCGCGCACTCCAGCGTCGCCGGCATGAGGTTCGTGCTCCTCGAGGCGTCGGCCCGTAGCCGGTCCAGGGCGGATGACGCCCGCGCCGCACGCGCCGGGTCGGCGTCGCGCTCCGCGCGCCACCGCCGGACCGCCTCGGCGGCGGCCGCCTCGACGCCGGGGTCGACCCGCTGGACGGCGGCGTCGAGGTCGGCCGTGAGCGGGTTCGGCTCCGTGGTCTCGAACCGGTTGACCCCGACCACGACGTCCTCGCCCGACTCGATGCGCTGCCGCCGACGGGCGTGCGCCGCGACGAGCTCGCCCTTCATGTAGCCGCTCTCGACCGCGGCCACGGCCCCGCCCATCTCCTGCACCCGCTCGATCTCCTCGCGCGCCCCGGCCACGAGCTCGGCGACCTTGGCCTCGACGACGACCGAGCCGGTGAAGAGGTCCTCGTGCTCGAGGAGGTCGGACTCGAACGCGAGCACCTGCTGCATCCGCAGCGACCACTGCTGGTCCCACGGCCGGGGCAGGCCGAGTGCCTCGTTCCACGCCGGCAGCTGCACGGCCCGGGCCCGGGCGTCGCGCGAGAGCGTCACGCCGAGCATCTCCAGCACGATGCGCTGGACGTTGTTCTCCGGCTGAGTCTCGGTGAGCCCGAGGGAGTTCACCTGCACGCCGTACCGGAAGCGGCGCTGCGCCGGGTCCGTCACCCCGTAGCGCTCGAGGGTCAGCTCGTCCCAGAGGCGCACGAACGCGCGCATCTTGCACAGCTCCTCGACGAAGCGCACGCCGGCGTTGACGAAGAAGGAGATCCGCCCGACGACCTCGCCGAACCGCTCCGGCGGCACCTGACCGGAGCCGCGGACGGCGTCGAGCACCGCGATCGCGGTGCACATCGCGTACGCGAGCTCCTGCACCGGCGTCGCCCCGGCCTCCTGCAGGTGGTAGCTGCAGATGTTCACCGGGTTCCACCGCGGCATCTCGGCCACGGTGTGCGCGACCACGTCGGTGAGGAGTCGCAGCGACGGTTCGGGCGCGAAGACGTAGGTCCCCCGGGAGAGGTACTCCTTGATGATGTCGTTCTGCGTCGTTCCGGCGAGCGTCCGCACGACGGCCGCCGGGTCATCGCCCACTGCCTCCGCCTGCTCCTCGGCCGCCACCTGGTACAGCGCGAGCAGCCACATCGCCGTCGCGTTGATCGTCATCGAGGTGTTCATCCGGGCGAGCGGAATCTCCTCGAAGAGCGCCCGGAGGTCGCCGAGGTGGGAGATCGGGACGCCGACCTTGCCGACCTCTCCGCGGGCGAGCGGGTGGTCGGGGTCGTAGCCCGTCTGGGTCGGCAGGTCGAACGCGACCGAGAGGCCGGTCTGGCCCTTGTCGAGGCCCCGCCGGTACAGCGCGTTGCTCGCCGCCGCGCTCGAGTGGCCGGCGTAGGTGCGCATCACCCACGGGCGGTCGCGCTCGGAGCGGGCGGCACCCCTGGCCTCGGACATGTCGGTGACGCTAGCCGCGTGCCGACCCGGCTGGGAGCACGACGGGCGGTGAGAGTGCCCACACCGTGGGCTGCGCGTCATCCGGCCGCTGCTGCGGCTGGGCGTCACCCGGGCCGCTGGTCGTCGAGCCCGGTGGGCGGCGACCCGCCAGGGGCGTCGCGCCGGCTCAGGGGGCGTGCGCACCCTGAGCCGGCGGAACGCACCTGACGGATGCCGGAGTGGACCGGCCTGATGCCGTCGTGCTGCGATGGAGGACGACGGCGGCGGGAAACCGACGCTCGGTGACACTCACGGTGACAGGAGCGGATCGCCCCCCGGCTCGGCCTGCTCCGGCCCGTCGGCGAGAGCCGGCCACGGACACGCTCCCCTGTCCTGCCACGGCCATCCCCTCGCTCGCTGTCCTGCCTCAAGTGAACCGCCTCAAGCACCGGCCGCCACCCTGCGTGGCGTAAAGACTGGGCAAAGCTTGGACAATGTCCGCATGGTGCCATCCTTGCGGCAGGGCAGGCCGGTCCCGACCCGGCGGCACGGCGAGGCACCGGTGCTGGGAGGCTGGCCGCCATGGTCAACCTCACCCGTATCTACACGCGGACCGGCGACGACGGCAGCACCTCGCTCGGCGACCTCAGTCGCACCCGCAAGACCGACCCACGGCTCGTGGCGTACGCCGACGCCAACGAGGCCAACGCCGCGATCGGTGTCGCGCTCGCCTGCGGCAACCTGCCGGATGACGTGCGCGCCGTACTGAGGCGAGTCCAGAACGACCTCTTCGACGTCGGCGCCGACCTGT
>JBOFBK010000647.1:0-5193 GCA_051645525.1 Dermatophilaceae bacterium | reverse complement strand
CGCGGCGAGCGGTCACCGAGTTCGGTGACGTCGGCGTGGTCGCGCCCGCCTTCCAGGAGACCCTCACCGTGGCCTCGTCGCGGCGCACGGCCTGGCTGCTGCTGCTCGCGCTGAGCTACCAGCCGTTCCTCTGGGACAGCGGACTCGACCTCGGCACAACCC
The DNA here is from genome assembly GCA_051645525.1 of Dermatophilaceae bacterium. Taxonomy (GTDB): domain Bacteria; phylum Actinomycetota; class Actinomycetes; order Actinomycetales; family Dermatophilaceae; genus JBOFLG01. The sequence goes on along the minus strand of JBOFBK010000647.1, from coordinate 5,031 downwards.
TCTCCGAGACCGCGCCGGACCCCGGCTCGATGCTCTACTCGACCCTCGACCGCGGGATCGAGCTGGCCGGCGGGCTGCTGATCGTCGCCGCCCTGCTCGCGGTGCTCGCCACCGGGGTCGGCCTACGATGGCGGCCGATGGCCCAGCCGATGGCCCAGCCGATGGCCCGCGCGACGGCCGCGATCGCGGTCGCCGGAGCCGTCGTGCTCCCCGGGCTGGCCGCGGCGATGACCGTCCTCAGCGGTGCACCCACCGCCTTCTGGGCCTCGGGCGTCGTGCTCCTGGCCCTCCCGATGGCGGTCGTCGCGGCATCCGCGCACCGCACCTGGGCCACCGCCGGTCAGCTGCCCAGCGCCGAGTAGGGAGCTCGACCGGTCGCTCGATCCAGCTCGTCATCGGCGAGCCCGGCGACCCACCCGACGAGAGGTCCGCCGACCAGCCGAGGACATCGCAAATGACGCCCGGCGCCACGTCGGATGACGCGCCACCGGTGGCGCGTCATCCAGGGCCTGGGTCCGGGGATGCCGCCGGGCGGACGTGACGGACCGAGTCGAATCGGGCGAAGTCGCGGTCGAGCGTCGCCACGGTCATGCCGTGCTCCACGGCGACCGCGCCGAGCACGGCATCCGGCACGAGGTCACCGACCGCGTCGGCCTCGACACAGAGCGTGCGAAGGATGGCGAGGTGACGCGGCCCGGGACCCATCGTGAGGTGCCCCGGCTGCGCGGTCATCGCCTCAACGAAGGCGAAGCACTCGCCGAGCGGCGCCGGCACCCGGAAGACCCGCCGGTTGGTCGCGAGGCGGAGGAACGAGGCCCACACCGTGACGGGCACCGCGAACGATCCCTCGGCAGCGAGCACCTGGTCGAACCATCGGCGGACCGGTTCGTGGTGCGGGTGGTCGGCGCGGAAGAGGGCGAGGACGACATTGACGTCGAGCAGCAGCGGCCTCACCGGAGCGAGGTCAGCGGGGCGCCGTCGTCCAGCAGCTCGTGCACTGCCCGGGTGGAGGTGAGGTCGACCCCGGGCTGAGGGCCGGTGCCGCCCCGGAACACCGGCAGCTCCGGCGGGGCCGGGACCGACGCGTCGTCCTGCACCAACAGCCGACGCAGGGCATCCTCCAGCACGGAGCCGAGGCTCTCGCCTCGCTCCGCCGCCCGCTGCTTCGCGGCGCCGAGCAGTTCGTCGTCGATGGACACGGTGGTGCGCATGACATCAACGATACGACATCAGTGATGTCATCCAGGATGGCCACCTCGACCGAGTGCAGTCGACGCATCACCCGGAACGCAGCGGCCGATCGGTGACCGGGCCGTCGACCCGCTACCTCGCGCGTGGTCGCCAGGCGACCTTCGACGCCGATCGAACTGCCGTCGAGATCGCGGATGACGTGACGTAGCGTGAAGCGGTGAGCGCATCCCCCGCTGTCACCACTCCCCCGGCCGCGACGACCCTCGACGAGCTGCGCGCCACCGGGCACCGGCCCCGCTCCGTGCGTGCCGAGATCCGCGACAACCTGCTCGCGGCCCTCGCCGAGGGTCGCGACCCGTGGCCCGGCCTGCACGGGTTCGGCGCGACCGTCATCCCCCAGCTGGAGCGGGCGCTGCTCGCCGGGCACGACGTGGTGCTGCTCGGCGAGCGGGGGCAGGGCAAGACCCGCCTGCTGCGCAGCCTGGTCGGGCTGCTCGACGAGTGGACCCCGGTCATCGCGGGGTCCGACCTCGGTGAGGATCCGTTCGAGCCGGTGACGGTCGAGTCACGGCGCCGCTGGGCCGAGCTCGGCGACGCACTGCCCATCGAGTGGCGGCACCGCGACGAGCGCTACGCCGAGAAGCTCGCGACCCCCGACACCAGCGTCGCCGACCTCATCGGCGACGTCGACCCGATGCGCGTCGCCGAGGGACGCCGGCTCGGCGACCCCGAGACGATCCACTTCGGGCTCATCCCGCGCAGCCACCGCGGCATCGTCGCCATCAACGAGCTGCCCGACCTCGCCGAGCGCATCCAGGTGGCGATGCTCAACGTCATGGAGGAGCGCGACATCCAGATCCGCGGCTACGTGCTGCGCCTCCCCCTCGACGTGCTCGTCGTCGCGAGCGCCAACCCCGAGGACTACACCAACCGCGGTCGCATCATCACCCCGCTCAAGGACCGCTTCGGCGCCGAGATCCGCACCCACTACCCGCGCGAGCTCGACGACGAGGTCGCGGTGGTGCGGCAGGAGGCCGGGCTGGTCGCCGAGGTGCCGCACGCGCTCGTCGAGGTGCTCGCCCGGTTCACCCGCGGGCTGCGCGACTCCCCGGCGGTCGACCAGCGCTCCGGCGTCTCGGCGCGGTTCTCGATCGCCGCCGCCGAGACGGTGGCCGCGGCCGCGCTGCATCGGGCGACGGTTCGCGGTGAGCCGGATGCCGTGGCGCGCGTCGTCGACCTGGAGGCCGCGCTCGACGTGCTGCGCGGCAAGGTCGAGTTCGAGTCCGGCGAGGAGGGTCGCGAGCGCGAGGTGCTCGCCCACCTGCTGCGCACCGCCACCGCCGAGGTGTGCCGGCAGCGGCTGGGCGGCATCGACCTCGCCCTGCTCGTCGACGCCATCGAGGACGGCGCGCTCGTCACCACCGGCGAGCGGGTCACCGCGCGCGAGTTCCTCGGCGGCCTGCCCGTGCTCGGCGAGTCGCAGGTGTACGACGAGATCTGCGACCGGCTCGGCGCCGCCACCGACGGTGAACGCGCGAGCGCGATCGAGCTCGCCCTGGAGGGCCTCTACCTCGCCCGCCGGATCAGCAAGGACGCCGCCGACGGCGAGACGGTGTACGGATGACGGGGGCTCCCGGATGACGACCGGCCGCGAGTCGCGCTACGCCCGCTATGCCGGCGGGCCCGACCCGCTGGCCCCGCCGGTGGACCTGCGCGACGCTCTCGCCGCGATCGGTGAGGACGTCATGGCCGGGTCCTCCCCCGAGCGGGCGATGCGCGAGCTGCTGCGTCAGGGCACCGCGTCGCGCACCGGGCTCGACGACCTGGCTCGGCGCGTCGCCGAGCGGCGCCGCGAGATGCTTCGCCGGCACGCTCTCGGCGGCACCCTCGACGAGGTGCGCCTGCTGCTCGACGAGGCGGTGCTCGCCGAGCGCACGCAGCTCGCCCGCGAGCTCGACGACGACGCCCGCTTCGCCGAGCTGCGGATGGAGAACCTGCCTCCGTCCGCGGCGCAGGCGGTCACCGAGCTGGGCGACTACTCGTGGCGCAGCACCGACGGGCGGGAGAAATACGAGCAGATCAAGGATCTCCTCGGTCGTGAGCTGCTCGACCAGCGCTTCGCCGGCATGAAGCAGGCGCTCGAGAACGCGACGCCGCAGGACCGCGAACGGGTCGAGGCGATGCTCCGCGACCTGAACGACCTGCTCGCGGCGCACGCCCGCGGCGACGACACCGATGAGCAGTTCCGCCGGTTCATGGAGCAGCACGGCGACTTCTTCCCCGAGCACCCGCAGTCGGTCGAGGAGCTCGTCGACGCCCTCGCGGCTCGGGCCGCCGCCGCCCAGCGGATGCTCGCGTCGATGTCGGCGGAGCAGCGGGCCGAGCTCGCGCAGCTGTCGCAGCAGGCGTTCGGGTCACCAGGGCTGATGGACCAGCTGTCGCGGATGGACGACCTGCTGCGCGGCCTGCGCCCCGGCGAGGACTGGGACGGCTCGGAGCGGTTCTCCGGCGAGCAGGGTCTCGGGCTCGGTGACGGCACCGGGGTGCTCCAGGACCTCGCCCAGCTCGACGCGCTCTCCGACCAGCTGGCCCAGGCCCACCCCGGCGCCCGCATGGACGACGTCGACCTCGACGCGCTGGCCCGCCAGCTCGGCGACGACGCCGCCGTCGACGCCCGCGCGTTGGCCGAGCTCGAGAAGGCCCTGCGCGAGAGCGGCTACCTCGCCCGGGCCGCCGACGGCTCGCTCCGACTGTCACCCCAGGCCATGCGCGAGCTCGGCCGCACGCTGCTCCGCGACGTCGCCGGCCGGCTGTCGTCCCGCTCCGGCCAGCGCGACGTGCGCGCCACCGGCACGGCCGGCGAGCCGAGCGGGGCCAGCCGGCCCTGGGAGTTCGGCGACACCGAGCCCTGGGACACCACCCGCACGCTGACGAACGCGATCACCCGCGAGGCGAGCGACGGCGGCGGTGCCGGTGCACGCGGCGCGGGCGGCATCCGGCTCGACATCCGCGACGTCGAGGTGGTCGAGACCGAGGCACGCACCCGAGCCGCGGTCGCGCTGCTCGTCGACACCTCGTTCTCGATGGCGATGGACGGCCGGTGGGTGCCGATGAAGCGCACCGCCCTCGCGCTGCACCAGCTCGTGTCGACCCGGTTCCGCGGCGACCACCTGCAGCTGGTGTCGTTCGCCCGGCACGCCGAGGTCATGGACATCGAGCAGCTCACCGCGCTGGATGCGGTGTGGGACAAGGGAACCAACCTGCACCACGCGCTGCTGCTCGCGAACCGGCACTTCCGGCGGCATCCGAACGAGCAGCCGGTGCTGCTCGTCGTCACCGACGGCGAGCCCACCTCGCACCTCGAGCCGGGCGGGTCGGTGGTCTTCGACTACCCGCCGCAGCCGCGCACGCTGGCGCTCGCGGTGCGCGAGCTCGACACCTCGGCGCGGCTCGGTGCGCAGGTCACCTTCTTCCGGCTGGGTGAGGATGCCGGGCTGGCGCGGTTCGTCGACGGGATGGCGCACCGGGTCGGGGGGAAGGTCGTCGCGCCCGAGCTGGGCGACCTCGGCGCCGCCGTGGTGGGGTCCTACCTCGGGTCTCGTTCTCCCGCAACACCGTTCGGCACCTACCGGGATGCTTTCGGCGGCCGCGGGTTCTGGGCCGGCTGAACCGCCGGGCGTCTCGCTGCAATGATACCTTCGTGATACCGTCGACACATGGCCATGACGCTTCGCCTCACCGAGAACGAGACCGAGTCGCTGCGCACCCAGGCAGAGTCCGAAGGGCGCTCGATGCAGGATGTCGCGCGAGCGGCAGTTCGTGAGTACATCGACCGGCACA
>JBOFBK010000646.1:0-5233 GCA_051645525.1 Dermatophilaceae bacterium | reverse complement strand
AACCGGGTGCAGACCGAGACGGTACGCCAGCTGGAGGACGACTTCGTCGCCGACGACCGTCCACAACGGCTGTCCGACAACGGAGTTCCGGAGGCGATCGGAGCCGACGGCGCCTTCGCCCTGGTACGGATCCCCCGGTTCGGCGAAAAGTGGGCACGCCCGGTCATCGAGGGCACCGGCCGCCCGGTGCTCGAGCGCGGCCTCGGTCACTACTCGACCAGCGCGGGCCCCGGCCGCGTCGGCAACTTCTCGATCGCCGGCCACCGCACCACCTACGGGCGCCCGTTCCACGACATCGACACGCTGCGCGACCGCGATCGGGTCGTGGTCGAGACACGCGCCCAGTTCTTCGTCTACGAGGTGACCGGCCGCGAGATCGTGCGCCCCACGGACACCGACGTGATCGCACCGGTTCCCGGCAAGCCCGGTGCGCGGCCGAAGGAGGCGATGCTGACGCTGACCTCGTGCCACCCGAAGTACAGTGCCACCCGCCGCTACATCGTGTACGGCCGGCTCGTCGAGACCGTTCCGCGCGACCGGTGGAACCCGCGCCAGTGGCTGAGCACCTGATGTACGGCGCACTGTGGCGAGCCCTGCCCGGCCCCCGATGGGCCAAGGCGGTGCAGTGCGCCGTGCTCGCCGCGCTCGTCATGGCCGTGCTCTTCACCTGGGTGTTCCCCGCGGTGAGCCCACTGCTGCCGTTCACCGGTAACACGGTCGGCGAGTGACGCGCGCACGGTCTGCGAGGATGACGGGATGACCCGGGTGCTCGTCGTCGACAACTACGACAGTTTCGTCTTCACCATCGTCGGCTACCTCCAGCAGCTCGGCGCCCACTGCGAGGTCGTGCGCAACGACGCGGTGGCGCCGAGGGATGCCGCCGACTTCGACGGCGTGCTCGTCTCCCCCGGCCCCGGCACTCCCGAGGAGGCCGGGGTGTCGACGGCGATGATCGAGGGCTGCGCCGAACGTGCCCAGCCGATGCTCGGTGTGTGCCTCGGCCACCAGGCGCTCGGCGTGGTCATGGGCGCCTCGGTCGGCCGGGCGCCCGAGCTGCTGCACGGCAAGACCTCCCGGGTCCACCACGACGGCTCCGGAGTGCTCGAGGGGCTGCCTGACCCGTTCACTGCCACCCGGTACCACTCCCTCACCATCGAACCCCGCACCCTGCCGGCGGATCTCGTGCCGAACGGGCGCACGGCATCCGGGGTGGTCATGGCGGTGCGGCACGTGAGCCTGCCGCTGCACGGAGTGCAGTTCCACCCCGAGTCGGTGCTCACCGAGGGCGGTCACCGGCTGCTCGCGACCTGGCTGGCGCTCGCCGGGATGCCGGATGCCGTGGAGCGCTCCGCGGGTCTGAGCCCGCTGGTGCACGACGCGGCCGGAGTCGCCCGATTGGTCGCCGCCGGCTGACCGGTTCCTCAGGACGGCGGCGGGCTGGGCGGCAGGCTCTCACTCGGAGACGGCGACGGCGGGCTCGGACTTGGGGTCGGGCTGGGCGACGGGGCCGGCTTCTGGGCGACGACGATCTTGACTTGGGTGCCCTGGTCGACCGCCTCTCCGGTCGCGGGCCCCTGCTCGAGCACCTGACCCTCGGGCACATCGACCGTCTGCCGGAACTCGGTCTGCACCTGTAGGTTGGCGTCGGCCAGCGTTCGCTGAGCGTCGTTCTGGCTGAGCCCCACCACGTTGGGCACGGTGACCTTGCCGGTGCCGACCCGCACGTTGACCGAGGTGCCCGCCGCCACGGCGGTGCCAGACCCGGGATTGGAGTCGATGATGACGCCGCGCTCGGTGACGGGGTCGTTGACCTCCTCGACCTCGCCGAGCTGCAGGCCGAGATCGGAGAGCTGCTGCCTGGCCTCGTCGGCGGTACGGCCCTTGAGGTCGGGCACGGTGACCGACGACGGGCCGGTCGACACGGTGATCGTCACCGTCACACCGCGGCTCACCTCGGCCCGAGCCTCCGGGTCCTGTCTGATGACGTCGGCCTCGGGCACGGTGTCGCTCGCCTCGGTGACCACCCTGACCTGTAGTCCCGCGCTCCTGAGCCTGGCCTCCGCAGTCTGCTGCGGACTGTCGACGACGTCGGGCACCGCGACTTTGACCGGCTCCTCGGTGCCAGATCCCATGACCACGCCGTAGGCCAGGAGCCCCAGCGCGGCGAGCGCGGCGACGATCAGGGCAATGACCGCGGCAGGCCGGCGTCGGCTCTTCTTCTGTTGATGGAGGTCGCTGCGGGTCGCCGGTGTCGACTCGGCACCGTGTGGCACCGGGGTCAGGAAGTCCGACGCGGTGAACGCACGGGTCGGCGCCTCCGCCTCCGGCGGCAAGGAGGACAGCGACCGGGTCCCCCCGATGCCACCCAGGGCCGCGCCCGCCAGAGCTGCGGTGCTACGTGCCGCCGCACCGATCGGCCGTCCGAGCCGCACCGCCTGGAGGTCGGCGCGAAACTCGCCGGCATCCTGGTAGCGCGCCTCGCGGGCCTTGGCGAGGGCGTGCAGGATCACCGCATCGACGTCACTGCCGATGCCGTCGACGAGATGCGACGGCGGTGTCGGTGGCTCCTGCACGTGCTGGTAGGCCACCGACACCGGGCTGTCGCCGACGAACGGTGGTCGGCCGGTGAGCAGCTCGAAAAGCATGCAGCCGGTGGAGTACAGGTCGGACCGGGCGTCGACCGGCTGGCCCTGCGCCTGCTCGGGCGAGAGGTACTGGGCCGTGCCGATGACGGCCTGCGTCTGAGTCATGGTGGCGTTGGCGTCGGCCATCGCCCGTGCGATGCCGAAGTCCATGACCTTCACCGTGCCGTCGGCGGCGATCATGACATTGGCCGGCTTGATGTCGCGGTGCACGATGCCGCCACGATGGCTGTAGCCCAGCGCGTCGAGCACGCCCTCGGTGATGCGCAGCGCCTCGGCCGGGGCCAGCGGGCCGCGTTCGGCGAGGACGTCGCGCAATGTGCGGCCGTCGACGTACTCCATGACGATGTACGGGACGCGCAGCTGCGCGCCCCCGCTCTCGACCACGTGGTCCTCGCCGTGGTCGAACACGGCGACGATGGCCGAGTGTCCGAGGGATGCCGCCGCCTGCGCTTCCCGACGGAACCGGCTGAGGAAGGTCTGGTCGCGCGCGAGATCGGTGCGCAACATCTTGATCGCCACCTGACGGCCGAGGCGGCTGTCGAAGCCGAGGTGCACCTCGGCCATTCCGCCGCGGCCGAGGAGGTCGCCGACCTCGTACCGGCCCCCCAGCAGCTCTGGGACGTCAGGCATGTCGGGCGCTCCTCATCGGGTCAACCTGGCTTCCATCATCTCGCGGGCGATCGGCGCGGCCACCGCCCCACCCCCGGCCTCGTCGCCGGCGTCGCCGCCGTTCTCGACGATCACCGCGACCGCGATCTGCGGGTCGTCGGCCGGGGCGAACGAGATGAACCAGGCGTGGGCCCGGCCCTCGTTGCCGGTCTGTGCGGTGCCGGTCTTCCCTGCCACCCGTACTCCGTCGATCTGGGCACGTTGGCCGCTGCCGTCGTCGACGACGGCCTCCATCATCCGGGTCAGCTGGCCGGCGACCTCGCCGTCGACGGCACGCGACAGCTCGCGCGGATCGGTGGACTCGACCACGGAGAGGTCGGATCCGACGACCGACTCGACGAGGTACGGCTGCATCACCACCCCACCGTTCGCCACCCCGGCCGCCACCATCGCCATCTGGGTCGGCGTCACCCGCACGTCGTACTGCCCGATCGCCGCCTGGGCCAGCTGCGGGGTATCGAGCTCGGCCGGCACTCGGCTCGGCGTCACCGGGATCGGTACAGACACCGAGTCGCCGAAGCCGAACTTCGCCGCCTGCTCGCGCAGCGCGTCGGCGCCGATGTCCATGCCCACCGTGGCCAGCGCGGTGTTGCACGAGATGGCCATGGCGCGCGTGAAGTCGACCCTGTCACCGGGCCCGCACGACCCGTCGAAGGCGTTTGGGAGGTCGACCGAGGTCTGCGGCACGTCGAGCTCGGCCGGGCCGGCCAGCTCCGAGTCCTCGGTGTACTCACCGCTCGAGAGCGCGGCCGCGGCGGTCACCACCTTGAAGACCGAGCCCGGCGGGTACAGGTCGCCGCCGGTGGCCCGGTTGACCAGCGGTCGGGCCGAGCTGCCGTTGAGCCGGGCGTAGTTCTGCTCCAAGGCGCCGATGTCGTGCGTGGCGAGCTGTCCAGGGTCGTAGGTGGGCCGGCTCACCATCGCGAGGATCGCGCCGGTCCGCGGGTCGAGCGCGACCGCCGCGCCCCGCTGCTCGCCGAGTGCCTCTGCCGCGGCGCGCTGCACGGCCGGGTCGACGGTGGTCTGGAGCGTGGCCCCCTGCGGCCGGCGGCCGGTGAACAGGTCGGACACCCGCCGGTAGAAAAGCCGGTCGCTCGACCCGGAGAGGAACGGGTTCTCGGCCTGCTCGAGGCCACCGTTCGCACCGAAGAACGAGTAGTACCCGGTGATGTGCGCGTACAGCCCTGGGTCGTCGTAGACGCGCTGGAACTTGTACTCGTCGTCGGACGGTACCGAGCGGGCGATCGGCTCCTGACCGACGAGGATGTCGCCGCGCTCGCGGGCGAACGTCGACAGCAGGGTGCGCCGATTGTCGGGTCGGGCGTTGAGGTCGGCGGCGAAGACGTACTGGATGAGGGTCGTCGAAACCAGTAGCGAGGCGAACAACGCGGCCACCACGAGGGACAACCGGCGGACGGGAGCGTTCACGGCATCCGCACCACCTCGGTGCGCGCCTCCGCCACCGGGCTCGTGGCACCGGTCTCGGGCGGCGGGCGGCGGGCATGGTCGGAGATTCGCAGGAGCATCGCCACCAGCGCCCAGTTGGCGAGCAGCGAGGAGCCACCCGCCGACATGAACGGCAGGGTCAGGCCGGTGAGTGGGATGACGCGCGTCACCCCGCCGACGACGACGAACAGCTGCAGCGCCATCGAGAACGCCAGCCCGGCGGCGAGCAGTTTGCCGAACCCGTCACGGGTGCCGAGCGAGGTACGGAGCCCACGCTGCACGAGCAGCGCATACAGCAGCAGGATGGCGAACAGGCCGATCAGTCCGAGCTCCTCGCCGAAGCTGGCGAAGACGAAGTCGGACTCGGCCAGGTAGGTGAGGTCGGGCCGGCCCCGGCCGAGCCCGCTGCCGAACATGCCCCCGGACGCCATCCCCATCAGGCCGCGGGCGAGCTGGTCGGATGCCGCGAGCGC
>JBOFBK010000645.1:0-4453 GCA_051645525.1 Dermatophilaceae bacterium | reverse complement strand
TCGCGGTGGCCGGGTCGCAGTTGGTCGGGTTCAGCTGCTCGCAGATCTGGTAGACCAGCGTGTACGTGCCGGCCGGCGTTCCCGCCGCCACGTTCACCGCACCCGTCGCCGGGTCCAGCGTCACGTTCGGGTTGGTCGTCGACACTTGGGTCAGCGTGACGGTCGCCAGCGTCGCCGGGTTGCCGTTCAAGGTGTCGTTGACCAGCACGTTCGGCACGGCCGTGCCGCCCGTCGCGCCGTTCGCCACCGTGCCGGTGTCGTCCACGGCATCGATCGCACTCGGCGCCTCGGTGATCGTCACGGTGTCGGTCGCCGGCGTCAGCGTGCCGAGTGCCGGGGCGCCATTCGCCGTGGCGATGTTCGTGATGGTTCCAGGCGTTCCCGTCAGGTCACCCGCGACGACGGTGTAACTGCCGGTGCAGGTGGTGCTCGCGGCCGGCGCCAGCGCCGTCACCGGGCAGCTCACGCTGGCGATGCGATCGTCCGCGACGCTGAGCGCGGTGATCGTGACGTTGCCGGTGTTGGTGACGAGATAGCTGTAGCTGATGACCTCGCCGATCGACCTGTACGTCGGCGTGCCCGCGGTCTTGTCGACGGTCAGGCTCGGATTCGCCGCAATCGACGTGCTCGTCGTGTCCGCCGGACTCGTGATCGTGCCGCCGCCCGGCGTGGTGCCGGTCGCGGTCGCGCTGTTGTTGACCGCGCCCGCATCGACCTCGGCCTGGGTGATCGTGTGCGTGCCGGTGCAGGTGGTGCTCGCCCCCGGCGCCAACGTCGTCACCGGGCACACGGCCGCGGCGTCGAGGTTGGCGTCGTTGATCACCAGGCCCGTGATCGTCACGTTGCCGGTGTTGGTCACCAGGAAGCTGTACGCGATCGTGCTGCCAGCGGTGCTGCCCGACGGCGTGCCCGCCGTCTTGTCCACCGTCAGCGCCGGCGTCGCCGCATCGACCGGCACACTCGCCGTGCCGGTCGCGGAGACGGTCGTGCCGTCCGGCTGGGTGGCGCTGCCGGTCGCCGTGTTGTCGATGTCGCCGTCACCGCCGCCGAGGGTGTCGACGTCGGCCTGTGTCACCGTGTAGGTGTTGCCGGTACACGCGATGGCAGCCGGCGGCGCGGTGCCGAAAGTACGCGACTGGCCGGGCAGCAGGTCGCCCGACGGCGCGCAGGCCAACGAAGGCAGCAGCGGGTCGGTGATCGTGATGTTCGACAGCGTGACGTTGCCGGAATTGACGCCGGTGAACGTGTACGTGATGACTTCGCCGACGCTGGCCCCGCCGCTGCCGTCGGTATCGACCAACGCGGCCGACTTGAGGAGGCTGCCCGCGACGTTGATCGGCGGGAGGGTCACGTCGACGGAATCGCCGTCACTCACCGGCGCACCAACGCCGGGCGTGCCGGTGGCCGTAGCGGCATTGCGGATGATCCCGTCATCCACGCCGTCGCTGCTGCCCACGCGGTTGATGTCGGCCTGCGTCACCGTGTACGAGCCAGTGCAAGTGACGCTGGCGCCGATGGCGAGCGTCGCCACCGGCACAGCGGGCGTACACGTCAGGGCCGCGATCAGCGGGTCGCTGAGCGTGACGTTGCTCAGCGCAACGTTGCCGGTGTTCGTCGCGGTCAGCGAATACGGGATGACGTCGCCCGCCGCCGTGACGCTCGTGGCGGTACTCGTCTTATCGAGGCTGATCTCCGCCCGCTGCACGAACGTATTCGTGTAGGTGCAGGTGATCGGGTTGCCGGCATCGGACGCGAGGATCGACAGGGTGTTGGCCACCTTGCCGTCGGTACCGCCGAGCGTGCCGCCGGTGCAGGCCACGGCCACGCCGTACTCCGCCAGGGCGCCGCCCGCCATGGTCTCCGCGGGCAGCAGCGCCTGCTCGCCGGCGAACACCGTCACGGTGTCGCTGTTGCCGTCCACCGACGCCGTCGCGGAGAACGCCGCGGTGTTGTTGAGCAGACCCGTCGTCGAACCGAGGGACGCCACGTCGCCACTGCGGCTGTTGGCGCCCCAGGCTTTGACGAGCCGCAGCGTCGTCGACGCAAGGGCCGTCGTGACGCTGGCGGTGCAGCGCGGCGCCGCTGGACCAGCCCCATCGCCGCCGCCGCTGACGCTCGCGGTGTTGGTGACCGACGGCGCAGCGGCCGCAGTCGGCGTCACGCCGATGACGAACGACACCGTGTTGTTCGGTGCGACGTTCGACAGGCCGGCAGCGACCGTACAAGTCACCGCCTGGCCGCTCGCCGTGCAGCCCGCCGGCAGCGTGCCGATGGTCAATCCGGCCGGGATCGTGTCCGTGACCGTGGCGGGCACCGACATCGCGGTCGTGCCGCCGTTGGTGACGGTCAGCGTGTAGCTCGCCGGCACGCCGACGACGAAGGACCCGGCGCCGACGCTCGCGGTCTTCGCCAGGGTCAGCTCAACGCGGTCCACCGTCGTGGTGACGGTCGCCGTGTTGTTGCCCGCGCAGACCAGCGGCGCACCCGAGCAGTCCGGATCGGTGGTGCCGGTCGCAGGCACGACGGTCGCCGTGTTGGCAATGCTCGCCGCGGCCGCCGCGTCAACGGTGCACGCGATGGTCAGGGTGATGCTGCCGCCCGACGGGATCGCCGCGCCGGTCCACGTGCCCGTGCCGGTGGCGCCGGGCGCGATCGTGCCAACGGTAAACGTGCCGGTCGACGGGGTGTAGGTGCAGCCGCTCAGCCCGGCGGGGAGGGCTTCGATGATCGAGAAGGTGTCGGCGGCAAGGACGGCACTCGGGCCAGCATTCGCGACGGTCAGCGTGTAGGTCAGCAAACCGCCGACCACGACCGGGTCGGGCGTGCTGCTCTTGGTCAGGGCGAGGTCGGTGGCGCGCGCGATCGGATCGGTGTCGGTCGCGGTGTTGTTCGCGGGGACGGGATCATTGACCGATGCTGGCGCGGCGACGGTCGCGGTGTTGACGGCGTTCTGCGCAAGTGCGACCGGCCCGAGCGACATCAGGGTCGCCGCGGCCAGCATCGTCACAACAAAACGCGGCCAGCGCATGGCGGCCAACTTCACTCCCACACCCATCGAATTCCCCGAGGCAAAGCTGATCGTTTGAAGCCGGATACAACGCCCCGATAGACAGGTGCCGTGCATGGCACAGAGCCGGGGGGGGCCCTCGAAGGTGAGCGTAGTCGCAGTTACCGCAGGACAACAATCGCTTGTGCGAAAAAAAAAGTCAAAAGGGACCGGGGTTTACATGGCTGGCCCGACGACGACCGTCTGTCCCCCAGATCCGACCGCCAATCAGTTCGACAGCACCGTGCAGGTCAGACTGACCGCCACCGATCCGCCAGCGGGCAGGACAGGCACGATCGCGCCGCCCGGCGACAGCACCGCAGCGGCGAGGGCCGCACCGGTGTCGGTGGGGCAGGCAGCGCCACCACTCGCGACGCACGTCGCCGTCGTGCAGCTGAGGCCGGCCGTCGCTGCATCCCGGAGCACGGCGCCGTTTGCGGGCTTCGGCCCGGCGTTACTGACCGTCACCGTGTAGGCCGTGATGCCGCCCGCCGCGACGGTGTCGCTGGGCAGGTCAACGTCGCCGTTGACGCCGGGCGTGTTGGTCTTGGTGATGCGCAGGTCGGACTTGCAGGTGCGCCCGACGCTCGCACCCGGCGCATCGCCCGCGGCCGGGATGACCAGCTGGCCGCCGGGCGAGCCCTGCTGCGCACCATGGGCGGCACCGCCCGGCTGACCCTGGGCGGTATTGGTCAGGCCAGGGCCGCCGCCGGTGAGCGTGTTGCTCGTTGCCGCACTGGTGACGATGAAGCCACCACCGCCACCGCCGCCGCTGCCATGGGCGGTGCTGCCGGACACCCAGGCGTCACCGCCCCGCCCGCCGCTGACATCCACCGACAGGCTGGCGCTCCACGTCGTCGCGATGACGAGCACGCTACCGCCCGCACCGCCGCCGCCACCGCCATCGTTCTGGGCGTTGTCGGCGGCGCGCGCACCGCGAGCAAGCACCGTCCCGGGGCCAGTCACCGTCTCGGCACGCACCATGACGATGCCGCCGCCCGCCGCGCCGCTCGACGCCGCCGGCGCGCTGTTGACGTTGTTGTCGCCAGCGCCGCCACCGCCGCCCAGCACGAGGCGGTCGACGCCCGGCGTCAGGAAGGACGAGCCGCCGAAGCCCCAGCGCTTCTCTGGCAGGTTCGAATAGTCGGCAAGAATCCCGGCATAGCCAGCGCTGCGCCAGCCCGCAGCGCCCCGACCACCGCTGCCGCCGTTGCCGCCGCCGCCGCCGCCGCCGTTGTCGTTGCTGCCATTCCAGTACGCACCGCCGCCGCCGGCGTTGCCTGGTGCGCCGCGCGCGAAGTCGCCAGTGCTGCCCGCGCCCGACGGGTAACCGCCCCACGCCGCGCCGAGGTCGACGACGGCACCGACGGCGCCATCGGCCACCGAGCGCTTGTCGCTGACGTAGCG